>JANQRV010000557.1 GCA_028284395.1 Saprospiraceae bacterium
ACGAAAATCGGCCAAGTTAAGGCGGTAGTCAAGGTTACCGGGACTGCTACCATTGTTGGTGATCCCTCACAATTATCACGCCTGTTTCAAAACCTAATCGACAACGGGATCAAGTACGCCGGCCCGGATAGAGCGCCCATCATTCAAATAACAATTCTTCAGGAGGACGACTACATAGAGGTATTCATCAAAGACAACGGTAGGGGAGTAGCGCCGCAAGATCAGGAGAAGATCTTTAATCTCTTCTATCGTGATCCTTCCAGTAAAACGGGCGGACAAGGAATTGGATTAGCGATTTGTCGCAAAATTGTTACCGAACACAATGGTACACTGGAACTTCATGAAAGTAGTCCTGATGGCACGGTCTTTCGCATGGAGTTTTCTCGGATTTAATTAAGTAAGAGATCAAATTTATTTTAGAAATAATTCATTTCTTGATATATGTCAAGAGAAAATTGGAAAAGATTTTTTATTCTTGCGCAGATAAAAATGGCTTTCATTTTATTCTATATTCAGGGCCATTACCCAAACAAAGTAACACAATTATCAAAAAGACCGAACCCGGGACGAAAGTGCAAAGAAGGCACACTCCTGTAGTGATAATCGCTCACTTTGCCTTTCGTACCTCTCCACTCTCTTTATTTGTTCTTCTTTTATAATCTGCCTTCATTTGAGTAAACTCCATCGGTGATAAGATACCGTTGGCATTGGCCCAGTTTTCGTATTCATCAATCATTTGGTGAGCCAATTCCCGATTCTGATCAAACACATCCGTCAATTCACTTGGGTCTTCTTTTAGGTTGAATAATCGCCACTGCCGGTTAGTGGTCCAGGAGCTGGATAAAATGTCGTAGTTGTTGGCTACCAATTTCCAATCTCCCTTGCGTATGGCGCGTGCCCCCTCATGCTCCCAAAATAAGGTTTCGTGGCCAGCTTGTGCCTCGCCTTTCAGAGCCGGTAGGATAGACAAACCAGCAGTGGGCTGGATGACCCTTTGGCCAATTTTATCGGGGTAGCTTACACCAGCTGCATCGAGCGCGGTGGGAAGCAAGTCAACGATATGTCCCAATGTATGAGCATTAATACGTGCTTTGGGGATGGTGTTTGGCCAGTGCGCAATAAATGGAGTGGCAATACCGCCTTCCTGAACCCAGCCTTTGTAGAACCGGAAGGGCGTATTGCTAACATTAGCCCAATGTGCCCAATAGGTTGGGAAAGAGCGAACCGAACCGGGTTCTCCGTCCGTCGGATAAATTGTACGGAGCATTCTCTCCGGACTTCCGCCATTGTCCGAAAGGAAGAAAATGAGGGTGTTTTCCAACTCTCCTTTCTCTTCAAGCTTCCGCACGACACGACCGATTCCTTGATCCATTCTATCTATCACAGCGGCATATAGCGCCATTCGAGTATCCCAGGTTGCCCTTTCCTCCAGTGGGATTTCTTCCCAAGCCGGTAAATCTGGCGACCTCTCTGAAAGAGGGGTATCGCTGCTGATAACTCCCAGCCTTTTCATTTTTTGCCATCGTTGTACTCTCAGACTATCCCAGCCCATCGAGTATCGACCACGGTATTTGGCGATGTCCTCCGGTCGTGCGTGTAGCGGCCAATGAGGAGCCGTATAAGCCAAATACATGAAAAATGGTTGCTCATCATCTTTATCGATGAAATCAACTGCATAATCGGAGAAGGCATCGGTCATGTAAAAGCCGTCACCAGGATAAAATCGCTCGCTGTTTAACGCCATCTTCATAGAGTCTCCTCCCGCCCGGTAAGGCCATAGGTTGTAATAACTGGAAGCTCCATTCAGAAAGGTGAAATGTTGGTGAAACCCTTTTTTGTCCGGCCAAAAAGGACGGTCATCACCGACGTGCCATTTTCCCACCTGATAGGTATTGTAACCATTCTGGCCTAAAATCTCGGCAATGGTAGCAGCATTACTTTTGAGATGCCCCAGGTAGCTGGGGTGGCCAAAATTCTGAGTCATCGAACCGATCCCTGCCTGGTGGGGATAAAGCCCGGTGAGCAAGGCTGCTCTCGACGGACAACATCTGGCTGCATTATAAAATCTGGTGAAGCGCATGCCATTATTGGCCAATCGATCCAGGTTTGGTGTTTGAATCTCTGAACCATAACAACCCAGGTCGGAGTAGCCCATGTCATCCGCCAGGATAAACAGGAAGTTGGGCGCCGCAGATTGATCTGTTTTTTCTTTGTTGTTGCAGGAAATTGTCAGAAAAGTCAGGAGGGCAAAGAACGTTGTATTAGTAAATTTCATGCATCAAACATTTTAATACGCTGCAACCATTTCAAATTGTGACACCGTCATTTCCATTGTTACACATGCAACTGTAGAAACAAAGTCAATCATCGCAAGTTGAATTTATCATCAACAGGTTCCTTCAGATCGACTGCTGTAACCTACGCGTTCCGGCAATGATTACAACAGCGCCCTTTCGTTTTACAGCATGCGTTTAAAGAATCAAAAATACCAAAAGAAGAAAAAGGATAATGGCCCAGGTGTAGACATCGTAGGGAGGCTTGAATAACGCCATTAGTTGTTTGGTCAAACATACCATGAGTACTTAGTTTTTGTTAAGTTAATGTCGGTAGTGAAATGGCGAGTATCGAAAATTGGTCGAACCGGGGGATGGAACACGATGAAAAGCGTGGGGTAAGCGCTTCAATACATTGGCAAGTTAAGATTTGCAGCGCACATCAATTCAGTATATTGGAGTTCTAATATATTTTTTTTTATTTAATATGAATATTTTAGCATTTGATTCTTTCAAGAGCACCATAAATTCCATCAATTTTCTAAATTTAAGAGATAGACAAACAATTTCATGAGATCGGATAAATCTTCTGATGATCAATTAATGGAGCGATTAAGGCATCGAGACCCGCATGCCATCGAGCAAGTATACTTGCAGTCCTTTGACCGTTGTGCTAAAGTGGTTTTAGGAGATGGTGGAAATAAAGAGGATGCTAAAGAAGTCTTCCAGGAAGCGATTTTCTCTTTGATCATTAAATTAAAAAACCCGGAATTTGCCATCAAAAGCAATGTAGGAGCTTATCTCCGGCAGAGTTGTTTCAATATCTGGGTCCATGCCAAAAGAAGGGCCCGAAAATTACAAGTAATCGATGCCGGCTTAATTCAAATGACCGAGGAGACATCGATGGATGAGGAAAAATCGGCATTAGAGGAGAAATACGAACGCCTCTATGCCTGCCTGCGAAAACTGACCGATGCCTGTCAGAGAATACTTGATCTTAGCTATTACCAAAAGAAAAAGGACAAAGAAATTGCCTTGCTAATGGACTATACACCAGAATTCGTGAAAAATAAAAGAAGGCGCTGTATGCAAAGCTTACGCAAATATATGACCGCTTAATTTGAATTATGGAAAAAGAATTCGACGCCACCAAAATTGAGCGCTATATCAAGGGAGAACTTGATGAAGTCGAAAAACAGGCTTTCGAGTTGCTGATCGAGCAAGATGAGGAACTGGCCGAGGAAGTCGATTTCTATCGAACCAGTATGGATGCCGTTGATGTACAAGGGGCTATTCTCGAAGCTGAGCGAAGGTTGGCCGATCGAGGCTTTTTCGCTGAAAAGAAAGCTAGAAAAGGCAAGTTAATCACTTTCCGGGCCCTTACATCTGCTGCTGCGGTTGCACTCTTACTTCTCATAGGGTGGTGGTATGGCGAAACTCACTATTCCGACGCAGTTCTGGCGGTTGTTGATCCCGGAGTTCTGGCAGGGGAACTAGAAACCGCCAGACGGTTGGCAGATAGTGGCCAGACTACCGACATTTTTAGCGATGGTCTTCAAGCTTTACAACAAGAGGATTATCATGAGGCTAACCAGTTTTTTGCGCAAGTCGACAAAGCTGCCCCCACTTACGTACAAGCCTTGCTTTTTTTGACGTACAGTAACTTAAGAAGCAAGAATTATGAGGCTGCTCTTGAAAACAGCCAAAGAATAGAGGATTTGTCTCAAGATATCGCAACGGTTCAAAAAGCGCAGTGGTTAAGGGCGAAAGCTTCGATAGGGCAAGGTGTCCCGGAGAAAGAACTGTTAGCAGAAATAGCTGATGATGACAACCACCGATTTCAAAGAGATGCCCGATTGATTTTACGACAACTGGATAGCTATTGGAGAAAGTTGATTCCTTAAAACCAAACACCTATGCGCAATATTCTGGCAATGCTGCGACCTCGCGTCCTTTTTCTTTTCAGCACTTCTTTTTTGTTTTCCTTAGTTATTCTGACAATGGGCTTTCAATCTGAAGCAGCACTGCAAGAGGTTACGCCAAAGGTCAATGAAAACAGACAACGGGATTCCATGGCCATCCGACAAGCATTGATAAAGGCAGAGTCGTTTACGTTCCCACCGGGTGCGGAAGATAGTGCTCAAATCTACATCGACCAGGCGACCGCTCTAAACGAGCAGACACTTAACAGCAGATACTTCGAGGCCTATGTACATTATGTTACTGGTGTTTTGAATTTTCATATGAAAAACGATGATCAATCTTTGGTCAATTTCGCCGAGGCCCTTCAGATAATGGAGGAAATTGAAGAGCATCGTTTTGCAGTATCGACTTGCTATCGCTTAATAACGGTCTATTACCGTCGGCTTGCCACATCTCTGGAAGAGATAGCGGTCTATGCAGAAAAGGGATTGGAGCATTTCGCAAAGCTCAGCCCGCAATCGAAGGAGCGAGCTAGTTTTTTTGGCAGACAATTTCCCAATGAGCTTCGCCGGGCAAGAGCCTATAGAGGGCTTGACGAAGAAAAAATTGAACAACTTATAAATCGTCACCGTGAAGCCCGAAAGGCATTACAACGTGGAATTGATTTTCATAACCAAACTGCGCGTTACGATTCCGCATATATAACCTTTATACATGTCAAAGATACGTTGGAAGATCTTTTGGAAGAGGTGGATGATGTGTTCATGTGGCAGAACTACCTTTCCTGTCGCGAGTGGATCATCAAAGAAATGACCATTCAAACAATGGTCGGAGATGGAAAAACCGACCAGGGTCGAAAACTTCAAGAGATCCAGGAGGTGATTGAGCTGGCGGACGATCATTTAAATGTAGATGACCCCAAACGAATCAATATTCTTTGTGAACTAGCAGCAGAATTGCAATCTCTCGACCCCGATCGGTCCAAAGCGGTGTTTTTTGAAACGATGGCAATTGACCAAAACAACTGGAATTGCCAACAGTACCTTGCTGATCTTTATCTTAGTCTTCAGGACCACGAAAAAGCCATTGAATTAAAAAAGGCGCTCTTTCAGGCTTATTCATTCCGGGGGCCTTATTATAAAGGGTTAACCAGTCAGGACTTAGCAAGAGCCTATTGTGCTGCGGGACAGTACGAAAAGGCGGAGAAGTATGCCGCATTATCTCTTCAATTGCTGCCGGCGGGTAGGATCGCTCCTAATCATCCACGTTATGCCATGGCCAGTCATATCTTAGCGCAGGCTTATGTAGCTCAGGATAAATTTTCAGCAGCATTGCCTTTACTTGAAAACGCCGCAGCCATCTTCATTGGGGTAGGAGGGCAGGAGGTCTTTGACCTAATCGAGATCTACCAAACTCATGCCATGGCCTTGATGGGGTTAGGGCGATTGGCAGAAGCTCAGCGCTATCTAGAGCTAGCTTCGGAAAGTCTGATCACTTCCAGTTTTATCTATCACAAGTTCGATTTGGCGTATCAGTTTGGAAAATTGTTCCTGCTACAGGGAGATTATGCAGCAGCGTTGCGGCAAACCGAAGCTGCATGCCGTATTTTAGACCCGGATAACCAAGGTCCGCGGACCATCGCCTACAAGAAACGTTATTTGTCTGCCCTTCAATTAAAGGGCGATGTCTTTTTTCGACAGTATGAAGACCGTCAATCGCTACCACATTTAGAACGGGCAATTGCCCATTATCAGGAAGCAATCGAAATGGTTGATATTATCCGGGAGTCCTATAATTGGAGGGCATCAAAACGAGAGTTGCTAAGAGAAGCGGATGATTTGTTCAAAATGGGGATGAGGGCGGTAGCAATGCTATATAAAGTCGATCCGAGTGAAGAGGTGGCCCGAATTGCCTTCAATTTTTCTGAAAAGAGAAAATCAATTGTCCTGTTGGAGGCCGTTCAACGCGAGGAGACCAAACTTTATGCTCGGATTCCAGACCAGCTATTGGAAAGAGAAAAGGAGGTCCAGCTCATGCTGAATTTTCACCAGCAAAGCCTTTTCACCGAGCGACAAAAGGAGGAGCCGAATTCGGTGTTGGAAGATCTTTATGATCGAAATGTACGGAAGTTAACAAACTCATTGGATTCTCTCGCTCTGGTGCTCAAAAAGAAACACCCCGAGTACTTTGCCTTGAATTATGGGATCGATATTGTTTCTACTGAAGAAATTCAAAAGAAGTTAAAGAACGAGAAAGCCGCCATGGTGGAGTACGTCGTGCAGGAAGATCGCCTCTTCGTTTTCGTGCTCAAAGAAGATGGTTTTCGATTTTTCGAAATACCTTTGATGGACGATCTATCATTGCAGGTACAACAACTCCAAAAAAGCGCCATCACTTTTCACCTGGGCCAATCCCGCTCCGAGGAGGTAAAATTGGCGTATGCAGACACGCTAACGCAGGCGGCGCATTTCCTCTATCGGCAATTGCTGGAACCAGTATTTAGCCAGATCGAATTGCCCGAAAAACTGATCATTGTGCCGGATGGTGTATTGGGATACCTACCTTTTGAATTACTCCTACGGGAGTTGCCGGAACGCTCCGACCAGTTCGGTGCCCATGCCTATTTGATTCTCGATCATCAGATTAGTTACACGTATTCGGCCACTTTGTTGCGGGAATTGGAGAACAAGCGTTTCCGATCTACTAAAAAAGGCCTGCTCGCTTTTGCTCCCAGCTTTGTGGAAGTGGAGGCGTCAGAAGAAGGTGGTACTCGTTCGATTCCGGAGCTTCGTAGCGAATTGACACCTCTGCACAATAACATCCCTGAAGTTGAAAACATTGGAGCATTATTCGACGGCACGATCTACACGGGTGAGGAGGCCACGGAGGAGCGCTTCCTGGCAGAAGCCCCTCTCTACAGCATCCTTCATCTTTCTACCCACGGCAAGGCCAACGATGAAGCGGGCGACCTGGCCTACCTGGCTTTTGCCCCGGTGGAGGACTCGTTGGGGTACGAGCTTTTTTACAATCGCGACCTGTACAACCTCAAGCTCAATGCCGATCTGGTGGTTTTGAGTGCCTGCGAGACGGGCATCGGGGAACTGCAAAAAGGCGAGGGGATCATCAGCCTGGCTCGTGGATTCAGTTTTGCCGGTTCCAAAAGCATTGTCACGACGCTTTGGTCGGTCGACGATACGAGGTCTCGGGAGCTCATGGAAGGCTTTTATACTTACCTAAAAGATGGGCTCACTAAGGATGCGGCTCTCCGCCAGGCCAAACTGGATTTCATTGATAAATATAAACACGATGCCCATCCTTTCTTTTGGGCACCATTTATCCCCATCGGCGATATGGCCTCACTTCAATTTGACAGTGCTCGCAACTGGATTTGGATGGGCTTGGTTTTTCTAAGTTTTGTAGTAGCTCTGTTTTTCTACTTTCGCGGTTAATCTTTCCTTTCTGCAAAAAAAAATCCCTTACGGTGGTCACCTTTTGACCCTTGCTCAACCTAGAAGTGATTTCGGGAATTACTGAAATCTTCGAGCGCCAGAAAACCAATATTTCGAGTACCAGAACTTTTCAATTCCCCTGGCTGTCCAGCCGTGAAGCTTCTGCTTGTCGGCCAGGCAATCCCGTGTGTTAGGTGCACATAACACGCCGGGAATGGATGTGATTGATCCATTTCCTAACCGCCTTGGTATGGGCTGGGAAGCCTATACCTGGCACTAAACTGTGTGTTATGTTATTTCCATTCAATGAATCCTTGAAAGATCACCCTGTTGGAACAGAAGACATCGTGATGGGATAGTCAAAAACGGGGTTGTTGTCGACAGCCCCGTTTAGATTTTTTCCACCATTGCTTGCAGCCACTTTCTGGAGTGCAATAGCGTTTCACGGTCGATGCTCACAGTCAATCTTTCTTTTTTGGAGCGATGATCGTCAGGACTTTGCTTGGTTTTGATGATTTTGCGTACGAAGTTAAGGAAGTTCTTGAAGATGGTTTTTTGCCGAATGGAAGCGATCTCATCAGTGGAAATCCATTTTAGGGAGGCATTGATGTAATTCGTCAGCAATTCCGGTTCACTTGGGTTTTGCCAAAACAATTCCAACCCTGCTTTCACTTGTAAAATCCTCAGTTGTAGGGAAAATAAGTGGTATTTCGGACTTTTAATGATGATCTTATCTTGACAACTGCGGATATCTCCCCTGGAAAAGAGGCAGTGTGCTTCCGCCCAGATTCTCGCGGAAACTTGTAAGTATGATTCCAGTTTTGCGCTGTATTGATTAATGAAGCGTTCGCTGAATGCAAATTCCTGTAATTGGTTGCTGATCGTAACGATGTTAAAAAAGGTTCGGTCTGACATTTGCCCGAATTGAGTTAGCAAGTTTCGTTCGAGGCCAAACTTGTAGAGCTCCAACAAATCCTGTTTTTTTTTCCATTGATTCAGATGAAGGCCTCTGATCGAATGATTGATGAGCCAAATGAGCATTAACTTGCGGTCTATCAGCCCTAAAGACGAGTTTGGGTCAGCTACCATGCTTTTAATACTGCTCATGTCATTATTTGTTAAAATATTCAATAACTGACTGAATGTGAATGAAATGTAGTCCTTTTTTTTATCTGCTTCACTCAATAAACGAATGTCTCTTTCAATGAGCATTTCATGACTGTATTCGGCGTTAGGGGAGTTTGCATTATCGAGATTGTTTTGTTTTTCGATCGCTAGAATGGCTTTTTGCAGGAAAAAGTGGTTTTCCAGGTTCACCTCCACCTGAGTTAAGGTATCAACGGCCGGAGTGTATCGAAACTTTCCGGAGATCTCGTGAAAAAGGTGCCTATACAATAAGGCCAGATCCAAAAAATCATCGGCACTCTTACCTTCTTTCTTTTCCATGAGGGCTATTTCTTGTTGGATCATTTTTACTGACCAATCCATACGTCTTCTTTCACCGAATTCTTTGATCAGTATGTTGACTCTGAATGAGTTATCGTTCCTTGCGCGCTGAAAGATGAAAAACTCTTCCGTGATTTTTGTTAATCTGGCCATGATCTTGCGCAAATAACTATTGCTCTTTTGATCATAGTCCAGATCCGGAAATAGCTTTTTTACGAGAAACTCTTGTCGCATTACCTTTACATCAAAATTTGGATAATGTTCCACCAACAATTCAAACAATTCTTGAGTCTTGGGGTCATTGGCGGTATGGCAATGCCCGGCCACCCATTTCTTTAAGGCTTTCAACTCGGCTTTTGGTTGGAAACGGGTAATGGGTTTACCTATTTCATCTTTCAAATAGGCCTTTTTTCCAACCAGTTTCAGCATCTGAACCAATCGACTACCGGCAATATTGGGTGCAATTTTCTTAGTATTCATTTGTTTACGAGTGCTTTATAAAAACGCTCCTAGTGCAGATCGCAAATTCTTTCTATTGTTTGGTAGAAAACCTGGACCTATCTTTGAAAAGCTTCGGGCCCTTGGAGCAAAAGATACCTGAAAATAACAATTTGTTTACGGGAGTTTTGTATGATGATTACTAGTAAAATAAAGAAAACTGAGTAAAACACTCCTGGGTTTTCAAAAGTATCGTGTTGGATAGAGGTTTCATGAACGCTTTTGTAGTGCATTAATGACTGTATTTCACAATTTCTGCTTATGCTTTTCAATAATCGAAGCGGGGCAAAGCCGGAAATGGGTTCTACGTCTGGCGAAGAAAACGAAGAGCCCCGACCGGTTCTGAGCCTACGGGAGATAGAGATATTAAGCTTGCTGGAGCAAGGATTTACCGTTCGGGATATTGCCGACAAACTGATCTTGTCCGCCCACACCATCCGAACGCACCGAAACAACATCCGTAAAAAGATGGGCTGTCGGAATACCACTCAAATGGTTGCAAAAGCCATTCGAGCCGGTTGGATCTAGTCCTTTTGGCTACTTTTCACTACGCCTTTGGGCGTATTTTTAGAAAAAAGAAAAGTTGATCTGCTACAGCTGAGGTTTTAGCCTTACTTTTAGGCTTATTGATAGATTTCCCGAAAACCCAACCCCATCTTTAAAATTTTTCGCAGAGACTATTCTGTAATAATCTCTCAGTGCACAAAAACCAGGGTCGCCTTATGAAGAAAAGCCTCTACCCCACCGTGACTATGCTTCTATTACTCCAGGCTTTAGCCGCCCAAAGCTCCTGGCAGGGTACGGTAACGGATCCAATGGGCAGTGCCCTAATTGGTGCTAGTATCGTGGTTAAGGGTACTCCGATTGGAACGGTAACGGATGTTGAAGGGAGCTTTTCACTTCAGGTTCCGCTAGGAAACAATATGCTACTGGTTTCTTATACCGGTTATGTACCCAAGGAAGTGGCCCTGGATTCCTTGCATCCGTTGCAAGTGGTATTAGAGCCGGGGATCGATCTTTATGAAATAGTAATCACCGGCTTGGGGATCGAACGTGAAAAAAAAGCCTTGAGTTATGCTCTACAAGAGGTTGAGGGTGAAGTACTCAATCCGGTGGTGAATAGAAATGTAGTAGAATCACTCGCCGGAAAGGTAGCGGGTGTTCAGGTGATCAATGCCTCCGGCGCCACTCTGGGCGGTACCTCCAAGATCAGAATTCGTGGTGCTACCGGACTAAGAGGGGGCGAACCCTTGTTCGTCGTCGAGGGCACGCCGATATCCAACGCGAATTTCAGTTCGCCAAACGAGTTGGAGGGGGGGCAGGACTTCGGTAGCCTGATCCAAGACATGAACATTGATGATATTGAGGATGTAGCCGTACTGAAAGGACCGGCTGCTACTGCTATTTATGGCGAAAGAGGTAAGCACGGCGTTGTGATGATTACACTAAAAAAGGGTCGAAAAAGACAGGGGATTGGGGTAGCTGTCCATTCGTCTATCACTGCCGAAAGTGTTTACATTTTGCCCGAATACCAGAATGAATATGCAGGTGGTTATACCCAAGATTGGCTTACAGACCCGGCTACCGGCCAACATATACTCAATTATGCTGCCGATGAAAGCTGGGGCCCAAGAATTGACGGCACACTCTACCGCCCCTGGTGGAGTTGGTATCCCGGCACGCCAGAGTATGGCCAACAGATTCCTCTTACCGCACAACCCAACAACGTCAGAGATTTTTTCGAAACGGGGCTAACTTATAACAATTCAATTGCTCTGGAAGGTGGCAACAACCGTACTACCTTCCGGCTTTCTTACAAAAGTGTTAAACAGACCGGTGTGGTTCCAAATAGTAAATTGATCACCAATAACATCGGTATTACGGCTGCTACCCCACTAACCGAGCGACTGGACATTTCGGTCAACGTCAATTTTGCTACGCAGCAGGGGACCGGCCGGCCGGAGTTTGGCTATAGTGTCAACAACCCGGTTAGCTCCTTTAATCAATGGTTTCAGCGGCAGTTGGATATAGACCGCTTGCGGGATTACCGCAACTCAGACGGTACTCTTAGGTCGTGGAACCTACGTAGTACCACCAACTTGCGGCCCCTATACTGGGACAGTCCATTTTTTAGTAGCTACGAAAACTTTGCTACGGATGGCCGCGATCGCTATTTTGGGAACATTCGAGCAAAATATAAGTGGAGTGATGACCTGATTTTAAGTGCCGCCATTCATCGCGACAACTATACGCAGCGAATGGAGGACCGGACTGCTTCCGGGGGGCTGGAGCAATCGTGGTATCTCGAGAGAATTGTTACGGGTCGGGAAGACAACTATGAGATTCGGTTGGACTACAATCGTAACTTCGGGAAATTTGTGTTAGACGCCAATTTTGGGGGGAACATCAGAAGGAATGATTTCCACAGCAATTACATTAGCACGACTGGAGGACTGAATGCTCCAAACCTGTTCAATCTTTCTGCTTCTACCGACCGACCGTTCGTATCCAGCTTCATCTCTGAAAAACAGGTGAATTCCATTTATGGTGCGGCAAATTTCGGCTTCAAAAATTGGCTCTATTTATCCGGAACTTTGCGGAATGACTGGTCTTCAGCTTTGCCGGTAGCAGATAATTCTTACTTGTATCCATCTTTGGGGTTGAGTCTTGTTTTTTCGGAATGGGTGAATACTCCTTGGCTCTCCTTCGGAAAACTTCGTGCTAGCATGGCTCAAGTAGGATCAGATTTGCAACCTTATCAAACAGCCTTTACCTATCGGGTAGTGGGGGATCACCGATCCCAGCCTGCTTTTACACTGCCCAATACATTGATCAATTCCGAGATACGGCCAGCACTTTCTACTTCCTGGGAGATGGGCCTCGAATTGCGCTTGTTTGACGACAGAGCAGGATTAGATCTGACCTATTACAAAACGAAGACTTCCGATGAGATCCTTTTTCTGCAAGTGCCGGGTTCTAGTGGGTTTTCTACAGCAATTGTCAATGCTGGGGAAATGGAGAGCGGTGGCATTGAAGCTACGCTTCATCTGATTCCGGTCCAGACACGTAATTGGGATTGGCGACTGGCGTTGAATTTAGGAACCAATGACAGCAGGGTGATCGCATTGGCCGACGGTCTCGATAACTACCAATTGGGGGGCAGGGCGTGGGGTGGCCTTACCGTCAATGCGCCTGTAGGAGAGTTGTGGGGGCAATTTCGGGGCACGCGCTTTGCTCGGGACGAGCAGGGACGCAAAGTGATCAATGAAGACGGCTCTTTTCGTCAGGAACGGAACCAGTGGTTGGGCTCCTTTCTACCGGATGCAACCGGAGGTATTCGCAGCAACTTGCAATTCAAGGGGCTGTTCATCAGTACTTTTTTGGACTTCCAGATTGGTGGGCAGTTCCATTCTATTACTAGAATGTATAATGCATCCTCGGGATTGGGTCTTGAAACGGTCGGATACAATGATAAGGGCAACCCGATTCGCGATCCGGTTGGAGAAGGAGGGGGCATTCGTATTGATGGTGTGCTGACCGATGGGTCGCCGCACACTGTGTACGTTAGTCCCCAAGCTCATTTTGCAAATTTAGTCGCTTTGCACGAGAACTGGTTGTACGACCAATCTTACATAAAGCTAAGAGAATTGAGTATCGGTTATTCCTTACCCACAAAGTTGTTGGAAACACTACCCGTTAATTCCGCAACTTTTTCTTTGGTAGGTAAGAATCTTTGGCTGATCCATTCCAATGTTGCTGGCATCGACCCCAGTGAGGTCTCTCCCGGTGCCAACCCTTTTGTTTTCCAGGAGGGGGGCATCTTACCGGGAGTCCGATCAATTGGGGTCCATTTGAAATTGGGATTCTAAAGCTCTTCAACCAATGCTTAAAAAGTAAAAAGTATGAAATGTAATTCTTGTCAATGGATGGCTATCACCCTCTTGGTTTTGCCGATGGTTGTCTGTAATGAATTTGCCAAATTGAATCTCAATCCCAATAGCCCTACCGAGGTACCTCCCTCCACACTCCTCACTAATTCCTTGCGCAGTATTTCAAACGTATTGGGCGCCATTCACCCTGGATTTTATGTGCAGCACCTTGCAGAAACCCAGTATACGGCAAATTCCCGTTATCAACAAGTATACTTTAGCTTCAATGGCTGGTATACCGGGGCTTTGGCGGATCTGGAGCACATCATTGATCTCAACACGGACAAATCTACCCGAAGCGATGCTCTGGCTGGCGGATCAAACAATAATCAGATTGCGGTGGCGCGGATCTTGAAAGTATATTTTTTCTCGATCATCACCGATCGCTGGGGCCCCGTTCCCTATTCTCAGGCTCTGCAGGGGCGGGCCAATTTCCGGCCTGCTTACGATGACCAGGAAAGCATTTACCAAGATTTTTTTCGTGAATTGGAGCAGGCCGTCAGACAAATTGAGATCGAAGGCGGGTTAAACGGCGATATCTTATTTTATGGTGATATGAACCGCTGGATCCGATTTGCCAATTCCCTTCGGATGGTACTGGCATTGCGACTGTCTGAAGTCGATCCGGCGAGTGCCCAGGCAGAATTCATCACAGCGTGGGAGGCTGGAGTCATCGGCGATGGAGAAGACATCAAGTATCCTTTCCTGGCCGAGACCCAAAATCAAAACCCCTGGTTTAGTTACTTCATCACCAGGACGGATTTTGCCATTAGCGAAACCCTGGTCAATTACATGAAGCCATTAAATGACCCACGATTAGTAGTATATGCTGATCCGGCGCCCAATTATGGTGAGGTAATGGGCATGCCCTATGGCATCGCGGGAGCCGGAGACATTCCCAATGCCGAAATTTCTTTTCCTGGTTATCCTGCAGTGCGAGGACAAGATGCACCGCTAGCCATACTTTCTCGGGCCCAGATTCTTTTCTCATTGGCAGAAGCCGCTCACCGAGAATGGATCGAAGCCGATCAAGAGTCTTTGTACTACCGTGCAATTGGGGCATCTCTGCATCAGTGGGAAGTTTACGACGAAGCTGCTTTTCAAACTTATATTACTCAGCCTGGCGTAAAATGGGAGTCAGCAAAAGCCATGGAGCTAATAGCCAATCAGAAGTGGGTGGCTCTCTACATGCAGGGATATGAAGCCTGGGCAGAGTGGCGCCGCCTGAATTTACCGACCTTGGTTCCTGCTCCAGATGCGCTGAATGCCAGCCGGCAAATTCCCGTTAGGCAGGGGTTTCCTACTTCGGAGCGGGATTTGAATGGCGCCAATTATGAAGCTGCCATCCAGGTTTTAGGAGGTGAGGATGGACTCGATACCAAAGTGTGGTGGGATCGATAGTACTCATTGAAAACAGCACGAATGAAACAATTCAAAAATATCCTATTATTATACGGGCTTTTCCTTCTTAGGCCCTTAGCCATCGCACAGGTGACCACCTTTTATGAGAACAGCCACGAAATCCAGCACTATCGCGAACCGGAGCAATTTCATTTTGATTTTGATCATGTAAGCAAGGACAAAGATGGTCATCTTTGGTTACTCAATATGCAGTCGCTGGTCAGGTATGATGGGGTTGACTTCCAGGTCTTTCGGGTGCAGGGGGACAGTCGATTATTCAATGCGGGTCGTCAGTTCGGCAGATCCAAAAAAGACAGTAAAGGAAACATCTGGTTATCTAGCAAAGGAGGAGGTGTTGCAAAATTCGAGCCGAACACCGGTAGGTTTGTGCGCCAACGCATTAATCCGACCACCATTGCCGATGGTGTGGGATATAGAATTGCTGAAGACCAATTTGGAGGTATCTGGGTCGGTTATGACCTGGGTATATTAAAGGTTTCGGAGCGGGATTCCATCAGCACCGAGTTGATTCGAATACCATCTGTTTCATCAGAGCTGAAAGGAATTGTGGATTCCCTGCTGACAAAAGACGCATTGGTCGAAAGCCTGACACAAGTACGCAATGATGCTTTTCTGAGCCGTTCATTTGAAGTAGAAGAAGATCGTCCGCATTTGATCGTGGCCCAGGGGGAGTTGAAAATTAAGGGTTGGGAGTTATACACAACCCTGGACGAATTTGCTGACTTTGGTTGGATTACAGATGAAGCTGGCGATACGGTTTGGCAGATGGATGCCCGTAAATCATTGACTGCAGGCCGGATACAGCTGAATAGAATTGTTGTCGACCATACGGTATTGCCAGCGGGGCGTTATGTGCTACACTACCGGACCAACGATGATTTTGCCTTCGATGACTGGAGTTTTTCCTTAAACTTTGAGAATGATTGCTCTCCGACTATCCCAGAATGGTGGGGAATTCAGGTCTTTGAGAGCAGCGAAGAAATTGCTGCGGCGGTTCGAAATATCAAAAGCAATTACGAGCGAAAGAACAGTTTTAAACTGGACTATGCGGAAATTTACCAGGATTCGATCGGTGAAATCTGGGTCTATGGGCCAAGTTTGCAAAAGCTGGTCGTGCACTCTCCAGATGATTATCACTTTGAGGACTACCTGATTTGGGGGTTTGACGAAAATAGCTCGCCGATGGAATCGGTAGCGGCGGTTCATCGCAAAGACGGCGATCATCTTTGGGTTAGTGGGACGGATAAAGCCGGTAATCACGTAATTGGTTACCTCAATATCCACACCAGGAAATTTAAACAAATTAAAACCGGCCTCCCCGGCCGAAAAGCGCGAGCTCACGAAAGAAGTGACGTATACGATACAATGTTATCGGATGCCGAGGGCAATTTGTGGCTTGGTGGTCACTTCGCTTCGGGTTTACATAAACTGTCTCCCCCCTTTGTCGAAAAAGAATCCGAAAAACAACCTGCTATTACCTCCTTTTATTTTATGAATCGTGTTCTGGGACAACGCAATCCCTATCCGTTGCATGGTATTAAGGCCCTGGAATTTGATGATTTCAATAATCTCTGGGTAGCTACTTGGCGCGATTACCTTTTGAAGATTAATTTGGATCCAGCTCCAGTAACATTTATCGACTTGAAAGAAACAGGAATTTCTGAAGATCTTTACCTAAATCTAATGTATGATCCCGGGCGCGAGACTTACTGGATTTCCAAGGGATGGGAAGAGGGTTTGGTGGAATACCGGGTAGTCGATGGCTCTTTCCAATCTTACCGGGAAGAATTCAAAGGTCATAAGTTTCAACGAATGAATCCGGTCCAGGTATTGGCTAACGGCAAGCTCCTTTTCTTTTACATGCAATTGCCGAATCGCTTTTTCCTGCTGTACGATCCCGACACAGATACAGCCGAGATATTGAGCAAGGCCGATCCACGCGCGTACAGCAATGCCCGAGAAAGTTTTATGTATAATGACTCTCTTTTAAGCACCGATTATTTTGGTAAGCTCGTCAATATTAATACTGGTCAGATTGTGGTCGACTATGGCAATTACCTGCATTCGCTCATGGGGTGGAATGGCAGGGCAACCAGGAGCAAAGACGGAAATTTATGGATTGCCGGATCACTAAGCCAACTAGGCAAGTTTGCATTCAATGGACATGGGTTGGATACCTTGGAGTTAATTGATCTCTACGACCATGGTCTACCTTATATCATAGAGGATAGAAAAGATAATATTTGGTTGTCGGGATTTGATTTGTTGTCAGATTTGCAAGGGGGAGTTTTCCAAAAACAATATACCGAGCAAAATGGACTACAGTTTTATGGTCAGGGAAAGATCGTTATGGATGACCGAGATAGAGTTTGGTTGTTTCCCAATAGCGGTATCTCTGTTTTTGACCCTGCTATCGGTCAGGCAGTTAGACCGCAGCAGTTGGCTCACATTCATCCGAAGACCGTACTGGAAAATGGGGATGGGACATTAAGCATTCTTGGAAAGGACAATGAAGGCATTTATGTTTTTCACCCGGGAAATTTGCAAATTGATCCCGCACCGCCGAAGGTTACCTTTAAGTCTATAACAGCTGCCGGAAAGAATCGAACTGATACTGCTGACCTCAGCTGGTCTGACACCTATCCACAATTGAGGTTCCCCTACCAGCAGAGAAACATCAATATCTCTTATTCAGGCATCCAATTCAATAACCCGACCGGGATTACTTTTGCCTACAAGTTGGACAAAGCAGGAGCAGAATGGCAAATGGTGGGTAAAGAACGTCTGGCCCGTTTCTTGAACCTATCTCCGGGTAGCTACACTTTTTCCCTGAAAGCGGCCAATGCAGATGGTGTTTGGAGCCAACCTAAAAGTTTTCAATTCATCATTCGTCCTCCATGGTGGTGGAGTTGGTGGACCAAGGCAATCTATGGTTTGCTGGCAGGCTTGTTGATCTGGCGGTACATTCATTCACTGCAGGAAAAGGTCTTGCAAAGAGAGGCACAACTCCAACAGGAACAAGAGGTCAATGAGCGGTTGCGAAAGACCGATAAGCTCAAAGATGAATTCCTTGCAAATACCTCTCATGAACTCCGGACTCCACTCAACGGCATTATTGGAATTGCCGATTCGTTAATTGATGGTGCTGCTGGTCCACAGACCAAAAAAGGGGTTTACAACCTTGGTTTGATCTCCTCCAGCGGCCGCCGCCTTTCCAATCTAGTCAACGACATCCTCGACTTTTCCAAATTGCGCAACCGGGATTTACAACTGCGGTTGTCACCAGTCGATTTGTATGCTTCGGTCGACGTCATTCTCAATTTGTCCAAAACACTCATGCACGGCAAGGCCATCGAATTGGTCAATGCTGTACCGTCTGATATGGGAATGGCAAAAGCTGACGAAAATCGGCTCCAGCAGATCCTACATAACCTCGTTGCCAACGCCATCAAGTTTACAGAATCCGGTTCGGTAGTTGTTGGAGCAAGAGAGGAGGGGCGATGGTTATCGGTCCATGTTGCAGACACCGGTATCGGTATTGCCGAAGGCGACTTGGAAAAGATATTCCGGTCTTTCGAACAGGGGGACGGCTCTACAGCACGCGAATACGGTGGTACTGGGTTGGGGCTGGCCATTACCAAGAAATTGGTGGAATTGCATGGAGGGGAGATTCGAGTAGAAAGTACTTTGGGGCAGGGGTCAACTTTCACCTTTAGCTTACCTTTAATGGATGCGGATCATTTAGAAGAAAGCCCCGTTGCGGCTAATTTTTCCAGCCTGCGAATCCCCAAATTGTTGTTGGATGCTCCCGGCTCACAAGAAGCACAAGTTGTAACTCCAGTTCCAATCGCAGGCACCGAGGGAAACAGTCACTTCCGAATACTGATCGTCGACGATGAACCGGTAAATCTACAAGTACTCGAAAACCATCTCAGTTTGTACAATTATACCGTGAAACAGGCGTTGAGCGGTCATCAGGCACTTGAAATTGTTCGGGAAGAGTCTCCCTTCGATATGATCATCCTGGATATCATGATGCCAAAGATGTCGGGCTATGAAGTTTGTGAACGATTAAGAGAGCTGTATCCAGCTCAGGAGTTGCCGGTGGTCATGCTAACTGCTAAGAACCGGGTGACGGACCTCGTGGAAGGCTTTAGCTCTGGAGCCAATGATTATCTGACCAAACCTTTCAGTAAAGATGAACTCCTGACCAGAATAAAAACCCATCTGGAGTTGTCACAGATCAATCGAGCGTATGGCCGCTTTGTACCCCATGATTTTCTCAAATTAATTGGCAAAGAGAGTATTATTGATACTAGATTGGGGGATCAGGCTGCGGGTAAGATGACCGTATTGTTTTCCGACATTCGTTCGTATACCAGTCTTTCGGAGCAAATGACCCCAACCGAAAACTTCGAGTTCATCAATGCTTATCTGGAACAGATGGGGCCCATCGTAGATAAAAATGCTGGGTTCGTAACTCATTTTCTGGGGGATGGTATTATGGCCCTTTTTAAGCGATCTCCGGCGGATGCTCTTCGGGCGGCCATTGCCATGCAACAGCAGATCTATGAATTTAATCGAAGCCGGAAAAAACTGAGCGCAGTACCCATCCGGATCGGCATTGGCATTCATTCGGGAGAGCTTATGGTTGGTATCATCGGTGATGAAAAGCGGAACGATACCGGAGTGATCTCGGATGCCGTCAATACCGCATCCCGAATTGAAGGGCTCACTAAAGTCTTCAATGCTTCTATTCTATTAAGCGGAAACAGTTTGTCGAGCATACCCTCCGATCAGAAGACTCAATTCAATTTTCGATATTTGGGAAAGGTCCAGGTCAAAGGAAAACTTAGGGAGATTGGCGTATTCGAGTGCATTGATGGAGATCATCCTGAAATGTTTCGACTGAAGCAAATGACTAAGAAGGACTTTGAATCGGCGCTTGAAGAGTATTTGCAAAGGGATTTTGCAGCGGCGACATCACTGTTTAAGAAAGTCCTTGCCATCAATCCTGCTGACGCTTCTGCTGATTTTTACCTCGAACAATCAACTCGCTTAATGGTCGGAAGGGTAGAGCACACTTGGACTGGCGTCATCCAACTTGATCAAAAATAGTTCGGCAAGGAAACTTTAGACGGCTTCTTCGTGTATATAAAACATCTTTGTAATATAGTGCAAAGAATGACGAATATGGACAAAAGAAACATGGTGTTCATCGCAACGAGCCTGGATGGTTACATCGCAGATAGGGATGGTGGAATTGACTGGCTTCACTCGATTCCCAATCCGGATAATCTAGATATGGGGTACGGAGATTTTACCGCACCAATAGATGCGCTCGTGATGGGCCGGGTAACTTTTGAAACTGTTTGTGGTTTTGACATGGACTGGCCTTATCAGAAGCCGGTATTTGTGTTGAGTAATACCTTGCATCGGATACCGGAAAAGTTTGCTGGGAAAGCGCATTTGGTCAAAGGAACGATCCCCGAGATTTTGGAGCAAATTCACCAAAAGGGCTTTTACCGACTTTATATAGACGGAGGAGGCACTATCCAGAACTTTTTGAAGGAAGATCTGATCGACAGCATGATTATTACCATTATTCCCAAATTGTTAGGTGGTGGCATTCCGTTGTTTGCTGAACTCCCTGGACCGTTGGATTTCGAATGCACCGAATCCAAAGTGTATTCCAATAGGGTTGTCCAAAATACTTTTGTCCGGAAGAGGTAGATGCGATTACACGGGAGCAATTAATAACCCAACACCACTACCTTCTCATCATTGGAAGCAAATACAATCATTGGATCGCCGTTACTCGCTTTGACGACGGCTGCTTTTTTTACATCATAGGGCAAAGACACCCCGCTAAGTGCAGGAGGAAGCGCTTCGAAAGCCCCTTTCCCATTGCCTTTCAACAAGAGTCCGATACTGGCGTCATTTCTCGGTGTTTCGATTTCGGAGACGAACAAGTTGCCCGCCAGAAGTAAATCGAGATGACCGTCCCCGTCGAAATCTTCGGCCAGGATCGTATTGACGGAGGACAGTTGGGCCTCATTGGGCAGAGAGCAGACTCGGAACCGGCCGTTCCCGAGGTTCTCCAGGTAAATGCTGGCGAAAGTGGCCGCACGGTAGTGTAATGCTTCCTCGAGGGCTTTCGGTTGGTAAACGGATTCCAGATCGGCTTCAGCAAATAGGTTGTAGGTCGGAAACTTGTCTTTGAGCATCGGCATCTGTTGCGAAGAGCAAGAACGACCCCGCAGCGGATATTTCTTACCGTAGTTGTAGTAACTGAGGACGATGTCGTCAGAACCGTTTTCATCAAAATCGTGGTAGTACACCTCAAAGGGTTCTTCGTTGGTGGCTTTGTATTTATAGTTTAAACCCAGATTGCCGGCAATAAGGTCTTCATCGCCGTCTCCATCCATATCGGCCGCCGTAATGCTAAACCACCAACCCTCGGTGCCATCCAGGCCGGGAGCAGAAGATTCTATTTTACTGAAGGTGTGTTGAGCCGATTGTTTGAAAATCGTGATGGGCATCCATTCGCCCACGATGACCAGGTCCGTCATTGTATCGCCGTCATAATCCATCCAAAGGGCATCGGTAACCATTCCCAGTTCCATCAGTTGGGGGGCCCGATCGGCAGTCACATCCTTAAATATACCTTCCTGGTTCTCCAACAAATGGCTTGTAGTCGGCATAGGATATTGCCAGGGATGATGTCGACTGCCGACGAAGAGGTCGAGGTCGCCATCCTGGTCGAAGTCATAGGGGCGTACACAACTGCCGCTTTCGGTAAGTCGGGGTAGAATGCCTTCCTTACGAGTCAATACGCCGGAACCGTTGTTTTCATACAACCGGTCTACATAAAGATCCGAATGGGCCGGGTGGGCATTACCTCCCGAAACAACATATAAATCCTGGTCGCCATCGTTGTCGTAATCAAAAAAAATGGCGTCGATGTCTTCGTAGGCGGCATCAACGGCAAATGCATTTAAGCGGATACTTCGGTAACCTTTGTCCCGCTGTACGTACAAACGCGCGGGGAAACCGGCTGCTCCACCCATAAAAAGATCTTCTTTTCCATCATTGTTTACATCGCCAACCGCCATCGCCGGACCGAACTGCGACATTTTATGGGGCAATAGCACCTGCTTTTCGAAATCGTCAAATTCGTTTTCCCGATGATAATGATCAATTCCGGTTTGGGTCGTTACATCCCTGAACAAGGAAGGTGCAACCACTTCTTGCGAGGAAGCATTTGTGGAAACATTGCCATAATCAACCGTGAGTACTTGATTTGCCGATACATCTTGAAGTAACGTCTGTTGTCCATCCCACCAGGTAATGGTCACCGAGGGGATTTTTTCAAGAGCGCCGACCCCAAAATGGGCTATTTGTTCGGAAGTGGAATACATGCCGCGTACATTGGTATATTCGTACCACTGGCAGTTACTATCGTCCGTACAGACCTGAACTTTTACTCCGAATGGCGGCCGGTTATTTTGGACGTCGGTTGCCTTTATTCTCAGAAAATTCGCTTCGGGATCAGTTTCAGAATGATTCCGATAGATAAAGGCCGGTTCGTTGATATTATTAACGACTAGGTCCAGGTCGCCGTCGCCATCGAAATCAGCGTACGCAGTACCGTTGGAAAAGGTTTGCAAGTTGAAGCCCCATTCATCAATGACTTTGGTGAAGGTCAGATCACCATTGTTTTTGTAGGCGTAATTGTGCAAAGGTACCGACGGAATGATTTCCAATGTCTCCTCCAAATCAAGGATATCCCATATACTTACCTGGCCGGCATTGGGATTGGCCTTGATAAATTCACGAATGGTCTTTTCCACGTGTTTAGCCGTATTTTTATCGGAGTCGGTATTGCGTATATCTCTCAACAAGCCATTGGTAATGAAGATGTCTTTCCAGCCGTCGTTGTCAAAATCCGTGATCAGGTTGGACCAACTCCAATCGGTACTGGAGACACCAGCGATCTGAGCAATATCGCTAAATGCCAACGGGGCTTTGACCGATCTCCCCTGGTTGAGTTGCAAAACGTTGAACATGTATTGGCGATGGCCACCGTCGTCAAATACTTTCCAGAAAGCCCGAGGGTCCATACCGCTCATATTGGATTTTATGCGAAAATTATCTTCGGCTTGCATATCCAGGACCATGACATCGTTCCAGCCATCGTTGTTGATATCGGCCGCATCTACGCCCATGCTGTAAAATGAAATGTGACGGGCTACCGAATCGATCACATTGGTGAAGGTGCCATCACCGTTATTGAGGAAGAACCAATCGGGCTTGGCAAAATCATTGGCCACATAAAGATCGGTCCAGCCGTCATTGTTAAAATCAATGGCGCTGGCGCTGTTTGGGTAACCATTTCGCAGGGTTCCTGTTTCTGCCGATACATCGACAAACTTACCGGCACCGTCATTACGATAAAGGCGGGAAGCAAAGATCTCTTGGTTTTCATCGACACCCAGATAGTTGGAATAATTGCCGGCGTTTGGCGGATGGTTGAGTAGATACAGGTCCAACCAACCGTCTTTATCGTAATCGAAAAACAAAGCATGACGAGTACGGGCATCGGAATCCAATCCGTAACTGGCAGCCATCTCCTTGAAAGTTCCGTCCCCATTATTGATGTACAATTCGTTTTTGCGTAGGTCCGGCCGATCGTCATACAACTCCTTGCTGACGTAAATATCTTCCCAGCCGTCGTTGTTAATGTCCGCCACCGTAACACCCGACGACCAACCGCCACGATCGAGTATCCCCGCTTGTTCGGTCACATCCTCAAACCGAAAGTCGCCTGCATTGTAATAGAGACGGTCGGCTACCAAATTACCGGCAAAATACAAATCGGGTCGTCCATCCCGGTTGAAATCACCAACACCAACGCCTGCACCGCCGTAATAGTTGGAGTAGATTAATATGTTGTGTTCCTTCGTATCGACGATCTCATTGTTAAAAGTGATGCCGGTTTCGTTGGATTCCAGCAAAGTAAAGAGCGTGCTTTGAGCTCGCAAGATGGACATGCCGATGAAACAGCTCACAAAAATTAGTGCTCTTCTCATTTTGTAAAGTGGATTGGTTAAAAAAACAAACAAGAGGGTTTTTGCTTTGTTTATCTTACCTGAATCACCCGGACACGATCACTATTTGGCGCTGCCAAAACACATCTTCCCTGGGCCGTCATTGCCCATTCCATCCGTTTCACGTCGTAAGGTAAATACAAGCCACTTTCATGGGCAGACATGGCAGAAAATCCTCCCGAGCCGTCGCCCACCAATAAACAACCTACGCCAGCGTCGTTTCTTGGTGTTTCGACTTCCGAGGCATGTAGATTGCCGGCGGTAAGGACATCTAAGTGACCGTCTCCATTCAAGTCTTCGATCAGGATACTGGTTATCGCCGAAAACTGTGCTTCAATTGGCAGCGCATGTACTTCGAATTGTCCATTACCTTTATTTTCAAGATAGGAGGAAGCAAAATTCGTCGCCCGGTAATTCAGTGATTTTTTTAAAGATGATTCACCGTAGATGTCGTACAGATTGGCCTGGCCGAAAAGATCATAGGTCGGAAACTTTTCTTTGATGAAGGGCATTTGCTCGGAAGAGCACTGTCGACCCCGCACGGGATATAACTCTCCGGCTTCAAAATATCCCAAAACGATGTCCAGGCTCTCGTTGTCATCGAAGTCATTGAGGTATACCTCGAAAGGTTCGCGGTACGATGCTTTGTACTTGTAATTGAGGCCCAGGTTGCCGGCAATAAAATCCTGGTCGCCGTCGCCGTCCATATCCGCGGCCTGGATACCGAACCACCAACCCACCTCATTTTCCAGGCCAGTGTCATCAGCCCGCACGAATTGGCCTTCCTCGTTCCTTAGAAAAGTAGGTGACATCCATTCGCCCGTAAGGACGAGGTCAACGTCTCTATCCCGATCGTAATCGCACCAGATCGCATCGGTGATCATACCTATTTCTTTCAAGGCGGGCGCAACGGTGTGGGTAACGTCTTCGAAAACCCCACCTTGATTGATCAGTATATGACTGTTTGCCGGTGTGGGATAGGCCCGCGGCTGCATGCGGCCGCCAATGAAGAGGTCGAGGTCGCCGTCGCCATCGAAATCTTGAGGCCTTACTACCGACCCGCTGGTGAAACATTCCGGCAAGGCGTTTTCTTGAAAAGTAAAACGACCCGCACCGTCATTGAAATAAAGCCGGTCGGAATATTCGGATGCGCCGGCGACGAACTCGTTGCCACCACTGACTACATAAAGATCCCGGTCACCATCATTATCGGCATCGAAAAAAACAGCACCGACATCTTCACTGGCTAGGTGAGCTGTAAAGGCGGCTTCCAACTGTCGGTTAAAAGCACCATCGCTGTCCTGTAAGTACAATTGACCGGCGAAACCGGCGGAGCCACCCAGAAAAAAATCCGTAAGTCCGTCCCCATTTACATCTTCGGCAGCAAAAGCGGGCCCCCAGTTAGACATCTTATGAGGCAGGAGAACTTCATACTCGAAATCGTCAAAATCGTTTTCGATGTGACGAGCGCCAAGCCTTACTTTTGCTGTAATATCTTCAAAAAGATGCTTTTTTTTACCTTTTTGATGGGGCAATTCACCGGCCTGTTTGTAGGAAAGTTCGAGTAGTTGGTTGGCGGTTACATTATTTTTGAAAGATACTTTCCCATCGGGCCAGGTAACTTCAACGAAATCCACTGCTGTATGAGTGGCTAAGCCGATGTTGAGGATCGGATCGACAGAAGATTGAAAGCCGCGGGTCAGACACGATTCGTAGTATTGTACCAGGTCGCCGGCCTGAATTTTTATGCTCGCGCCGATTCCCAGCCTGTTTTGATCCGGTCCCTCCAATTTGAGGCGTAGGTAATTGGCATTTCCCTGTTCGACCGTATTATTGCGGTAAAGAGAAGCTGGTTCATCGATGTTGTTGATGACCAGGTCCAGGTCGCCGTCGTTATCCAGGTCACCGTAAGCTGCGCCGTTGGAGAAGACTTTTTGATCGAAGTTCCAATCCTGGTTCATCTTGGAGAAGGTATAGTCTCCGTTGTTGCGAAAGACGTAGTTTTCAATCTTAGTAATGGGGGCAGCATCCAATAAGGCTTTGAACAATTCGGTATTGGTGATCTCGCCGTCCTGAAAAGCTTGGATCTTCTTCTTTTCGAAGGCGAGGTAGTCTTTATTGGAAATATCTTTTTTGTAACCATTGGTAATGATGAGGTCTTTGTTGCCGTCGAGGTCCAGATCCGCAAACAGTGGGGCCCAACTCCAGTCCGTATTTGAGACACCCGCCAGCTTCGAAATATTGCTAAAGTGTTCGTTGCCCCGGTTCAGCTGTAGCGCATTGTGCATATATTGGTAGTGAAATCCATCTTTTACCGCATAGTTGAAAGCGGAACGGTCCATCGGTCTCATGGTTGTTTTTTGGCGGTAATTGTCTTCAGAGACCATATCGACAGAGATGATATCTAACCAACCATCATTGTTGAAATCCGCGATGTCGGTGCCCATCGAAAACTGCGATACCTGGGGAAATGCTTCCTTGATGACGTCCCGGAAGGTGCCGTCGCCATTATTGAGGTAGCAGTAGTCGTGTTCGATGAAATCATTGGCAATGTAGATATCGGGCCATCCGTCGTTGTTAAGGTCGCCGATCGAAACACCCAGTCCATAACCTAGCGGGTTGGTGTAGAGTCCGGCACCGAGGCTGACATCGCGAAAAGAACCGCCGTCGTTGCGATAAAGCTTGTCACCGATATTCGCATCATAGGTTTCGCGGACTTCACTCGGCTTAAAATCGTTGATGGGTTGGGTGTTGTGGTTAAGGATATACAGGTCGAGATCGCCATCGCGATCGTAGTCAAAAAAAGCGGCTTGAGTAGCATACCCGGTGTCGGCAATACCGAATTCGGCGGCGCGCTCCGTAAAAGTGCCATCTTGGTTATTGACAAACAATTGATTGGCGCGATATGGTTCCGGCAGGTTGCCCGAAAGGCACACGTAAATATCCAACCACCCATCGTTGTTGATGTCGACCATGGTGACACCGGTGTTCCAGCCTTGAGTACCGCTTGTCCCGGAAGTCTTGGTAATGTCTTCAAATTGAAAGTCGCCTTTGTTGAGGAATAGACGGTTGGGCACCAGGTTGCCCGTCAGGTAAACATCGCTCAACCCGTCGTTGTCGATGTCCCCGATGGCCACCCCTCCACCGTTGTGGAAGTACTCGTAAGTGATGATGTTGATCTTTTCGTTCTCGATGATCTTGTTGGCAAAGGTAATATTGGTCTGAGAGGAAGGTAGTTTAGTGAACAACGGAGTTTGCGCCTGCATCGTGGAAAGCCCGAGACCGGCAATCAGAAAGAGAAGTAATCGACTCATATCATTCATAGCAGTTCAATTTGATAGAAATGGATCCCAAAAGTAATACTACTCAAAATGGAATGAGATATTTTCAGCTTGTTTAATGCCAAAAGGTTACAAATGCGGACTTTCACCATTCTGGGAAAGCCCGCATTTGTTTGAAACCGTTTGGTCCCTGATCATCTAAAATTTACCGATCCCACCAAACTCTTGAGGTATAAGTGTCGCCATTGTTCAACTTGCTAACGGCTTGGTCATAGTTTGAAGGATTCAATAGTGGTTCATCGTTGCTATAGGTCAAACGACGGGGAATGGTGCCTCCGGTATCGCCTTGGTTTTGGCCTGGGTCGAGTACGGGGTATCCCGTACGACGCCACTCGGAGAACGCCTCGTCTTCCTGGTCCAGGGCAAAGGCCTGCCACTTTTCGATCATGATTTGCTCGAGTTTTTCCTCGAACGTACCGGTGAGCGTGCCGTTAGCCGCTACGTAGGCATCAATGTCTTGCTCGGTAATACCAAACTGCGGAAAATCTCCACGAGAGAGCGCGGCGCGAATCCCTTCTTCAAAGAAAGTTTGTGCGTCGGCTTCAGTTCCTCCCCAACCGCGCAGTGCCGCTTCGGCTTTGGCGAAGGAAACTTCTGCATAGCTTACAGAGGTCTGTCCACGTTCGGTCGTAGGCCCGGCAAATTCTTCTCCGTTAGGACGTGAGTAATCGTCCAAATTGGCATTGACATCTGCATACTGTACATCCGAGAGTGCAGGTGGAACTCCACGATATTCCAACGCACCGCCAGCTGCTACCGAACGAGGTGTAGGGGCAGCAATGATGGGCAGACGGGGGTCGTTTTTAGCGATCATCGTTTCGATGAATGCTTGTCCAAGGAAAGGCGCATCGGCCGGAGACCGGATGAGCAATTCCGCGGCACGGTGCATGTCGCTAAACACGGTACCACTATTTTCCGTCGGTAAAACCGCATCGTCATCGTTACTGGACGGCAATAAACCACTGGTCATCACAGCCGTAGCCAGGCTCTGAGCTTTGTCGGGTGCCGCATTAGACATGCGCAGGGCAAGGCGGAGCCGCAAGGCATTCCCGTATTTGATCCATTTTTCAGGGTCGCCTTGAAAGAACAAGTCTGCCGTTCCAAAGAAAGCTCCGTCATTAGGGTTGAGACTATTGACGGCTGCTTCCAAGCGCTGAGCCAGGTCGTCGTAGATCTGGTCTTGCGAATCGTAGACGGGCGTCAGATCATCTCCTCCCTGCAGTGCCTCAAAATAAGGCACATCTCCGACCATATCGGTCAGGCAGATCCAATTGAGGATCTCCATGATCTCAAATATGGCAATCTTTTGAGCCGCGATATTGGGAGCATCCTGAGCCTCGGCCAGTTCTTTCCCTTTGCGCGCATTGTTCATGTTGCCATACATGTTATTCCAGAAATCATCATTGTAATTTAAGATGTCCTGATAATGCGCCGTGGTGAAGCCCTGGTTGTGGTTGCCATAGTGCTGGATCCACGCCCCCCACTGGAGGATCTGATTGGTCCAGGAATTACCTTTCTCCCGCACGGAACGGTACTGTAAATGGGAAAGGGAAAACTCCGCAGGAACCGATGCAGGAGAGGTCGGCGGAGTATTGATCTCCTCAAAATCCTCCGTACAGGCCGGGAAAATCATAATGGTTACGAGAATATATAGCCAAAATTTATTTCTCATCATAAATATATTTTAAACTCAATAATTTAAGAAAGCTCCTTTAGAACCCAATGTTCAGGTCAAAACCAAAGGTTCTGGCAATTGGGAAAGAGTTGTTCTCGATCCCCAAACCGACGGCTGAACCTCCACCGGCAGTGTTACGGTTAAAGATGTAAGCGTCGGGAGCTACACCCGGCACGTTGTTTTGCAAATATCCCAGGTTTCGACCAACCAGCGAGAGTCGCAGCGAACGGAATGGTGTTTTTTCTACAAACGATCTTGGGAAAGTGTATCCCAGCACTACCTCCCGTAGCGCAATGTAGCTACCATCGTATACGAATTCCTCAGTAATTGCGGCCGTGGATCCGGGTACGGCGTTCAGCCAATACTCCTGTGCCGTAACGGAAGCAGTGTTCGGCTGGCCCGTCGATGTCCAAGTACCGTCTGCTTGTTGGGTGGCTACAATACCCTCGGCAACAAAGCCGCCTTCACGGAATTCTTCCGTCCAAGCACCCGTTCCGTAAAGAGTCATGTACATGTTACTTTGGCTGTAAATCTCAGCACCCTGACTGATGTCTAATAAGAAGCTTAGGCTTAAATTTTTGAAAGATAATGAGTTGCGAAATCCGCCTGTCCAGTCTGGCAAGGCATTTCCTACCAATGCACGGCCTGATTGCCGGATCGGCAGTCCAGTACTTCCATCAATCAATCGGTTACCATCATCATCACGTAGCCAAAAGTTACGAGAATAGATGTTACCAAAAATGTCGCCCACATCGGCGAATACGTCGGCATTACGGTCGGCTGCTCCGGTTCTCAAACGCTCGATGTCGTCAGTCAGAGCCACCACTTCGGAAATGTTTCGGGCAAAGTTGAAGGACACTTCCCAGTTCAGGCCATTGCTGGAACGAATCGGGGTACCAGTCAGCAAAAATTCAATACCGCGGTTATCGATCTGACCCGCGTTGATCAACTGAGTGGCAAAACCCGAAGCCCGGGAAACGGACGCACTGAGGATCTGATTTTCGGTCGCCGCGTTGTAATAGGTAGCATCAAGGCTCAAACGTCCCAGGAAGAAACTAGCTTCAATACCGAATTCAAGAGATTCGGTAAGCTCATTCTGGAGATCCTCAAATGGGATCCGGTTGGTGAAAGAGGCAGTAGTAAATTCGCGGAACGCGCCCAAATTGTAAGTACCAAAAATTTGGTAGGGATTACCGGAGTTACCGGCCTGAGCCCAGGAACCTCTGACCTTCAAAAACGTCAGGGCTTCCGGTAAATCGATGACTTCAGAGAGTACGGCACTAACACTTACCGATGGATAAAAGAACGACCAGTTGTCCGGGCTCAGGGTAGAAGACCAGTCATTCCGAGCCGTCCAATCCAAATAGAAGGCATTTTTATAGGAGAATTGACCGAATGCATATAAGGAGTTGATCCTCGAATTGTTAAGTCCGAAGTTGCTGTTACGCGAAGGTCGGACGGTGTTGTTTACGACTGGGAAACCGGCAAAGTTAAAGGTGTTTCCGCTGAAGCCGACCCGGCGCAATTCCAATTCCTGGGCATTACCACCCAAACTGAGCGAGAAGCCGAAGTCGTCAGTGATATCTTTGGTGGCGGTTAGGAGGAAATCTGCATTGGTTTCACGTACGCGATTCACCCGTTCGCCAACGCTACCCACTGGCTGTACCCGTGTTCCGACATCTTGCCATTCCAAAATCTGATCGGTGTAAGAATCGTTACCGATACGCGCACTTAGCGAAAGCCAATCGGTAATATCGTAGGTCAGCTTGGCAAAACTAATGGTACGGTCGCGCGTGTCTTCATTACGCGTTCTGTTCACCGACCAGAATGGATTACCGGTAAAGGTACCACTCGACCAGTGACGCTCGTATCCGGGGGTTAGTGCCGTACCCGACAAGCCTACCAGTTGATCTAATTCGTCGGCAGTAATGGCGAATTTCTCCAGCGAAGAAATGGGTACGTCCCGCGGAATGTAGCGGAGTGCATACATGACATTCTGCTGCTCATCGGCCAAGTTAGGTCGGTTGAAGGACTCTTGGCGCACAAAGGTCAATTTTGCATCCAGGTGGAATTTTTCGGACAATTTAGCACCGATGCGTAGCGTACCGTTATAGCGCTTCAATGTATTGGTTGGCAGCATGCCTTGATTGTCCATGTAAGTACCCGTTACGGCATAATTCAATCGATCGGTACCACCTCTGATGCTCAGCGTATTGGTCCAGGTTTTCTGTGTTTGCAGAAAATCCCGGGCGTTGTCGGGCTGAGGGGAGAAGGTCCGCTGATTGCCAAAGACATCGTAGTATGCTTGACCGTCCATGCGCGGTCCCCAGGAGGGCGGCCCTTCCGGCGATCCACCCGTAGGTGCGGGGAATCCTTGCGGAGTGCCACTGGTTGTTCCGTCATTGGCCACGATGGAACCGTCGGCTTGACGGAAATGCGTGAATTCTCCGTTGAGTCCCTGACCGTAGGTATTCTGGAATTCGGGAAAGACGGCCGGCGTACCAACCGTGTAATTGGAGCTAAAATTGATTTGAGTACGATCTACATCGGCACCCGTCTTCGTATTGATCAAAATGACACCGTTGGCACCACGCTGACCGTAGAGGGCTGCGGCATTCGGGCCTTTAAGTACGGAAACGGACTCAATATCATCGGGATTGATATTGGATATACCGTCACCGAAATCACGACCCCCCCAGGCACCGGCTGCACCGAGAACACTGTTGTCGATCACATCTCCGTCCACTACGTAAAGTGGCTGGTTGTTCCCGGTCAAAG
>JANQRV010000111.1 GCA_028284395.1 Saprospiraceae bacterium
CTTTCCGAAATCCCGGCGGCAGACACCAGTCGGATCGGCATGTTTGGCGGTAGCAGAGGAGGCATGATGACCTACATGGCCCTGACTCGCACCAAGCGCATCAAAACGGCAGCAGTACTGGCTGCTCCTGCGGATAAATTTGCCAGCATCAAGGATCGGCCCGGACTTGAAGATTCCCTTTACGAATTGGTAGCTGGTTATGAACAAAACAAGGAAGCGGAGTTGAACCGGCGATCGGCCATAAAGTGGGCTCATAAGTTCTCCAGGAATGTTCCGCTCCTCATCCTCCATGGCAACTCCGATTGGCGGGTTAAATCCAGTCAAAGTATCCGCTTGGCACTTGAACTGGACAAACATCGGATACCCTACCGACTAATGATCTTCGAAGGAGCAGATCATGGATTGAGCGAGTTTAGAACCGAATTCTACCAGGTACTGGTGGATTGGTTTGATCGCTATTTGAAAAATGGAGCAGCATTGCCCAATATGGATTATCATGGAAGGTAAAAAAGGCGCCAGTAATGTAAGATTGGAATCTACTCGTAGACCGGCCCATCCTATGACTTCCTTATCACATCGAACTTAATTGTTAGAAAACGACTTAATTTAACAGTTTCTGATCAATACTTCGGTTTAAGTCCATCCCAATAAGCTTAAGCTGGTTGAGCGAAATATATCCATCTTTATAATCCTTAATTGAAGCTCTAAAGTGGATTAATTGCTTGCCTAATTCAGCATCTCCCATGCTGGGAATCTCCAAATAGTATAATTGGTCATACTTACTGATGACGTCATTTAAAGCACTGCTATCTGAATCTTGAATGGCCAAAGTTTCAGCGACAGTTTCTTTCAGCAATAAAAGGTTTGTTCGTTGAGTTTCAAGTTGAATAGTTTTTGCACCGGAAAATTGCTGAGGATCTTCAATTAAATACTTGTTGCCTACCAGAAAAAAGACAACTAGTCCGAAGACGAAAAGTGGCAAGCGTTTCAAATTCCTGGATCTAAGAGCAAATGGATTTTCATTTAGCAGATCGATGATGTCTTCGGAAATGACATTTAATTCAACATCAAAATTAGATGGAGAAATAGTGCCCTTGATTTTTCTCCGCATTAGATGGTTGTACCGATTTTTGAATGTTTTTGACCTTCTCGAATAACCATTTTCTTCAAGAAGTCGAATGGCTTCGGAAAAATTTTGTTTTTTTATTTCTCCAAAAACCTGTTTCCGTAGATTTTCATTTGCTGGCTTCATCTGCTCCAATTATTAGTCCAGAAAGATGACATCAATTCAACCAGAATAGAACTATTTTTGATCGGCAATGTAAGGCTTGAAATAGGAAATTTTAGACTCCTGATTGTATTGTTGACTATTGTTTCTAAGAACTAAGGAAAACTCCTTAGAATTGTACAAAAATTGAAAATCTTCATATTCTGAAACCTTTACCTTAGAACCTCCTTCTCTTTGCTCACTCCCCATCGATCGATCGATACCATAAATCCGGATAAAATGTTGATTAAATTCCTTGACAACAACTTCATAAGAATAGCTCGAGTCAATCGCTCTACTCAATTCTTTACACTTTGAAGTGCTGATGGAGGAGACAGTAATCTTTTTTCCAGCTGCAAATCTAAAAATATAGTGCGTTTGTTTCTTTTTCTCACAGGGCCCTTTGTCCCAAAGAGATCCTTTAGTCGATATATAGCGCCATTCACAATAGGCAAGTATTCCTTCAACACATTCGATATCTTGATTGCAATCCTCTTGAATCAAAAATTTAGGGTTAGATGTCTGTGCATCTGAAGGAACCATCAAAAGGATCAGGGGAATCACTCCGATTATGCTCAGTTGTGATAGACAGAAGGAATACTTTACCATACTACAAAGGGTGAATTTTGAGATTTCAAAATGTGCTACTGCGGCAATCCAAATTCTATTGATTGTGTAGACCAACATAGATTGCATTAATTCTTTCGATATATATACGGTTCCGCACTTTCTCTACTTTTCAAAAATTGATTAATTAATTCCTGGCTATCTTCCTTTAAAGACTCGTCCACCAACTCATTTTGCATAATTAGAAATCTTAATTCCAAATTGGGGTGACTATAGGATTGGTCCCAAAATACCGACCAAGTTTCACCAAAGTTGTCAATCATTCTTTTCTTTGATAAGTTCCAAACAAAGTTTGAAACTGCAATGGATGTATTCCAGCCAAAAAAATTTTCATCTCCCTTTTCAATGACGGCTTTGATTTGTTGTGCTGCAAATTTATCAGCTAGAAATTCTCTTTTCTTGGCTTCTGTGTCCTCTCTATTAAAGTCTGGATTCGGCCCTCCCAACCCAAAACTACCGGGATCACCATTGACTATATGCCCTACTTCATGCAAAAGCATTACCGCACAAATGTATTTGATCTCGATCCCAAGTTGAAGTTGGTCCTCTTTACAATAGAAATCAAGATACTTCTTCAATTTTTTGGGATGCACTACAATTTTATCCCCTTCTTCGGGGACATAAATCATGTAATCATCTTTTTGGGAAGCAAGGGTAATTGGTATAATTTTTAAATGCTGATTCTTTGCTGCGGAAATATCCGCAGTAAATTTCAATTTTATTCCGAGATCAGGATCCAAAATGTCATTGGATATCAGCACAGCTTCCTTTAACCATTTGTTATTTTTAAACTCACTTTTAATGAAATGATTTTCCTCAATCATTGAAATATCAAAGAAAAAAAGCGCTGCGAGGATAAAAATGGGTGGATTCATACATGTTTTCTTTATTTATCTAGCAAGTTACTCTGTTTTTATAAACAAACAAATTATCTTTATTTAACGAATGGTATTGTTTAATATTTAGTCCCAACTTCTTTAACATAGAAGGAATTCCCAAAAAAAACGGAGTAAGCCCAACAAGACTTACTCCATCATTATTAGATATGTACTTACGGGAAAATAATTTGATGCGGGTGCGGGGGATACAACGGCTATCTTGCTCTATTGTATGCTAACCTTTCCGGTACCAAAAGTACGCGCTTGGTTAGAGAGACGATAAAAATACAGGGCTGAAGGCAACTCATGTACCTCAATGGTCAAATCGCCATCCGCTAACCTACGGCTCAACACTCTTCGGCCATGCAAGTCGTAAAGATCTAATTGCAGGGGCAAGTGAGGGACCAGCGAAGGATCGAGCGACAAGAACGAAGTCGTCGGATTCGGATAAACGGAAACATCGATGCGGGTCTCCTCTAGGGGCACATCCGAAATAAGGTTACGCAATAGTACCGGCGTAAAGACGGTGTGAAAAACAGTATTGGTCTGGACCGGATCATTGGCATCGAAGAATACTTCGGTTTTGCTTTCAATCACGGTACCATCGGGAAGATCGGGTTTTTGGGATATTCTGAATTTGACAAAACCTTTAGATTCTTCTTCATTGGAAGTGCTGTCGGGCAGGGATACGTTGGGAAATTGAAACTCTACCACCGCTCCGGCTAGGATCTTTAATTCATAAGGGTGCGAGCTCCACAAAACTTCAATGGTTTCCGGGTCCAGGGCCGGCGAAAGCGAATCGACCAACCGGATATTGAATGCCGGGAAGTTCCCCGTGTTTTGAAAGAGTACCGTGTATTCAATGTCCGTATTCGGATAGATCTTATGATCGACATCAAAGCCCTCCGGCTGGGCACGCTTTTCGATCGAGCTATAAGAACCGACATTATTCTGACAGTCAACGTCAACAAACGGGTCGGCATCGTTCTGGGCAAAAGCCGCCAGTAGTCCGAAACCGGACGATCCATTTTCCAAACACCCCTCTACAGAAGCTGTAGGTTTGTCCTTGCCGGGATGAAAGGCTTCCTGTTCTGCTTCTAAGCGAAAGGTACCACCTGTTGCCGGCAAAGAAAAGACGAATTCCTCTCCCGCTCCCAATTCGAAAGTGCCGTTTTTCAACATGACGATATCCTGAATAACTACGTAAGGCAGCGGCTCCATCATGCCGGCACTTCCCGTGTTGACAATCGTGAATTTGATTTCATCACCATCACAGATGGCCTCCACCTCAATACTCGCTCCCGACCAAAGATCCGAAGTAGGTTCGCAGGGATCGTTGGGGAAAATGCGCGCTTCCGTACAATGGCTTTCCCCCACTTCCGCATCACAGGACAGATCAAACGAAATGATAAAATCACCACAAGTGCCGGGAGGCAAGTCTCCCAATTCGATGCGAAAGCGCGTACTGTCTTCCGATGCCGACCAGAACGGTGCTCCAATCGTTACGTCCTCCATGTTTTCATCAAGGTCGATCTCGATGTAGGCGTCTTCTGCCAGGCTGGTACCACTATTGCAGTAATTGCAGAAATAGTAGTTTTCCGCACAGCGCACCACCAGGGGAGTTAACAGATCAACCGTCAGACGGGGACACGCTACTTCTGGGTATGCGCTTACATCCATATCGTAAAAAAGCGAGGTATCATCGGGAATTGTGATTTCCAGTTCCTGATCGCACCCCGCCCAGAGCCCCCCTTTCGGCACCAACTCCACCTCGTAATTGCCTGGATCCAATGCCATGAAGTAAGTCCCGTTTTTTGCCACCACCGAATATGCTGTATGGTTTTCAGATCTAGCAATCACAAACCAGTTCGAACGGTCTAAATCGCCAAATGGAATCGAGCACTGGTCATCCTCGAAGAGCGTGACTTTGCCGTTCAGAAGTACCTGTTCACCGCAAACTCCGTGCAGGTACGGAAGCGGTCCCTCTTCTGCCGTTTCGCCGATCACTTCGATCCGCGTCGGGTTAGTTAAGACCTCCACAAAGGGAGGCACCTCCTCCTTGAATCGAAACTCGATGGAAAAGAGGATTTCCTGATTCAAGGGGCCCACGGCTGTCAATCCGGGGGCGATGGTCAAAAAGGTAATGCGATTCTCCGGCACGGCTCCTTGGCCGGGCAAGCTCATGAAATCTCCGATATCGGCTGGATCCAGCCGGAAAACATCCTCATTTACCGAGACAATTCTCTCAAATTCATAGAGGTCCAAATCCCATCCCACCGAAAACTGAAGGGCGAGTACAGGTTTGGTAGAGGTGATTTGAACGTTGGCGGTAAAGGTCTCTTCTCCAATGTCCGAATAAGCTACGCATAGTTCGACATTCGCGCGAAGTGCATTGAAGGTTAAGATCAGAATTAACGTTGATAAGAGTATAGATTTTAGCTCCATGGGATTTATGATTTTTTGCTAACACGAAAATGCGGGAAATATGAATAATTATTAAAGACATTTTTCTTAATTTGTTCCTTTATTTTACGACAAGAACCCCTCTTAAGTACTAACAATCATAACTTTAGAATTATTTCTGTTCCGAAACAATAGCTAAACTATGTCCAAAAAAGCAACAAACGAACTCCATTCGAGCAAATTATACCAACTCGTAGTCAGTCTTCACCCTAAGGAACGGCTCCGGTTAAGAGCTTTCCTCTCTTCTCCTTACTGGGGCACGGACCTCCACTTACACTCCCTCTTCATCCTTTTGGAACAGGCGATTCAGAAAAAAGAAAGCCTGTTGAGCCGGGAATCCATCCACGCAAAAGTTTTTCCAAATAGTGCCTACAGCGACCTCCGGATGAGAAAGCTAATGAGCAAGTTACTTGGACAAATTGAAATGTTTTTGGTCGTAGAGGATTTTAGGGCCAAAGAAGCAGAACGCCTGCTTGCAACAGCACGAATTTACCGAGAACGCAAACTTTCCAAACATTTCAAGTACACCCTCCGTCAACTGAAAAATACCGTCTCAAACGATCATTTTCGAGACGCAGAATTTCATCAGAAAGGCTTTGAGATCACCTTCGAAGAATATCTTTTCCGACACGAAAGGCAGCAAGTCAATTTGCAGCAATTGCAGGATGTTTCCAATGCCTTGGATTCCTCCTACTGTTGCTTGAAATTGAAACAAACCTGTTACATGATTTCCCGGCAAGCAGTTTTCAATCAGGACTACGATTTCGGAATGCTTTCACTTGTTCTGAGTTATGTCGAACAGAAACCATTACTGCACCTGCCTGCCATCTCCATCTATTACTACGCCTACCAATCCTTCCGAAATCCGGAAGATGAATCTCTTTTTGAACGGCTCAAAAAAGAGACGACAACCCACGCCAAACTCTTCCCCCCGAAGGAAGCTCATGATCTGTACTTATTGGCCATCAATTATTGCATTAGAAAGCTCAACCGGGGCAACATCGACTATCTATACCACGGTCTCGACCTGTACAAAGACGGCCTAAAGACCGGTCACCTGCTAATCAATGATCAATTGAATCGGGCTACCTACATCAACATCGTTGCCATGGGTCTAAAAAGCAAAGACTATCCGTGGGTACATCAATTCATCCATCAATACCGCGAGCAACTGCCCAAACAGGTCAGAGAAAGTACTTACCGCTTTTGTCTGGCCCGTTATGAATACGATCAAAAAAACTACGACCGGGTGCTCGAACTCATCAACCAAATGGACTACCCTGATATCCTTACTGGCCTGGTGGCCAAAACCCTATCCCTGAAAGTGTACTATGAAAAAGGAGAAGATAAATTGCTGGAGGCCCACCTGGATGCGATGGACATCTATCTGAGGCGAAAAAAAGTTATTGGCTATCACAAAAACAATTATCGGTCGATCATTAAACTAACGCGTAAACTGATTCGGGTCAACCCTTACGACCGGGAGGCTGTTGCCCGGCTGCGTTCCGAAATTGAAAGTACGGCAGGCATCACTGAAAAGACATGGTTGCAACATCGGGCTTTGGCACTTTGAAGGCCCCAAAATATAAAAGGAGCAGGTTTGCGTTCCTGCTCCCTACTCAAAACTCCAACTCAAGTAGTTCACGAAAATAAACGATGCAATAAAATGCTAATCTTTGGTATTTTATAGGACACTGAGTTTTCCGGTTTCCGGTAGCTTGCCTTTGCCGGTAAAACGGTATGTATACAAACCTGCTGGTAACTCAGCGATGGATATGGGGTCCGTTTGATTCAGGATAAGTTTTTTCAGGACGATTCGGCCGTTATTATCGTACATTTCAAAGATCAATGGTAGGTCGTTCGTTTCAAGAATATCAAGCGAAACAAAGGAAGTGGCAGGATTGGGGTACAAAGAGATCGACCGGGACCTACCGGTATCTCCATCGGTAAAAAATCGACCGGGAAGGGAGTGCTTTTTTGCTGGAATACTATTCGTGCAATCCATATCTGTTGCAGACAAATCACCAGAACAGTCCAAAGGAATACCCTGGTTGCCGGCTGCGGTATAAATGATCGCCTCGTTGCAAAAGTCGCTGCTCTCCCTCATCTGTTCCAACCGTTCTACCCAAATTAGGATGCCGTGCTCGGTTCCCGGCTCCAGGTCGCCCAGCTCAAACTGATAACGTCCGTCTCCCAGTGGGATCCAAGGCCACCAAGTGGGGGATATGTTCTCAAATATGGAGTCAAATTGAATCTCCACATATACCTGCTCCGCCGTTCGAGTACCGTAATTGGCAATTGAACAATAGTAGGGCTCCCGCCCACCAGTTCCTAGGTCCTCCGCATGCAAATCTACCCGCAAAACCGGACAATCCCTTTCCACCGCCGCAATCAGGTCCAGGTCCACATTCTCCCTGGGATCTTCGATCAATACGGACGTTTCTCCGTCACATAATTGGCCGTAGCCCCCCTTCGATACGACCTCTATGGTGTATTGCCCCGGTTCTAGAAACAAGGTATAATTTCCGGACGCTCTGACATTCCCGTAAATCTCCCGGGATCCGCTGCTGGCCTTTACCAACCAGTTATTATACGGTGGGTCTTCGTAAAGATCGGAGCAGTATTCGTCCAGGAAGAGTTTCACAGATCCGCCGATCAATGCAGCTGTTCGCTCTTCACAGCGACCACCGACAAAGGGTAGCTCTTCTTCGGCAACATTCACGAAATGGATTTCAGTTGGGTCTCGCTCCAACGTTACCCGCGGAAAAGTATTTGGGCGAACCTTGAACCGCATGGTAAATAGTACCTCTTCTTGAAACTCCTTCGGGTCTAATCCCGGAGAGGTCCAAACGAAAGTAAGCCGGTTAATGGGTATCATTGCGCTCGACGCCGGCAGGCCCATGTGTTCAGGGAGGTAGCGGAGGTCCAGGCCCAATAATTCCTCGTTCACATCGGTGATTTCCTCAAATTCTAACGCCAGAGCATCCCAGCCCAGGGAGAACTGTAGGCCAAGCAAGGCCTCCTGGCTACTGAGTCGCATTTCCACCGACCACCAATCGTTATCCAGCGTCTCATACTGAAAACAAACCTCTACACCGGCGAATGCTCTACTGACGACAAAAATAAGAACAATGGAAAAAAAATGTTTTAGATAAGTCTTCATGGGATACAAATTTTATTCCCTCCAAATTGTCGACTATTCATGGGCTTCCCAAAAACAGTTTTTAAAAATTGTACATCCGCTCTTGGTAGCCCACTCCGCATAGGTAGTTGATAACCAATATAAAAAAGCCGTTACTTGTACCCAAATATGCCTGGATTACTTGCGCTATTGAGAAACTAAGGACAACTTCACTATCTTAGATCAGATATTGAAGCAACTCTATCCCAAAAACTTAAACTAAATCAGCCAACCAATGCGAACAGCGCTGTACCTAAAAGGGCTTGCCCTTATTTATTTGACGTGTGCTATTTCTTTAGCTCCCATCTTTGCACAAACCCTCCTCAAGCAGGCGCAGGAAGCAATCCACCAGCACCAATTTGACCGGGCAATGGCCATCCTGGATCGGGCTGCAACAAAGTTCGAAACCCAGCAAGAGTGGGAAGCGCGCTACCTGGTCAGTTGCGA
>JANQRV010000128.1 GCA_028284395.1 Saprospiraceae bacterium
TGTCATACTTGGTTGAGTATCCTTGACTTTTTCTTTCCTCCACTAATTCTTTGATTAACCTTACCTAACACAGTCTTTTCAATGAACTTTTAGCCCCTCATAACTCCTCATTCCTTCAACTATTTCTTACACTTCGTTATTCAGGGGCTGCAAAGATATTAACTATTCTTGCAATTGGAAAGAAATTTTAATTTTTTTTTCAACAAACAATACAAAGTTTTGCACAGGTTGTTGAAAAACTAACATCTTAAAATTTTCTTCTCCACTCCTTGCTTTCAAGGCGGATGCAAATATACATCCAGGTTAGCTTCAAAACCAAATTTTAAACTAAAAAATTTATAAAAAAACAAGGTTAAATTATAAGGGTCTGACAATTAGGTCAAATTGCATCAAAATAAACTATATCAATAGATTAGCAACTGTACAATCGGTGACGTAGAGATGCGCTTCCACTCTTACTTAATTTTTTTTTAGAATTTGTCCGGCGAGATTCATCAAACCGGGTTACTTTTGCAGCTTTTGAATGGAACAGGAAAAATCACAAGCATGAAAAAACATAACTTCAACGCCGGGCCAGCTATTTTGCCCGCTCCGGTTTTAGAAAAGGCCGCTGAATCTGCACTTAATTACGAAGGAATTGGCCTTTCTGTTTTAGAAATTTCTCATAGGAGTGCTGAGTTCAAATCGATTTTAGCCCAAGCTGAAGAGTTGGCCCGAGAGCTTTTGGAGATCGGAGATGAATATGCGGTATTGTTTTTGACGGGAGGAGCAAGTAGTCAATTCTTTATGTCGGCGATGAATTTGCTGAATGAAGGAGATTTGGCAACCTATGTAGATACCGGTAGTTGGTCTGCTAAAGCGATCAAAGAGGCAAAAGTATTTGGCGAGGTTGAAGTCATCGCCTCTTCTAAAGACAAAGGCTACACTTACATTCCAAAAGGATATGCCATTCCAGAAAATTCAAAGTACTTACACCTAACCAGCAATAATACGATCTTCGGGACTCAATTCCAGGAGTGGCCTGAAACTGAAGTGCCTTTCGTTTGCGACATGTCTTCGGATATATTTAGCCGTCCTGTAGACTTATCCCGTTTCGATTTGATCTATGCAGGAGCACAAAAGAATATGGGCCCTGCGGGGACAACCTTAGTCATCGTTAAGAAAGACATACTAGGCAAAGTCGAGCGAACTTTACCAACGATGCTCAATTACGAAACACATATTGCGAAAAGTTCTGCATTCAACACACCTCCCGTTTATGCAATCTACGTTTCTATGCTCACCATGAAATGGGTAAAAGAAACCGGTGGATTGACAGCAATGGCTCATCGCAATGAGGCGAAAGCCAAATTGTTGTATGATGCTATAGATGCCAGTACCTGTTTTGTGGGCGTGGCCGCTACTGAAGACCGATCGCTTATGAATGCTACATTCATTTTGACCGAAGAGAAAAAGGGTTTGGCAGATCAATTTTTGGCCGATTGTGCCGCGGCACAATGCGTAGGTGTCAAGGGCCACCGTTCTGTGGGAGGATTTCGAGCATCGATATATAATGCAATGCCGATAGAAAGCGTAGCAGCCTTGGTAGAGGTCATCAAAGTCTTCGATGGCAAACATGGCTAGGACCAGGATGGCAAATGGTCCTATGGAGGGTCGTTTGCCATCTATCTTTGATCATCTCCCAGTACCACAATTTTTTCCCGGGCACTCACCAAACTTTTTGATGTCCTTCCATTCAGGATATAAAAGCCAGCTGGCAGTTCATTCAATTCAAATACTTCCAACTGAGATCCTCCAATCATAGTAATCACTTCTTGTCGGATAAGCCTCCCACTGGCATCGAACAATTCGATCCGAACTTCCTCATTGGTGGCCCCGAATAAATCCAGGTTCAAAATAGATGTGTTTACAGGGTTAGGAAACACCATCATGCGAAACCGTTCGCCCAGTAACGTTTCCCGTAATGAAGTTACAACTGAGCCAGATTCGACTACTGTACCTTTACCTTCGGGTAAAGCACAATTACGGTCTCCTTGTTCGGAGTTCACGCACACCTCAGACAGATAGTTCGCCATATCCATTATCTCAATATCGTCTAAAAACCATCCTTCTCCCTCCTCGTTGGCATCACGAATAGTTCCAAACCTGAAACGAATCAGGATTTCCTCGCCTTTAAATGGGGCCAGATCAATAAAGCTTGCGATAAAATTATTCTTCCTGCCCCAAAAACCTTTAATGTTTGAAATGGCAAACGTACTGAAGGTCATTTCCCCTCGGTAGGGATTTCGAAAAATCAAATCATCCACTTCTTGCCAGGTATTTCCACCATCGGAAGAAACCTGTACAATCCCACCGTCGTTTTTAGGCTCGGTAATATACTTTTGAAAAAACCGTAAAACGGGCTGCTCCCCACCGATAAGCATCGGCTGACGTGACTGGAGAGCTTTATCATTATTGAAAGCAGAAGTCTGAATGAACCAATGTTTGTCGCCACTATTAGAAAGGCCCGATGCGATCTCCCAGGTTTCAGGTCCCCGGCTATCAAGGTCAATAACCTCCCAGTTATCTGGCGCCCCCTCCACATCATCGATGAACCTTCGGATGGATTTTACTTCCGGATTCGTCGCCAATCGGTAGGTAATTCGAACATTTGTGCCGGCAGCTATCTCCGGGATTTCAAAACTGACTTCATCGTCCTGTATGGTGACGTTGGGATTTGCGACACTGAAGACCGATCCGGCTATAAATTGACTCCCTACCGGAATTTCATCGGATACGACTACCCCACTTACCATTTCATCCTTAAAATTGTTAATGATCAGTTCTACAGTAATTTCCTCTCCCGCTTCGATCAATTCGGTAACGGATTTACTTACTTGTAAGTCCTTCGCACAATCGGGACGGATATCAAAGCCCGGAACACCATCATTCCTGCTAAAGCTCCCTCCTTCATCTGCACTCCAACCAATCCCTCTCCTGGCAAACACATCCCAAATCAAACACTCATTTTCGCCACCAAAATTGATGATGTCCGCTGCGATAATTGCATTGCGGCCTTCAACAAACCCAGGATTACACTTCTGTAGTTTCATCGCGTCAATGACCAGCCGCACTGCTTTGTTGTTTCCTCCATTTCCAGTATAAATATCTTCGTCCCAACCATAGGTCTCAATAAATTTCCAATAGAGGTCCCACAAGGTAGCTGCCCAGATTTCCCCCAGTGAATGAGGTCCAAATGTATTAATTATATCGTCGTAATCTTGGTTGTTGATCTGGAGATCTGTTGAATAAGGTACTCGTCTAATCCCACGCCCATTAACTCCTCCCCGGATGACATAATTTCCAATTCCTTTTGCCACCCTACCATTGTCGGAATCAGGCCTTGAAGTCATAACCAGCGCAAAGAAGTCGCTCCATCCTTCTCCCATTTGTTCATCATTGAACAAACAGCTCGGATCAGAGGGACCTCCTGTCAACCGAAGCGATATGCCATGCCCGTACTCGTGCGCGATGATTCCATTATCGAAAGTAGCATCCAGTTCACTTGGTCCTGAAATCACGGGTCGCTGTATACGGGCTCTCACACCTGACTTAAGAAAAAGTCGAATCCGTTGACAATCGGGTTCCTTCACAACGATGGTCGGTATACGGGGATCAGAAAGTTCCGGCCTTCCCGACAATTCATCTCCAATCTGAATTCCCTCCGGTCGACATATAATCACAGCAATTGCTCCCGCTTCTTCTACATTGAGCGTTTTTTGTTCAAAAAAGCATTCTCCCCTATCGATCATTGCAATATTACCCCTTACCTCTTCCCGATTAAAAATGGGCTCACAAGCCAGACTAGGATTAACAGAATTGTCGAAAGCTTCCACAATCATTCCCTCAATGGCAGTACTCGTGACGGAAGGTCCATAGGTTGTACTCTGAGTTTCGAAACGGGTTGCCACATCGGTAGGTTCGAGTACTTCCAACAAACCAGTACCCCCGATATCCCAAAGAAACATTTGCATGACCCCACTGCGTCCATCTGGCGGCGTAGAAAAATTAGCATTATTCTTACCGATCCCATCCTGGGCATGTGCTTGTACGGCATCACCTCCCGTTCCTCCTCTCTGATAAGTGTTTTGCTGAAAGTTGCCCGCTTCTTCGTTGAAACCATGGTGATAGGCAAAATCATGCATAATATTGTTCATGTAGAACAACTGTACCACCGCTGCATCGCGATTCGCCTCTGGTTCCGCATCGGGGTCGAACGGGAAATCGAACAAAAGGGACGCTCCCGCATCTGGTTCATCACTTTGAGATGCATCCAGTCCTGACAGGTCCAGAAATGCATGGACATTATTCCCTCTCGTGATGGTGTGCTCTGCACCTACTTGACCATTGGTATCGTGCCAACCAAAAGGAGAAGCATCGGGGTCTGAAGGATCGACCACTAAAGACCGTTCACCGTGGATGGGGCTTTCGATTGGAATGGCAAATACATTATAAGTAGCACCATCAGAAGTGGGAACAATTGGTTTTGTCAGTCCGTGAGTGAACAATCTATTGGGTGTAAAAACTACATCTTCGCGACAATGTTGATGATGTAAATCCGCGGAACCTCCAGGAAAATGGCAATAAACGGTATAATTTTTTTTATCCAGAATTTGGCCAGTGACGGCATCAACCCGGATACTCCAGTGGTCGGCTCCGTTCAAAAGGTCAATAGTAACATCCCAGGATAACCTGGCTGCAACATCATTCTGCATTGGTTGATAAACAGGTTTGATGAGGACTGGAGAAGAAGCTAATTCCGGCAATTCGAAGCTAAACTGATCACCTTGCTTCAAACTCGGTCGAAGTGTCCCTGGTGCCTCAAGCCCCAAATCGTCGAGCACTACTTCCAATGCTTGTTCTGGTGATTGACTAGGGTACAATGTATTTACTTTAGAACCGATGTCCGAAACGAAACTGGATGTAGTATAAAACACCTCTCCTTTCGAATCCATATGTATCCCAATAATCGCGTTGTACACTTCAACTCCCGCATATCTCTGTTTTAAATAAGTATGAGCTGCACCATTGTGCGGTGTCCGATAGGAATCATTGATCTTGCATTCTGAAACATCCTCAGCAACAAGCCCCCAGTGTGCAACGTGGTCCTTGGCAAAATCCAGAGCTAGCTGTGAGTAGTCTTGGTTGAAGGCGGGGGAAGTAAATGCAAGATAACAAAGGACAATAAGGAAAGGCAGTTTTTTGGAATTACTTCTCATGTAGTGGCATTTAGTCAAATTCTTATAAGATTAAATCTCCTTCGGATTTAAGTAAGTGATCAAAAATAAAGATGTTCTAATGAAAAACCTGGGAAAAAGATCACTAGGACTTAAAATCGGCCCGGATGAAGTACCAATAAAACTATAGAATAGATGATAAAAGCCCCAATATAAAAAAGAAAACTCCCGAAATTGTCACCAATCCGGGAGAAAACCAAAACAGCAGGATATTAAAAAATTCTTTGATTTCTTTGTATCAGTAAGTCAGATTATTCTAGTTCAATTCGCTAATACGCCTTACGACTTGATAAAGTCGTAAATGCTCATTCACTTCTACTTCAAAAGGGTCATACTCCAAATGATTGGCAGAAATTAGCTTTAAACGATCAACCCGGCCTTTGTCGTTTGAAAGACGCTGTACGTATTTCACCCACAATTCTCCATTACTCTTAATAGCGTAAATCTTGTTTTCCTTAATCTCATGGATTCCCTCGATACCGCGGCAAACTACGATGTCCCGATTCAAGATGACCGGCTCCATGCTTCGTCCTTTAATATTGAAGGAAACAAGACCATTGCCTTCTACACCAGGTATTGTAAAATATTTGAATTCTTCCCGCACTTCTTGGCCAATGGTCGTACCCGCAAATGCTTCTGCGGTTGTGTAAAGAATATTCCCTTGCATTTCTTCAAAATTACCGGTAACTGGCTCGGGAATATCAAAACCGAAAGGCGTACCTTCTCCGTCAATCATATAGGATTCATTAACGCCATATTCATGGCAAAGAATCCGAGCGTGTCGATAGTCAATACAACGTTTGTCATCGGGATTAAGAAAGGCTCTAACAATATGACCATACGCCCGGTTGCCCAATATTTTCTCAGCAAAATCGCCCATGCCTTTTCCGCCGCGGTCATTCTTAATGATCTCACCTCTTTCTTCCAGAAGTTTAAAAACTTTTATAAAGCGTTCGTTCAATTGCCGCCGGTCTTCTCGTATCATAATGAGTAATATTTAGTTGATTGAATAACATGGAAAGCTCACTAACCGCTTCCAAATCACGACTGAACGCAATTTAAAACAAAAAATTTATTTAAACAAAAAATTTTAAAGATTTTTATTTTCCCAGTACTGTTTTAACAGCTTGTTACATTTCGGGTCACATTAACCGGCTCCAGTGTCGACTTATTATTTCAATTTGCATTTACTTTAAAGACCTCTTTGTATGGGACCGGCTGTCCTCTTTCTCAGAATTAAGCATCTATGAAATCACCACGATCATCCTCACCTGTTTCTCCTCCAATCAACGGCTTTGAGTTTCACAGTTGTAAAGTTTCCTCAATCACCGAAACGGCAGTATCTATCTCTTCTATTGTGTTATAATAATGTGGAGAAAGACGAGAAAGCCAGTCGACACCTTTAGCTCGTAAGTCAAGTAAGGCAGAATTGTATAGAATCAAAGACGAATTGATGTTCTTCTTTGTCAGCGCGGCCTTGAACGCCGACGCCTCCCAGTTAGCGAGGTGAATACCAACAATCCCACTCTTGATCTTACCGCCATCCATAATGCTGATGCCGGGCAAGGCATTCAAACGGTCTCTAAGATATCCCGCCAAATACTTTACTCTACCTTCGATGTTGTCAGGGCCGGCCCACAAAGCGTATTCGACTGCGGCTCGACTGGCTTCCACCAAAGCGTAAGATCTTTCCCACAACTCGAACCTTTGGGCTGAGCGAGTTAACTCGTATTCATTTGCCTCAATCCAATTAGCGCTGTGAAGGTCTACAAAAATCGGCGCGAGGCCACTCTCTAAAATTCGGTCTGAAACATAGAGGAAGCCTGCACCACGGGGCCCTCTTAGAAACTTCCGCATGGTCACGCTAAAAAAATCACATTGGATAGACGCCACATCGACTGCCAGTTGACCAGCCGACTGACATCCATCAACCAGATAGATGATTTCTTTCTCCCGACACAATCGACCGATATCCTCGACGGGTTGAACGACACCGGCATTCATTGGAACGTGTGTCACTGCGACCACTTTGGGCCGGTGAACATCCATGAGTTTTGCGACCGATCCAACATCTACTTCACCATCCGCATTATCGGCAGCACGAACGATTTTTACACCAAATCTTTTTTGCAATTGGATGAAGGCGATTTGATTCGAAACATAATCATTACGTGTTGTTAACAATACATCGCCTCGTTTAAAATCGATAGAACTCAGGGCTCTCGAATAGGCATCCGTCGCGCTGGTCATGTAAGCAACCTGATGAGGTTGAGCATTGATCAGTTTGGCCACAGCTTTATAGAAACCCTGTATATTCTCTGCCTTTGCGGCGTGGGCTTCATAACCGCCAATTTCAGATTCTAAGTGGATGTGATTTGTGATGGCTTCGGAAACCGGCAGAGGCATTAAAGCTGCTCCGGCATTATTTAAATGAATCCGTTGCAGACACCCAGGAGTATCTGTTCGAAATCGGGTAATTTGCTCTTTTGTGAACATAACTCTTATTTTGAATTCGAAACAGCTTTAGATATTGAGAAGCTTCATCACAAAGGAAGTCGTTTCTCCTGCTTCAAATGAATTTTTCATCTCCCGGCCTATTGCCTCCATGATCAATTCATATTCTCCAAAAACTTGGGTACTCATACGATTTGTGCTAATTTCCAGGCCTTTATACTGATGTAGACGTTCTATGAATTGAAGGATAGGATCTTCATATTGTTTATTCAAAGGATACATACTGATCTCTAAAGCAGCTTTCATGAAATTACGATATTTTTAATTTGAGGAGTTGAACTCACAATAAAAAACTTTGCGGGCAAATTAGGAACTAAATTCTTCTCGAAACGTACGACAAAGAATACAAATTACTTCTCGCTTCCGGTTTCCATCAAAACGACGAGGATAATTTTCTCATTTCCCATCGAGAATACTTATTTTTGTGTACCAACGTTTTCAGTAAATTGCGGATTGTTGTAAATACTCTCATTTCTATTACCAAAACACATGGCAAAAAAGAAAAAAAAACAAGGGCAGTTGTCATTAAAGATGGGACTGAATGACGAACGATTACCAAAAATGTTCGGCATCTTATGTCTGTTCCTTGCACTATACCTTTTTATTGCTTTCACGTCCTACCTTTTTACCTGGCAAGATGACCAGGACCGGGTATTGAGATTTAACTGGCAGGACTTTTGGTTAATGGAATTGGAGATGTCCAACTGGTTGGGAAGACTGGGTGCGATCATATCCAATATGTTCTTCTTCTGGGGATTTGGATTGCCTTCCTTCATTTTTGTCTATTTGATCTCCCGCTTCGGATTATCGCTCATCCGCCGGACTCCAGGCCAAAAGTTCAACCTCGTCCTCCGTTACTCCGTTATTGCGCTGTTAAGTCTATCGGTATTTTTAGAGTTTGTTTTTAGCGGCTCTCCGTTTCCTTGGGGAGGTGCTTTTGGAGAAAAAGTAGCTTCGTGGTTGCTCAATTTTGTAGGAACAATCGGCCTCATCGCGCTATTCCTGTTCCTAGTAGCAGGCGTAATTGTTTGGAATTTCAATCCGAACTTTAATGATCTTACTTTCAGTAAAGCCGTTTCGGAAATCCGGCTTTACCTATCAGACCTCATCAATGGACGTAGTTCGCGGAAAAACAAACCAATCGACACCCTGCGTCCGCAGAGCAAGGTGGAAGCAGCCACTGCTGCACTAAAGCCATCCAACCTCCCTCCAGTGGAAGATTTACCACCGGTTGCCGATCACGGTGAAGGGACTCAGTTGGCATTTGAATTATCGGACAAAAAGAAAGCCGAAAAACCAGAAACACTTACATCGGGAAATTCAGAATTAGAAATTAAGAGCCCCGACCAAAGTACGGGTAATCCGACAGGTCAAGATCAAATGGCAATCACGGAAGAAAATGTCAACCACCTTGAGCCCTATGATCCAACATTAGAGTTATCCTTTTACCAGCACCCTACCACTAGTCTTCTGGTAGACTACTCTGACCAAAAAGTGGACATTGACCGGGCGGAGTTGGAACAGAATAAGGATCAGATTATCGAGACATTGCTCAATTACAAGATCGAGATCGTCAAGATTCGCGCTACCATTGGGCCGACCGTAACGCTATACGAAATTGTTCCGGCCCCCGGTGTGAGGATCTCAAAAATCAAAAATCTCGAAGACGATATCGCGTTGAGTCTGGCCGCCCTTGGCATCCGCATTATTGCCCCGATCCCAGGTAAAGGGACGATCGGTATCGAAGTCCCCAATAAGAATAAACAAGTGGTTTCCATGCGGGAGGTTTTGCTTTCTGACAAATTCAAGAATGCAAAAATGGATTTACCCATTGCACTCGGTAAGACCATTTCGGACAAGGTTTTCGTAGCCGACCTGGCAAAGATGCCTCACTTATTGGTAGCCGGTGCTACCGGCCAAGGTAAATCGGTGGGGATCAATGCTATCTTGATGTCGATCCTATTCAAGAAACACCCATCTCAGGTAAAATTGGTGCTGATCGACCCCAAGAAGGTTGAACTCTTTCCGTACGGTAAACTACACTATCACTTCCTGGCTTACCTTCCCGGTTTAGATGAACCCATTGTCACCGAAACCAACAAAGTAGTTCATACGCTTAATTCTCTTTGTATCGAAATGGATGCGCGATATGATCTTCTAAAGAAAGCTGGGGCAAGAAATATCAGAGAATACAACGACAAATTTGTACAGCGCCGGCTCAATCCACAAAATGGTCACCGTTTTCTCCCATTCATTGTGCTGATCATTGATGAGTTTGCAGATCTTATCATGACCGCGGGTAAGGAAGTGGAATTACCGATCGGTCGACTTGCTCAATTGGCTCGCGCAATCGGAATTCACTTAGTGATTGCCACTCAGCGTCCTTCCGTAAATATCATTACTGGGGTAATCAAGGCCAACTTCCCAGCTCGAATTGCTTACAAGGTAACTGCAAAAGTGGATTCCAGAACGATTCTCGACGGTGGTGGAGCAGACCAGTTGATCGGCCGAGGAGACATGCTTTTATCCGTCGGTGGAGATATGATTCGTCTGCAGGGAGCTTTTGTGGATACCCCTGAAGTAGAACAAGTCATTGATTTCATTGCCAATCAGCAAGGCTATCCAGAGCCCTTCTTCTTACCCGAATTTCACGGCGACGATGAAGTGCACGGAAGTACTGGCATGAAATTTTCGGATCTGGACGACCTCTTTGAAGATGCAGCTAGATTGATCGTTACCAGCCAACATGGATCTACATCCATGATTCAACGGCGGTTGAAACTGGGGTACAATCGGGCAGGCCGCATCATGGATCAGCTCGAAGCCCTTGGCATTGTAGGTCCAAGTGAAGGAAGTAAGGCAAGAGAAGTCTTAGTTTACGATGAGATTGAACTTCAACGATACCTGGATGAAATTAAGAATCGCTCTTAGTGGTGATAAACTCGAACGGTTCTACCTGCAGACCTTTCTTCATCGCTTTCCTCATAGTATAGTGAATTCGCTCAGGTTTAGTACTTAATTTTTCGTAAACGGAAACGGCGACCGTATTGTGGGCCCGGATCGTTGCAAGATAGAGGTGATGGTATTTTTCCCGATTCATTTCGCGTCCCATTTTGTCAATCAGTAACGAATAGATTCCTTTGGAGTGGTAATCCGGGTTTACACCAAACCCCATCCCTTTCAAGTCATACCTTCTCTTCAACAGTTTTTTAGCAAATAACACAGGCAAGGTCCGCCAATTCAATTTTCCATTTGTCACTTTCACCAACGGATTGATATCGGGAAAAATCGCCGCAAAACCAACCGGCTCATCCTCGTAATAAGCTACACTCACCAAAGCCGGATCGGCGATCAAGCGAGCCTCTTCCATTAACTTTTTAACCTGAGAAGGCGTCACTGGTTTGAAATGATCGTAGTGTCCAAAAGAACCATTATATGCGATACTGAAGTCGCGAGAGTATCGATCAATCATTTTAAAGTCAAAGTTCTCAACCCTGACCGGACTTCTTGACTTTAGGCGATCTGCAATTTTTTTCAATCGGTCAAAATTGATGTCCGCTACCAATCCTTTCATCGTAAGAATTTGTTCCAGGGGCTTATATCCCCGTTCCTTGAAATAGGGGTGGTAATAGGCGGGGTGATAATTTTCCTGGTACAGAGGCGGTTGATCAAAACAGTTGGTCAATAGCCCCCAAAATTTATCACGTTCGCCGAAATTAACCGGCCCATCGATATAATCGATGTCAAATTTAGCGAGGTAGTTCTCTGCTTTTTCAAACAATAAAATGGCTGCTTCTTTGTGCTCAATACATTCAAAAAAGCCAATTCCTCCAGTCTTTTCCCCTCGAATCTTATTTCGTTTATGATCAATAAAGGCTGCAATTCTTCCAATGGGAGTTTGATCATCGGCCAACAACACAAAACATTTTGCTTCGCCTTCATCAAAAACTTTGTTCTCCGATGGGTTGAAAATCTTATCGATCTCACCTTCAAAAGGACAGATCCAATAAGGGTTATTGCGGTAAACGACTCGCGGTACCCTGTGGAAAAGTTTCCAATTTTTCTGCCCTGGTTCAACTTCAATTATTGTCATTAGTTATTTTTCTCTATTTTTGGTTGATCATTTACCTACCCACTCTTAATTCTGCTTTGTTCGGAAAGAAAGTGCACGCATGGATGCCTCAAGTGAAAAGTCAAAGCATCCGTTGGCAAGATCCACAACGACAAAGCAACGATAAAATCCTTGACATTACTAATCGGCAAGTTTACGAGCATAAGATGTACTCATTGTGACTTCTTTGTTATGCGAGGATTTTTTATCAACCCCCAAGATTAAACTCCAGTCAGGACTACTTCCAGCAAAAATACTTTGCCTTGGCTGTAATTTTCAAATTATTTGAAAGTAATTTATTCGCATATTTCCTTTCATAATCATAAACCAATAGGTGTGAAATATCTGCTTTACTCAATTGTCTGCCTCCTTTTGTTGTTTCCCGGTTTCTCATTACTGGGACAAGATTGCGAAAAAACAAGTTCTGTTTTCAGTGCCACACTTGATCCTTCCAAGACATTCATTGCCAATGATTGGGGTGTGGAAGGGCTTTGGAACCAGGATGGAGAATACGTCATATTGGGGATAAAGGACGACAAAAACAATTCCTCCAAATTTGGCTTGTTCTTTGAGCGATTTGGCCCTAATGGCAATCCACTTGGCGCCAATGAATTGACACTTCCTTCGAATGACTACAGTTTTCATCAGGCGCTTTTAAAGACTACCCATATCACTGAAATAATAGAAAATGGCAGCCTGGTAGGGTATGGAGTCGCCGCCACCATTAGAAGGTTTTCACTTGACGCCACGCGTGTTGTGATTTTTCGGCTCGATAAATCCGGTTGCATCACCTGGATCCAAGAACGAACCGTAAACAACAATCCCTCCGAAAATGAAATTGCAAAGGACATCATCCAAAATGAAAACGGCGACTTAATTGTCCTGATCTCTTCCAGCGAACAAACAGCCATCCTTACCGAGATTAGCGCGGGAGGCAGCTTTTCTCAAACCAATGAGTACAAAGTCAGCAATTCACCACTCTTACCGGCATCCTTGGCGGAAGTCAGGTCATCGTCGTATCAGGATCTCCAATACGTCGTCACCGGAACCTTAAACAATGGTATTTTCCTTCTTCCAATTGAGTTCGATTTTGATATACTTGGTGGTCAATTAAAACTCATTGATCTCGATGCGAACGGACAAACACCTGAGTTTCCGCAGACCATTCGAAGCACAACCAACGAACAAGCCATTGTCAGTGGTTTCAGGAGAGATCAAAACCAGAATCAAACGCCTTTTTTAATTAATTTTTCAATTGCTCCGGATACGGATGGAAGTTTCGCAAAGGTCAATTTCATGCGTGACTATCAATTGAATAACTTAACTAATAATCAGTTCGCCCTCGACATGATCAATAACGACAGAGGCGAAATATTTGTTGGTGGTTACACGGTCGTTCAGGGAACTGAGCCATCTTCTTTTATCTTCAAAACCAATAGTAGTGGAAATGAAATCTGGGCTAAGAACTATGAGGAGGCCGGTGAGTCGGGCTATTTCATTTCCCTCGACAACGTAGGAAATGATGGGGTTTATGGTATTGGCGGTAAATGGAATACACTCGAAAACCGCCGTGCTTTCATTATGCGGGCCGACGGAGACGGGGAATTGTGTAATTGTTTCAATGATATCAGTATCAGTCAAACTCAATTAAACGGAAGCATCTCATTGGTACAAACACAAAATCTACGCCCCGACTGGCTTTTTCAATTTCCTAGTACGGACTGTAAATCCATCAATATCCCCCAACGCTTTTGTGAGCAGACCATTGCAGTAGGACCAGAAATAGAATTCATTATCCCCAAAGAGAATATTGAATGTGATGCGACTTCCTTCTGTATGGATTTGAGGGTTAAAGATTTTGTTCGAGTTAATGAAACATCATTTTCGATTGAATGGAATGAGGACATTGCTCAATACGTTTCGGCCACTACTACTACGCCGTCACTTGCAGATGGCAGTAGCTTTGATGTATCGGAAGTCGCTAACGGACGACTTGGATTCAGCTGGAAGAAAACGGTTGATCCGGATCAGGGAACTACGCTAATTGACAATGCTTCCATCATCAGTGTCTGTTTTAATGTACTAGACAACAATATCGGTATTGAAAGAGTCAGTTTTGGATCGAGTCCAACCGCCAGAAAGGTCAACGTTGTTGATGAAGATAACGAAAGGTTCAAATCTACCGACGGCTTTATCAGTAATGATTGTGAAAAAGATTGTAATGCCGCCTACTCCGCTGATATTGTAGCGAATTGTGGAGAAGTAGTGTTTATTAATCAATCCATTTCCACTGGTTTAATCCAGTCCATTATCTGGGATTTTGGAGATGGCCGCACTTCCATTGAGGCCAACCCAACCCATTCGTACGCCAGCTCCGGAGATTATACCGTAGAGCTTACCATAACTGATTCTGAAAACTGCCAGGATACCTATTCCGAAATTATAAATGTGAGCATTGACCGAGACGATCCGGTCATCAATTGCCCCGATGCCATTTTTATTGAGTGCTCGGTTTCTCGGGATCCTGAAAATACCGGTTTTGCAACAGCTACTGATAATTGTGGAGATGATGAAATCAGCCTGGTATTCAGAGATGAAATCCTGGTTGATGGCAATTGTTCTTCCATCTTAAAAAGAACCTGGATTGCATCCGACCCAAGTGGCAATGTTGGCACTTGCGAACAAGTCATTTCCATCGTAGATCGGACCGGACCGGTTATTACCAATTGCCCAGCCCCGATCATTGTCAACAGCTTTGAGAATAGTTGTAGTGCTCAGGTATCCGTGCCTGTGCCCACCGTCATGGACGAATGTAATGACATCACCTCTTTTATCAATGACTATACCAACTCGAGCGATGCCACCGGGGTCTATCAAGCAGGAGTCACCACCGTCACTTGGACAGCTATGGACGAATGCGGCAATACCTCTTCGTGTCAAACCACCATTGAAGTCCTCGACATCATAGCCCCTGAGGTGCAATGCATTGATGACATTACTATAACTGTCAATGCAGGAGAGCCAGGAAGCAATGTTTCATTTAGCAATCCCACGGTAACAGACGACTGTGGCGCCACCCTAGAATTTAGTCACGAATCAGGTAGTTTTTTCCTGTGTGGGACCACCACCGTCACCTATTTCGCAGTGGATGCCGCTGGCAATACTTCCGAAGTTTGCACCTTCAATGTCGTCATTCAGTGTTCGGATGCAAGTTGTTGTATCAGTCAAGCTGCTTTTGACAGTAAGGTTGACCCCGGATTCAACTACGTAGTCGATAATAACGCAGTTTATTTAATTCCATTGGCCCTGGATGGTTGCAATGAGGTACTCTACGATTGGGGCGATGGGTTTACCTCTTCAGCTCTCAGTGGATTAAGCAGGCCGACACATGAGTATGTTTTCCCAGGAGAGTACACCATATGTGCTCAGATCCAGGAGATCGATGAGAATAATGAGGCTTGCTTTCAAGAAGTGGTATGTATCGACATTTGTATTGCTTTTGAGACCTGTGAAGATCCTCCATTGACCAACACTAGAGCCCTGGCCTATGGCAGTCCTACATTTGAGGAAGGTAAAGATATAACCATCGGGCCCAATGGAGACATCTACATGACTGGAACATTTTCGGGAACAACTGATTTTGGCGGAATTGTTCGAAATACTTTTGGCAATAAAGACATCTACATTGCTAAATTCGACGGTGAAACCGGTGCTCCGCTTTGGGTAACGCAAGCCGGAGGCTTGTCTGATGAAAACCCCAAGGACATCAAAGTCGATGCCAATGGCAACATATTTATCGCGGGAAGCTTCAATAGCCGAAACATTACTTTCTACTCTAATCCCGAAGCCGGTGGCCCAGCCCAGACCTTGACCAACGACAACATCATTTGTAATAATGATGCCGGCGGTTGCAAATCAGATGCATTCCTTGCTAAATACGACCCGAATGGAAGTTTATTATGGGTCTGGGGATACGGAGAACAAGAAAATGATTGTATTTCCGGCATTTCGATTGACAGTGAGGGGAACCTGGTAACCACGGGATATTTTTCGTTGGATGTCGATTTCGATCCGGGAGTGGAAGAATTCAAAATGGTTGGCGGAACAAGAGATATTTTTGTAGCAAAGTACACCAATGACGGGCTTTTTCAATGGGCATTCCGGGTTGGGAGTACGACCACTACATTACTCGATGAAGGAACTTCGGTTACAACAGACCCCAATGACAACATATACATTACGGGCTACTTCAGTGGTGACAATGTAGATTTTGATCCGGCGGATGGTCTGGAGACCCTTCTGTCAGCAGGTACCAGTCAAGACATTTTTGTTGCCCGATACGATAAAGAAGGAGACCTCACCTGGGCATATGACATTGGGAATTCTACTGCCAACAGAGTAAATATTGGCCGGTCGATTATCTATGAAAATGATCGTTTGTATCTCATCGGGGAATTCAGCGGCACTGGTGCTACCGATTTTGATCCACGGGGTAGTTCAAGCGATGAAAACCTATTTGCTGCAACCGACCGGGATGTGTTTGTAGCTTCTTACCGCAACAGTTTCTCTATGGATTGGGCATTCAATCTTGCCGCAGATGGAATGGGAACTGATTTAGCGCTTAATTCGGATGGCGAACTACTCATCACCGGTACATTTGCCAATTCTTTTGTCGATTTCGATCCCGTTGATAATCAAAATGAATTATTGGGTAATTCTGGTTCAACTGATATCTTTTTGGGTAAATATACTTCTGATGGGGACTACCTCTCAGCCATTAACATCAGCAGTTCAAATTCGGAAATCGCCTGGGGAGTTGCTGCTGATCAAGATGGCAACACCTATATTACTGGAGGATTCAACGACCAAGGGTTATTGATAGATCCGAATGGAGATGCGGGTATTCTAAGTAATAATGGATCCAGCGATATATTTTGGGGAATTTACCGCTGTATTTGTCCTCCGGCTGAAGAATGTCGGACCAATTGCGATTTCATTACAGTCGACTATGAGTTTACGGATAATACGCAAGATTCTTGTTGTTTTAATCTTCTAATTGATAACAGCGCGACCAATTACTTCTCAGGAGTACGATTGACCAGCATCGGGGCAGTCGAAATCCAAAGTGCCACCGTCCTTGATAATACCTGGGGGTTTACCAATACCACTAGCGACACTTTGCGCATCGAACCGAATGCGGAATTTGTCGCAGATGGCCAGCTTATTCCAGTTACTTTCTGTCTGGGTGCCTACCAAACACAAACGCAAGAGATTCAGGTCGAATTATTCAACGCTAATACGGTTGTCTGTAGCGATACATTGACATTCAATTGTGAGCCCACATCCATTCCACAATGTATTGAGATTACATCCGAAATTGCATCCTGTGATGGAGATGACCTCATTTTTGAGATCGATTGGATCAATACTGCAAGCTTTGACATTTCCAGCATTACCCTCGCCGAATTGTCCTTAGACCAAGTGGAATATACACCTGTAGACTTCCAATATGACCCGGTCATTCAGAATGATAACGGCACCACAAAAGGTACCGCTGTATTTCGCTTCCAAAATCTCGAATCAGATGACAACCTCTGTTTCCAAATCATTGCTGAAGATGCTTCCGGTCAAAGTATATGTGCCTCGGGTGTTGTTTGTCCCCCCACGTTTTCCCAAGCCTGCAATGCCTGTGAATCCGTCGAATCAATCATAAGTGCCGAAAGGGACCTAAGTGGAAACACTTGCTGTTTCAGCATCGATCTTGTAAATGAGTTTAGGGGAGATGCTTTTCGTTCGATTCGAACGGACTTGCTGGGGAACCTCCAATTCAAATATCAACAGACTGCATCAGACTGGATATTTACTAGTAATGCCGGTCTTGATACTGCTACCTGGAACCCGATTAATAACAGCCCGATTAGTCTTGACACCACTCGCTCGAAAATCAACTTTTGTGTTACCGGTTTCAATCCAGCAGGCGAAAACCTAGCCGTGATCAATTGGTTAGATGCAGGAGAAGAAGTGGTTTGCCAGGATACTTTCACACTCAGTTGCGCCGATCCCATTGCAGACCGCTGTATCAATGTTGTAGAAGACAACATTATTTGCTCTCCTGCTAATGACCATGAGCTGAATATGGTTGTAGAAAATCAAAGTGGTTTTGACGCTCAGCGAATTATCATTGACAATTTTTACGCTAGCTCGGCAGCAATCACTTTTGAGCCGGGAGGACCAATTAACGAAGAGATTGCAATATTGAATAACACCTCTTTTACAGTTCCGACGATTACAATTAAGAACGGCCAGGCCGGGGACACCATATGCTTTGATATGTCATTGTTCGATGGTCTTGGGGCCACTACTCAGCAAGGATGTTATACGGAAGAAATATGTTACATATTACCCGATTGCACAAATTGCTCTTGTCAGCCTTGGCAAAGCCTAACGATTTCTGATCCCAATAATCAATGGACTCCATTTGAGGATATTCAATGTGGCGGTGCAGCAATAACCCTCCCACTTTGTAATTATCAGTTTTGTATAGATGGTCAATTCGCGTGCAGCGGGAACGATTGTACGGAAGGATTTAATTGGGTCCTGACCAAACAAGGTAATCCAGTTCCCGTCGTCACCGATACCATAGCTGGAACGGCACTCAGTAACTGCTTTGATCTGTCGCCCGGTGCTTTTCCCGTTGGTTTTTCCGGACCGGGTATGTACGAATTGCAGATTCATTCTGAATGTGGCATTAATCAATGTGAGCGATGTGTACTTTTAATCGAAATTGTTTGTGATGTCAACTGTGCTCCAGAGATTGTTTGTCCAGATGATATCCACCTGGACTGCTTTGGTGCGATCGACCTGCCAACTCCAACTTTTACGGATACCTGCGGAAACCGGTCTTTCTCCTGTAGTCGGGATGATCTGATGCCACTAACCGATCCTTTTCTTAGAGATACTACTTGTATTACATGCATTGTACTTAATTCCAATGGTTTACAAGATACCTGCACTTATAAAGTAATCGTAGACAATCCGGATCCTCTAACCATTCAATGCCCCAGTGACGTGAGAATCGAACTGCCACTAGGCGATTTATCCAGCACCGTCACCTTCCCAGATCCAGTGATCAGCAATGATTGTAATGTGGTTTGGAGCTGCGATTACCAATCTGGGGATATGTTTAATTGTGGCATTACGACGGTAACCTGTACTGCTATAGATACCTTACTTCAGGATACTACCACCTGTTCATTCGATGTGGAGTTGGTATGCAAGCGCATTTCGGATTGTGACAGCCTTTTGGTCGACTATACCCGCGACACCTCGGAACCCGATAGCTGTTGTTACTTTGTTTCGTTAAATAATGACTTTGAGGCCGATCGCTACTTAGGAGTTCGTGTCAAAACCACTGCACCAACTATCATTAGTTCGCTTTCGCCTTTAGGCGGTTGGACGGCAAGCAAGGAAGCCATGGGAGAATCATACCGATTGACGCCTCCACAAATGTTCATACCCAAAGGAGACCTTGGAAGAGTTTTCCGAATTTGTACGGACGGATTTACAACCATTCCTCACGGAGTTGAACTGGAATGGCTAGAAGAAATTAGCGGCGATTTGACGCCATTGTGCCCAACTGTCATGAATTTTGATTGTGACACCGTTAAGTGTTGTGTCGGCTTAGATGAATTCATTGCAAGAACCAGTGCTGCAACAATTAATGCTCAATATGAAGAGTGTAAAGTTACTGTAACCGCTGTTGGGTTAGGACCATGCGATCAGATTTTTTATGACTGGGATGGAGATGGTAGGACTTTAGAGGGTCCCTATAGTAATGGAGAATCGGTCGTACATGTTTATAATCAACCGGGAGAGTACGAAGTCTGTTATTCGATCAATGAAGTGAACCGAAAGGGAGAAACCTGTTGGGAACCACAAACGGGCTGTCTCGAGCAAAAGGTGACTTGTAACAATATTTGTTGTATTGACGAGGGCGATTTTCAACAGCGTGTCAATTCAGGGTTTACCTACCTAATCGACAACTGTCGTTTGACCGTAACCCCGAACGAACTAAATGAGTGCAACCGCGTCAGATGGAGCTGGGGTGATGGAAGCCCGCAAAGCGATGAGACCATTGGAAATGCAGATTCCTTTCATTTCTTCGACGGTCCGGGAACATTTGAGGTGTGCATGATTGTCGAAGAATACGATGAAAATGGTCAGATTTGTTATTCCGAGACCCGAAGTTGTTTGGAGTTCGAAATAAACTGTCAACCGACTTGCCTTTGCGGGGTATTTGAGAACATTAAATTTGGTCAATCGATGCAAGATTTGGTCTGTGGAGCAGATCCAATAGAACTTGATTGTCCACAACAGGACATCGACTTCAACCTCCTGGCCGATTTCGGCTGCATGGGGAATTGCACAGCTGCTGAAGTTTTGATTGAAATTTTTCGAGATGGAAATATGATCAATACCGCTACTGTCCCACTAAATGGCAACACACTGGATGCGGCAATAGCTTACTCGCTCCTCAAAGTACCCGGAAATTATACCATCGTAATGAGTAGCAACTGTGGAGGAAGAGAATGCAACTGCGAACTAAAATTTATTGTTCCACAGGAGTGTGACTGTGAGTGTGGTGAATTCAGGGGGTTGATCATAGATCAGGAAGGGACAGAATTTATTCCGGAATGTGACGGGGAGCCCATCGAAATAGCCAGTTGTATGGGCGAAGATCTGAATGTCAAAGGCTTTTACCAGTGCGAGGGCAGTGCATGTACCGATAATGCTATCATCTGGACCCTAACCATGCCCTCTGGCACAGTGATATCCAACGAATTACCCGCCGGTAATTTTCAATTGAATTTCAATTCTGAGTTAATCACAGAAGTTGGAGATTATACCATTGAATTGAGGACCAACTGCGGTGTTAATACCTGTAGCTGCACGTTGATCTGGACACAACCATTTTGCGAGCCGTGTCCCTGCCCAGCTGAAAGTCCTTCTCTATCCATTGATGCCGCTTGTAATAAAGTGACTTTCGGTTTCGGGGGTTTGGAAGACTGTGACCACATCAATGTAGATTTTGGTGATGATTCTGGCGAAGTACTAGAAGCTGGAGAAGTCATTACTCATTGGTACGAGGAAATAGGCACTTATACTGTTCGGTATTTTGTAGAGAGAATGGAATCTACGGGACTAACTTGCAGTATCGTTGACAGTGCAACTGTAACCATTGATTGCATGCAACCCGGGTTAATCGATGGCAACATTGTTCGCAACAGTGGTTTTCAGGAAGCCAACGGAAGCACTCCATTAGAGTGGAGTTTATTTGATCCATCCACTACTACTTTAGGGACTGGGACTGGTTGTCTAGACCCCAACTTCCTCAGTCTTATGCCAAACATCAACCAGGTGGATGGGCAGCGAATGTTTTACCAAGGTAATGTCGATATTCAAAAAGATCACCTTTATGAAGTGACCATTTGCATGCGGGTCAACAAAACAACGGCACTATCAAATCTTGCTTCCGTCCCAGCATTTGAGGTTTTCGCTTCACAAGACCCTGCCAGTATTACTAGTTTCGGCAATTGTGGCAGCGCCTGCAATCGGATCTTTAAAACCCATCGAATACTGCAGGAAGGAGAATGGATCACAATGAGGTTTAACAATTGGGTTGCCGATGCAGATTATAACTTCATCGTTGTACAAGCAGCCAATACAACTGGCATTCAAAACAGTTTGGTAACGAGGATTGACAACATCATTATTACCGACCTCACTACTCCCACTCACCAATTGGATCTGGAAGACCAGCTTGCCATCTATCCTAACCCAACCAACGCTCTGCTGCATATTGACTTTGAATCCCCGGCCCGGGAACAATTCCGGATCAGGTTAGTCAACATATTGGGGCAACTTGTTTTGGAAAAAGAAATCCACCGCACGGAGTATCGTCAAATCATGGACCTTTCCGATTTGACAAAAGGTATCTACTTGTTGCAGATCGTAGACGAGGAAGGTGTATTAAGACATATTGACAAGATCATTCACAACTAAGAGCGTTTTGAAATGATGATCACGTATTCAAACTGTTGCTTTTGCTGCGATTTTTTGTTAAAAACAGTATAATCAACCTTCCATAAAAAAACCCTTTCTCCGCATAACGGGGAAAGGGTTTTTTATTCCAAAGTACCGTAATTATCTATTCCGATACAACTTCGAAACTTACGGAATTTTCTACTTCGGGATGTAGATTCAATTTAGCTACATAAGTACCTAAAGTCTTAATCTCTTCCGGCAATTCGATCTTCCGACGTTCTACCTCGATGCCAAATTGTTCTTTGATTGCATTGGCAATCTGAACATTCGTAACACTACCGAAAATCTTACCACTCTGCCCTGCCTTGGCACCGATCTTCAGCACCTGATCTTTCATCTTTTCGGCAATTTCCTGGAATTCAGCCAACCGAGCAGCGACCGCCTCTTCTTCTTTCCGGATGATTTCATCCAGTTTAGCCATATTAGGTTTATTGGCTACAATAGCCATACCTTTGGGGATGAGGAAGTTACGAGCGTAGCCATCCTTTACACTTACAACGGTGTGCTTATCCCCAACTTTATCGATATCTTTTAATAATATGATGTCCATCTTGAATCCTTTTAACGATTTACAATCGTAACTACTTCAATAAATCCGTTACGTAAGGCAGAATCGCCAGATGACGAGCCCGCTTTACAGCAGTAGCCACTTTTCTTTGATACTTAAGAGAATTGCCCGTGATGCGACGTGGAAGAATTTTTCCCTGTCCATTTACGAATTGTTTAAGGAAATCAGGATCCTTGTAATCGATGTGCTTAATACCAAATTTACGGAATCGGCAATACTTTGCTCTCTTTTGTCCGATATTCGGATTACTCAAGAATTTGATATCATCTCTTTTATTTGCCATAAAGAACTTTTTTTAATGAATTTAGAAAAACGATTTACTCTTCCTCACTGGTATTGGTGGTTTCCACTACCGGAGCGGGAGTTGGAGCAGGGGTAGGAGTTGGAGCAGGCTTAGGTGCCGGGGCCTGTCTTTTGGAAGGCCTGGACTTACGTTGCTCTCTTTCCTTTTCCCGATCGGGTTTTTCCTTTTTCTTAGTACGACCGATCAAACCTTTACGTTTGTCGTCATTGTACTTAACGCCATACTTATCCAGTTTAATGGTAAGAAAGCGCATGATTCTTTCATCTCGGCGAAGTGCTAATTCGAGTTTGCTAATCAATTCTGCTTCAGGAGCTTGAAACTCGATGCAATAATAAACGCCGGAAGTTCTTTTGTTGATAGCGTAGGCTAATTGTTTTAGCCCCATTTCATCCACATGTACGATCTGACATCCCTCATTCTTAAGGTGATCGACATATGTCTGAGCTGTCGCACTAATTTCTTCCCCCGACAGCACAGGGTCTACGATAAAAGTTACTTCGAACTGTTTCATTGGATCAGACATATTAAATGTTGTTAAAAAGCGGACGCAAAGATAATTAAATATTCAGGTATTGCAAACTCTCCTAATTGTCCGTTTTTAAGCAGCTGATTTTACCTTAGCTTCTTCCTCTTTATCCGCACTCTCTTCTTCCACCTCATCTTTCTCGACTTTTAGGTTGTCGATGATGAATTCCTGCCGGGAAGGTGTATTCTTACCCATATAGTAGGTCAGTAGGTTCTTAATCTCGGTATCTTCGTTCATAATGACCGGCTCCAATCGAATGTCTTCGCCAATGAAATCACCAAATTCATCCGGGGAGATCTCACCTAGTCCTTTAAATCGAGTAACTTCCGGTTTGCCGCGCAATTTATTCATCGCATCGAGCTTTTCACGTTCGCTGTAACAATAAATGGTTTCTTTCTTATCGCGGACCCGGAAGAGTGGAGTCTCGAGAATAAACAGATGCCCATTCCGGACTAAGTCGGGAAAAAATTGTAGAAAAAAAGTAAGCAATAACAACCGAATGTGCATGCCATCTACATCCGCATCAGTAGCTATCACTACACGGTTAAATCGCAAATCGTCCAATGTGTCCTCAATATTGAGTGCGTGTTGCAAAAGATTGAACTCTTCATTTTCATACACTACTTTTTTAGTCAGTCCGAAACAATTGAGCGGTTTCCCCCGCAACGAGAAAACAGCCTGGGTCTGGACGTTGCGGGCCTTTGTAATGGAACCACTGGCCGAATCCCCTTCGGTAATGAAGATGGTTGTTCCTTTCCGAAGTTCTTCATCTACTTTTCTGCTACTATCGCTGTAGTGGACTCGGCAGTCCCGCAGCTTTTTATTGTGGATATTGGCCTTCTTTGCCTTATCACGGGCCAGTTTTTTGATCCCGGCAATTTCTTCGCGTTCCCTTTTAGACTGTAGGATTCGCTTTTCAATAGCCTTGACCACTTCCTCATTGCGATGAAGGAAGTTATCCAGTTTATTCTTGACAAAATTGACAATGAAAGTCCGTACCGTAGGCCCCTCCGGTCCCATATCAGTCGAACCCAATTTAGTTTTCGTTTGTGACTCAAAAACTGGCTCCTGAATCCGAACACTGATCGCTGCAACGATGGAAGCCAATATATCCCGTCGGTCGTAGTTTTTCTTTCCAAAAAAATCTTGAATGGTTTTCACCACGGCCTCTTTAAAAGCATTCAAGTGAGTACCACCTTGCGTTGTATTTTGACCGTTTACAAAGGAATAGTATTGTTCGCCGTACTGGTTACCGTGCGATAGTGCTATTTCTATATCCCCTTCATTGTCCTTCATGTGAATGACAGGGTATCGTAAATTTTCAGCATTATTTGTCTTGCGGTTTAAGAGGTCGAGCAAACCATTTTTGGAAAAATAGGATTGCCCGTTGAAGTGTAAACGTAGGCCAGCATTGAGGTAGGCATAGTTCCAAAGTTGATTTTCCAGGTACTCCGGGCGGTATTTATACTTCTTGAAAACAGTATCATCAGGACGAAATTCGATCAAGGTACCATTGTCTTCCTCACTATTTTTCACCCTGTGGTCCTTAATTAGATTGCCTTTTTCAAATTCAGCAATTTTGGTTTTCCCATCTCGAATGGCCTGCACCTTAAAATAATTGGAAAGGGCGTTCACCGCTTTGGTACCGACTCCGTTCAAACCCACTGATTTTTTGAATGCTTTCGAGTCATACTTACCACCTGTATTTATTTTGGATACACAGTCGATTACCTTTCCAAGGGGAATTCCACGACCGTAATCCCGAATGGATACCGTACCTTCTTGAATTTTCAACTCCACCTTTTTTCCAAAGCCCATTACAAACTCATCGATCGAGTTGTCAATAACTTCCTTGATCAATACATAGATGCCGTCGTCGGCAGCTGATCCATCTCCCAATTTCCCGATGTACATACCAGGACGCATACGAATGTGCTCCCGCCAATCCAGCGAACGGATGTTATCTTCAGTATAAGTAACTTTTGCCATCTATTTTTGAAGTATTATGTATGTGGTTATCTAAAAATCTATTATTTGCCGCAGAGTCATTAACCAAACTTAGTAGGGGGCTCCTTTCCAAATTTGTCTTTTTGATTGTTAAATTGCAAACTCAAATGTACAATTTTAGCCAAAAAAACACAAATTGTTTTCACGCCGAGCAATAACGAACTATTTATTCAAACCCATCGATGCGGCTTCCGTAGGCGTTTTCAGGATTGCATTTGGACTGCTTGGTTTTTTAGATATACTAAACACTTATATCTATTATCACTTACGGATAGATGCTTACAATCCTCAAAAGTTTCAGTTCCCCTATATTGGTTTCGAATGGGTCCGAGTCTTTCCCGAACCATTCATGACCACTTTTCTGGTAATTATGATGACCGCCGCCATTTGTATAATGCTCGGGCTAAGGTATCGAATTGCAGCCACAATTTTTGCTTCGTGTTTCACTTACCTGTTCTTAATTGAAAAAGCGCATTATCTCAATCATGGTTATTTATTTTGTTGGCTGAGTTGGATCATGGTGCTTTTACCAGCCAATGTAATTTATAGTATCGATGCGCTAAGGAACCCGGCAATTCGACATAACCGGATCCCCTACTACAGTTTATTTGTCTTACAATTTCTGATGGCAGTCGTTTACTTTTTTGGCGGAGTTGCCAAACTCAATACAGATTGGCTACAAGCCATTCCGTTGGTATATTGGCTGGACAACAAGGCTGACATTCCATTAGTAGGCTCACTCCTGGCACATGAGATGACCCCTTGGCTGATGAGTTACGGTGGACTGTTTTTCGACTTGGGCATCGTGTTCCTTCTACTGAATCGAAAGACCAGAACCTTCGGCTTCTCATTAGCCATATTTTTCCACACCCTGAACGCCATCGTCTTCAATATTGGCATTTTTCCTTATTTATCATTGGCTTTAACCGCTCTATTTTTCCCCCCCGACTATCCACGATCTCTTCTCAATCGATGGAGTCGGGAAACGAAAACTCCGAACACAGATCGCCGGTTTTACCCGCCTTCGGCTGCCAGACGACTCACCGTATCAAGTTTATTGTTGGCCCTCATAGCCGTCCATCTATTTTTACCACTCCGTCACCACCTGTTTAAAGGAGACGTTGCCTGGAATGAACATGGCCATCGATATGCCTGGCGGATGATGTTGCGCTCCAAACAGGGACAGGGGCTATTTATAACGGAGGACCGGCAGACAGGGGAGAAGAATAGAATCAGAACAATGGATTATCTGACGGCGAAACAGACACAAAAGATGATGACCCACCCGGATATGATCTTACAATTTGCCCACTACCTTCGAGAGCGCGCAGCTGCTGAAGGTCGAGACGTTGCTGTTTACGCCGACTTAAAAGTAAGTCTGAACGGTAGAAAAGCAATTCGGTTTGTAGATCCCGCTGCCAATCTGGCGGATATGAAGTGGAATTTTTTCAAAACGCCAGACTGGATCGTTCCCATCGGTCGTTAGTCGAATACATTTGGCCGTCTCACAAAATTTTGATTAATTGTACCAAACGCGCAAATAATCTTATTACATGGCCATTCGTCTAATGTTCTTGCTGGCTTTTCTTTGTGCCAATCCGTCGATTTCCCACTGTCAAGAAGAGCTCTCTTCCGTATTGAATGAAATCATCAACGATCCTGACCTACGGCATGCAGGAATTGGTATTAGTATAATCGATACGGAGACCGGACAGCAGATTGCAGCACATCAGCCGCAATTATCCCTAGTTCCTGCTTCTACCTTAAAAGTTCTGACAACTGCTACTGCATTGGCGATTCTAGGGTCAGACTATCAGTTTAAAACGGAAATCCTTCGGACCGGACAATTGGATCGCGAGGGGACGCTCAATGGGCATCTCATCATTCGGGGTTTTGGCGATCCAACCTTAGGATCAGATCAAATGAGTGGTGTTGCAGATCTCGAAGAAATTATGGAACGGTTCCGGTTGGCGATTCAGCGCGAGGGCATTAGGAAAATAAATGGATACATCATCGTCGACGAATCGTTTTTCGATGCCGCAATCAATGCTGAAAGTTGGCCATGGAATGATCTTGGAAATTACTATGCTTCCGGTGCATGGGGGCTGAACATTCATGAAAACCTGTACTATCTTAAGTTCAGACAAAAACCGGAGCTGAATTCAAACCCCTCAATTGCCTCCATCCAACCTCGGATTCCCGGTTTACAGTTTCGAAACCACTTGGAATCAGCAGGTAAAGGCACCGGTGATAATGCCTATATTTTCGGCGCTCCATATACCTTCCTCAGATACATCCGAGGTACGATTCCAGTAGGCACTCAACTCTTCACCATCAAAGGGTCCATTCCCAATCCTCCTTTATTTGCTGCGCAATATTTCTTACAGAAGCTCGAAGAAATTGGGATTCGATCAAGCCTCGGCAGTACGACCATACACGAGTACAACAGTCAATCGGATGCCGCACCGCTTGAACTTAATACTGAGAAACTACTTTATCGACATCTTTCGCCCAAACTACAGGACATTGTCAATCGAGCGAATGGAAAAAGCATCAACCTCTACTGTGAAAGTATGCTGAAGACTTTGGGAAAAACCAGGAATGAGGCGGGCTCGATCGCTTCCGGACTTCAGGTGATCCGCTCTTATTGGGCAGAAAGAGGCCTAGACTTCTCCGGCTGTTATTTGGAAGACGGCAGTGGATTATCGCCCCGAAATGCCGTGACACCTGCTTTTTTGGCCAGATTATTGTTTAAAATCAGCGAAGACCCAACGCTTGAAAAGGCCTTTTCCGCTTCATTACCCGTTGCGGGTGTTTCCGGAACATTGCGATCTTGGTTACGGAATTCTCCTGCCCAAGGTAAAATTTTTGCTAAGAGCGGAACCATGGAGCGTGTCCGAGCATTTACAGGATATGTCACTACGATAAGGGGGCAACGCAGGGCGTTTGCCATCATAATTAATAACTATGAAGGGAGTAGTACCACCATAAAACGCAAATTGGAACGACTTATGCTGCATATTTACAAATACTAAAACGAGAATCTCTAATGAGACAACACAAAATAATCGTCCTGATCACAACAATCCTAATCCTTTTAGCCTTCTCTTGCAATGAACGCCCAGACAATAATGGCACGACTGACAAAGTACAAGTCAGCAATCAAGACAACTCTGATAAAGGTGAAACGAAGTCCGGTGCCAAACCAAAAAACGCCGGCCTTACCGAAGACTATACCAATACCAATCGCTTTATCTGGCAAAAGCCCGATATGGTCATTGACCTGCTGGGCGACTTGGAAAACAAAACAGTTGCCGATATCGGTGCTGGAACCGGCTTTTTCTCCCTCCGACTGACACCCAGAGCAGAAAAAGTCATCGCTATTGATATTGATCCCCGGTTTATTAACTACCTCGACAGTATTAAAGTGCTCGAACTGACTGAAGATCATCAACATAAGCTAGAGCCTCGTTTGGCGGAACCAGATGATCCAAAGTTGTCTGTGGAAGAAGTAGACATTGCCATGATCGTAAACACTTACATGTTCATCGACAATCGCATTAAGTATTTGAATATCCTGTTCGATGGCATCAAACCGGGTGGGAACTTACTAATCATCGATTTTAAAAAGAAACGGACCCCGGTAGGGCCACCGTCAGAAACAAGAATTCCGCTTTACCAGGTTGAAGAAGAATTGTATCAAGCCGGATTTAGGAAAGTGCAAACTTTTGATACTGTACTTGATTATCAGTATATCCTATTTGCCGAGAAGTGATGATCCATCAAATAAAAAAAGTGTCGCCATCGCTGATGGCAACACTTTAAATTGTTTCCTTAAGATTAATGATGGACAAATGCCACATTAAAACATAATAGAAACAGTCGGGCTATATCTTTCAGGTTAATTTGTTGAGTCTAAAAGCTGGAGAGTTTTTCAATACTGGCGGCAAGTTATGAGAAGTTATGCTCTTTTTCCCCACCTATTTAGGTAGTTTTTTTGCTTTTGCAATCGCCTCGTGCCGCGAATTCACATCCATTTTCTTGTAAATATTCTTAAGGTGAAAACCGATTGTATTTGGGCTTACGAATAATCGCCTGGCCATCTCCTTATTGGTAAGGCCTTCACATAACAAAGAAAGTACAGCCTCTTCCCTTTCAGAAAGTGTTGGTAAATTAATATCGTTCTTCTGCAATGAAGAAACTAGTTTCCTGGCAACAAAAGGGGCCATTGGAGCGCCTCCATCCCTCAATTCTTGTAATGCCTTTAACAAATCTGAGTGAAAAGTGTCAGAAGGGAGATATCCCAACGCTCCTGCCTCAAAGGCATTAAAAATGTGTTCATCGTCCATCATACGGGTGAATATAACGATGTCGACCGATGGCGATTGTCGTCGGATTTGTCGGATACACTCGATGCCAGAAACATCCGGCAAATCAAGGTCCAATAAAAGAATGTCGGGAGGGAATTCAAGAACGCCAGCCGTGCCGGAATTCCCATCGCCGTATAAACCAATGCAATGGAAGTATTCTGAGTGATCAAGCGTTTTAGCCAATCCTTCTCGAATATCTCGTTGAGCATGCACAACAGCTACTGATATCATACTTGTTACAAGTCGGGTCTCGCTTCTCAAAGACAAAGAACAATTGTCAGGGTTGCTTCACCATCTTGTCAAGCCCTCCGGGCCGCAATAAAAGTCTGACCAGACTCATTGCCACAATGATAATCAAGAACAAAGCAGGGAACCCTCCTAGTGTCGACGTCATTTTCACACCATCAATACCGGCAAAAGATACCATTACCCAAGCGATCAATCCGACGATCCCTCCCCAAATGATCTTGATACCCTGCGGAGGCTCTGGGTTCGATGGTGAAATTCCCGTAGAAGACAATCCACTCATAGCAGAAGTATTTGAATCGGCGGCAGTGACATAGGAAATAAAGGCAATTAACAAAAAGACAAAGCTCGTAATTTGTGGCAGTGGCATACCCTCCAAAATTTTATACATGATGCTTTCCGGGCCCGCCTGTTGCAAGCTCTCGTACAAAATTCCACTTCCTTGAACATAGTCAATGTGCAGAGCCGTACTGCTGAATATCATCATCCAGGCGCAGGAAAATAAAGAGGGTAAAACCAAGTTAAACACTATGAAATCACGGACGGTATATCCATAGGCCAGTCTTCCAAGAAAAGCAGCAGTAACCGGCGCCCAGGCCAGCCAGTTGGCCCAATAGAATAAAGTCCAAGCACTAAACCAGTCCTGTTCTAGGCCCAAGCCAAGGCTCCGAGGCACAAAAGTGCGAATGTATTCTCCAAAACCAGCTACTCCCGACGAAAACATATACAGTGTCGGCCCAAATATGAAGACAAAAATAACAAGGGCAAAGAATGCTTGAGCGTTGATATTTGACAGAATTCGAATGCCTTTTTTGAGACCGGAAATAGAAGAAATGATGAAGGCTGCAACGATGGCCAAACCTACAAAAAACAATAACATGGGCGTTGTAGACCAACCGGTATAAGTGTTGATTCCCCCGGCTATAGTAAGCATACCGGCACCCAGCGAAGCGGCCATCCCCGCGACCAAGCTATACAAACAAACCGCATCAATGATTTGGTTGGTCCGATCGTTCAACCTCCGCCCGAATAAAGGGTACAACATTGAACTCAAACTGTACGGCATCTTCAAATTGTAATATGCAAGGGCAAAAACCAAGCCGGTCAGGGTATAAATACCATAAGGGGTGAAAGTCCAATGTAGAAACATCGTAGACAAAGAGAAGCGAGCTGCTGCTTCAGATCCGGCCCCTGCTCCTATACCATCGGGGGTCTCGTGAAGGTGATACAGCGGTTCTGCAGTGGCCCAAAATAAGATACCTATGGCAACTGTCGTACACAAAGTGATACTAAACCATCGCCATTTTGATAAAAGTGGCTTCGCCTGCTCACCACCAATCCGGACCTTCCCCAACTTTGAGAAATAAGCCCAGACACATAGAATTAGAAAAATAAAAGTACTAATGGCAAACAGCCAACCAAAAGTCGACAATATCCAATCATTGGCAGCCTTCACGATCTTAAGAAATTGCTCAGTGTCAATTAGGCTATAGACCGAAGAGGCCAGAAGCAAAGTAAATGGAACCCAAAAAACGATTGGTTTTAGATCTTTCATATAAGCTGGACTTTTGCAGTAATCTGGCGGAATCGATCAAAAAGACGGACTCCTTCAACCTTGAAAATAGAGCACTACAATTTGGATTTATTCCGTGAAAATAACCATTCTTTGTACAAAATGGATCTTTGCTTACCTTCGCATGTCGGACTTACTACAGAATGGAATAGAAATAACCTACGGATGAAGAAAAAAAGAAGGAGCCAAAATACCGAAAACAAACTTAGCTATGCTTCCTCCGCCACTTCAAGGGGAAAACGACTCCTGGTCAATACCCTGGAATTGGCAACCGGCAGAAAAAAAATCGAAAAACACTACGAGAAAATCCTCCGGGAGGCTGCCCGAAGTGCCGACATATGGACTAAAGCAATCGAAACCTTTGACTTGAAGGTCCAATGTGATGTAAGTCAACTAGATAAGGTGCCTAAATCGGGACCAGTTGTCTTTATCGCCAACCATCCATTCGGCATCATTGACGGTCTTGTATTTGGTTATTTGGTTTCCCGGGTTCGTCCCGATTTCAAGGTAGTCGTCAATGAAGTCCTCGCTCGCAACTCAATGCTTGCCCACTACCTACTTCCCATTGATTTCCGCGAAACCAAATCGGCCTTAGAGATCAATTTGGATTCTCGACGCAAAGCAGTGGAAATACTAAAAAACGGAGAAACACTTGCCATCTTTCCGGCCGGCGGAGTAGCAACTTCCCGCAGGCTTTGGGGTAAGGCCCAAGATCTTTCGTGGAAACGATTCGTTGCCAAAGCCATTCAGCAATCGGAGGCGACCGTTGTTCCTATTTTCTTTCATGGTCAGAACAGTCGCTTGTTTCAGGTGGCAAGCAATTTGAGCGTCTCTCTGCGATTAGGCCTCTTCCTGCATGAAGCGAAGAATAAGGTGGGGCGCCCTATCTGTGTAAAAATTGGGAATCCCATCCCCTATGACTCACTGGCCCATTTTACCAAACGCCAGGAATTACTCGACCACCTCAGAAAAGTCACCTTCGATCTGGGAGAATAAAAAAGATAATTTATTATTTTAGCCCGCATTCCACAATCGAAAAACTGATTCACCATGAAATCGATAAAAGGACCTGCTATCTTTTTAGCTCAATTTGCGGACGACGAGCCCCCCTTCAATTCCCTAAAGAATATGTGCGAATGGGCTTCCGGCCTTGGTTACAAAGGCATTCAGATCCCTACCTGGGATGGACGCCTCATCGATCTTAAAGCGGCTGCAGAAAGTAAAACCTATTGTGATGAATTTCAAGGCACAGCGGCTGAGTATGGCTTGGAAATCACAGAACTTTCTACTCACTTGCAGGGTCAACTGGTTGCCGTTCATCCGGCCTACGACATTATGTTTGATGGCTTTGCGCCAGAGGAAGTACGCAACAATCCAAAAGCGAGAACCGAGTGGGCCGTTCAACAACTCAAATATGCAGCACAGGCCAGCCATAACATGGGCATCAAAGCCCACGCCACATTCTCCGGTGCTTTGATATGGCATACGGTTTACCCATGGCCGCAACGTCCTGCCGGTCTGGTAGATACTGCCTTTAAGGCCCTCGCAAACCGCTGGATGCCTATTCTCGATCACTTTGACGATTATGGTGTAGATGTTTGCTACGAGATTCACCCGGGAGAGGATATTCACGATGGCATTACATTCGAAAGATTTCTAGAAGCAACGGGAAACCATCAGCGAGCCAATATTCTTTACGATCCTAGCCACTATGTCCTTCAACAATTGGATTACCTCGCTTTCATTGATATCTATCATGAACGCATTAAGATGTTCCACGTTAAAGATGCAGAGTTCAATCCTACCGGACGTGCGGGGGTATACGGAGGTTATGCAGACTGGATCGATCGTCCCGGCAGATTCCGCTCCTTAGGTGATGGTCAAGTCGACTTTAGTGGGATATTCAGCAAGTTGACACAGTACGACTTCGATGGCTGGGCAGTCCTCGAATGGGAATGCTGCATCAAAGACGGTGACCAGGGTGCCCGTGAAGGAGCCAAATTCATCTCCGATCACCTGATCAAAGTAACGGAAAAAGCATTCGACGACTTTGCAGCAGGAGGTGTCGATGAAGACCTGAATCGCAAGATTATTGGTCTCTCCTAAGCGTCTTTTCTCTTTAAGAACTGGCAAACCTTAAGATTTGCCAGTTCTTAAGATCTAACTTTAAAGCCTCTTACCAACTACTGATTGCGTGATGTTTTAAATAAACTTTAACGCCAACACGCTGTTCTCCTTCAATACAATCAACTACATTGCCGTTAAAGTATAAAATAAGGAAACATGAAACGCATACTTTTGTCCCTGTTAACCACCACCATGGTGACCACTCTAGCATTTGCTCAGGAGTATACCAATGCCGACGATTCTGACCCAGCGGCTAAAGCAGTACTCGACCAGGTAAAAAAGAAATACGAGAGCTATGAGACAGTGGAGGTTAATTTTTCCCTCGACATTGAATTTCCGGAAGAGCCTTTGATTTCTCAAAAAGGACAGTTGTCTCGTTCCGGTGATAAATACTATATGGAAACCAACGATTATACTGCCCTGTCAGATGGAGCTGCGATTTGGTTCATCATGAAAAATAACAAGGAGGTGCAGATCAACGAGGTACCGGATGAAGATGAAGATGTGGGATTGCTTTCTCCGGATGCCATGTTTACGTTTTACGAGAAAGGGGATTATGTATACATCCTGACGAATGAGTTTATGGAAAATGGCAAACCAATCCAACAGATTGAATTCAAGCCATTGGATAAATTTTCAGAGTATTCCAAGTTGAGGCTGACCGTACATAAAAAGACAAAAGACATCATTCGTGTCAAAGCTTTTAGTAAAGACGGTACTCGCTATACCCTGAAAGTGGACAAAGTTACGCCAAACAAAACCTTAGCAGCATCGCTCTTTGTATTCGACGCCAATAAATATCCTGATTATCACGTAGAAGATCTGCGCTAAACAGTCTATTTAAAACATCTCGCCCAATTTTACGTATTATTTATTTCCTGACTTTTTGTCGGGTTAGATGCTAACTATTATGCCAATAACTACAAGAATCTTCCTTTTTCGATAGTGGTATAATAATTGACGTCTCTATATTCTGTTTGCCGGTTGGCAATAGCAGGAGTATTTTAATGTTGCTTAAGCCCTTTAATTGTTTTTCTGTATTTTGGAGATACAATTATGCAGGTAGCTTTCTTAGTTACAATATAACCCAAGTTGAAGAAAAGTTATGTTTGAAGATCTGTTGGCTTCACAACCCTTTGAGGAAGAAGGAGAATTTATGCCCCTCATCTCGATGGAGGAAGATGGTGAGGAGCAGGCCCAAGAGGATTATCCCGATATACTACCCATCCTAGCGCTTAAAAACACGGTTTTATTTCCCGGAATAGTAATCCCCATTACAGTTGGTCGGGATAAATCGATTCGCGCTATCAACAAGGCCTACAATAAAAATCGGCTCATTGCCGTGCTCTCTCAAAAAGACTCTAACGTCGAAGATCCGGCACCGCGCGATCTCTATCAAAAGGGAACGATCGCTAGAATACTGAAATTGCTAAAGATGCCCGATGGCACCACCACAGCTATTCTGCAAGGACGGAATCGATTCGAATTATTGGATTACCTTCAAGAAGAACCTCATTTAGAAGGACGTTTACAGATCCTTGAGTATGGCGAGGTTAAAGAGACATTGGAATTCGAAGCGATGCTGGCTTCTATTTTGGATTTGGCGAAAGAGATCATTGAGCTCTCCCCGAATATTCCAACGGAAGCCATGGTCATGTTGCGCAACATCAACAACAACGCCTTTCTTTTAAATTTCATAGCATCCAACCTGGGTGCCAAAATTAGTTTGAAGCAGGAAATCCTTGAATTAGATGATCTGGAACAAAAAGCCAACCAGATCATGAAGCAGATGCACAGCGAACTTCAGTTGTTAAAGCTCAAAGATAAGATCGAAAATAAGGTCCGTGGAGATATTGAAAAGCAGCAGCGGGATTACTTCTTAAACCAACAACTGAAGACCATCCAGGAAGAGCTTGGTCAAAATCCTCAGGAAGAAGAAGTAAAAAGACTATTGGAAAGATCTCAGAAGAAAAAATGGCCTGAGGAAGCCAAAGATCTTTTCCAAAAGGAATTGAAGAAGCTGAGTCGGATCAATCCACAAATCGCAGAGTATTCGGTTCAACTCAATTATCTCGAATTGATGCTCGACCTGCCTTGGCATAAATTCACGAAAGATAACTTCGACTTAAAGAAGGTCAAAAGTATCTTGGATAAAGACCACTACGGCCTCGAAAAGGTCAAGGAACGCATTTTGGAACACCTTGCCGTTTTGAAGTTGAAAGGCGATATGAAGGCCCCCATTCTTTGCTTAGTGGGCCCGCCAGGTGTCGGCAAGACCTCTTTAGGAAAGTCGGTTGCCCGCGCGTTGAAACGCAAGTTCGTTCGCATTTCGCTTGGCGGTTTGCACGACGAATCAGAAATTCGCGGACATCGAAAGACTTACATTGGCGCAATGCCGGGCCGGATCATCAAGTCAATCAAGAAAGCAGGTTCCTCTAATCCAGTTTTTATCCTGGATGAAATCGATAAGGTAGGGAGAGACTTCAGAGGTGATCCTTCCTCCGCATTACTGGAAGTACTTGACCCAGAGCAAAACAGTGCCTTCCACGATAACTATCTCGATTTGGAATACGACCTTTCAAAGGTCTTATTCATTGCCACTGCAAATTCGCTGAACTCCATCCAACCGGCTTTGCTCGATCGTATGGAAATCATTGAAATCAGTGGTTATTCGGCAGAAGAAAAGATAGAGATTGCGAAAAGGCACTTGATCCCACTTCAACGAAAAGAACACGGACTCAAAGGTGAAAATGTGCGGCTCAGCCCAACCATCATTCGGCAAATCATACAAGAGTACACTCGAGAATCGGGTGTTCGTGCTTTGAACCGCCGAATTGCTGGTGTTATGCGAAACGTAGCCAAGAGTGTAGCCATGAAGGATGAGTATAACGCTTCTGTCAAAAGTCAGGATCTTCATAAGATCCTGGGGCCTGCTCGCTTTTCAAAAGATAAATACAAAGCACAAAATGGTGCTGGAGTTGCCATCGGACTGGCCTGGACGCAAGTAGGAGGTGAAATTCTATTTACGGAATGTCTCCTGAGCAAAGGGAAGGGCAAATTGACTTTAACGGGAAACCTCGGGGAAGTAATGAAAGAATCCGCCACTACGGCACTCAGCTTTATCAAGGCCAATAGCAATGCACTGGGCATCAATTTCAAAAACTTTGACGAAAACGATATCCACCTGCACGTTCCGGAGGGGGCAATACCTAAAGACGGGCCTTCTGCCGGTATCACCATGTTATCTGCACTGACCTCAGCATTTACGAAAAAGCCGGTGAAACCGTTTCTAGCCATGACCGGAGAGATTACGCTGCGGGGAAAAGTATTGCCCGTTGGCGGTATTAAGGAAAAGATTCTGGCGGCAAAAAGGGCAGGTATGAAGGAAGTCATTCTCTGCTCTGAAAATGAAAAACATGTCAATGAAATCAACGCGAATTACATCGAAGGTCTGACGTTTCATTATGTCGACAAAATGCAGGACGTAATTCAACTCGCCCTTTTAAACTAAAGGGTCATCAACCATCAATCTGCGGACGATCAAGGTCCTCATTTTAACTGGTGATCCGGGCGGTATGGCAATGATCCAAAATTTCCTAATAGAATCCTAAAATTCAGATCTTTCTCCTAAGTCTTGGTTAAAAATCCCTATTTTTATAGTTGAACAACAAACCATTTGTTAAAATCTGATGTCTTGTAGGTGGTAGGTTTGTATACGGCAAAGCTACATTTGCTATTTTACCTGTGATCAACAGTCGTTCAAAATACGATGCCGTTACCCCAAATAGTCGCATCTGTTTTACTGAAACCATTTTGGACGTATTTTTGATGCATTTTTTTGAATAGTATTTAACTACTATAAATCGACAGGAATGAAAAAAGCGCTAATATTTACATCTTTTATGTTTTGCGTTTCGATAGTGGCAGCACAACAATTAGATTCCAATCTCATCCAGTTTTCTGGTATGGTGTTGGATGGCAGTGACCGCCAACTGTACCCTATTCCATACACCAATATTCTTGTCAAGAGCAAGGGCCGCGGTACCTATTCCGATTTTAAGGGGTTTTTTTCCATCGTGGTTGAAAAAGGAGACACCATCATCTTTTCTGCATTGGGTTATAAGACGGTTGAATTTGAGATTCCGACAGATCTCAAAGAAGATCGTTATTCACTGGTTCAGCTAATGACTCAGGATGCCATCAATTTACCCGAGACGGTCGTTTTCCCCTGGCCCAGCAGAGAACATTTCAAACTGGAATTCCTGGCTATGGATGTGACGCCGGAGCTTCAACAAATTGCTTCTCGAAACCTGGCTAACGAAGCTTTGGCGAAGATGCGTGACGAAGTAGTGACCGATGGCAATGAAAACGCCGATTATTATCTCCGGCAACAGGCGAAAGACTATTATCACATTGGACAGCAAGCTCCCATGCATATCTTTAATCCAATCCAGTGGAAGAAGTTTTTTGATGCTTGGAAAAGAGGAGATTTCAAGAAAAAAAGAGATAATAAATAGAGTTGTTTAATCCGCGGGCCGTCGGTATAGACCATAAAACCAAAACCGGGGCATTTTTTCCAAATCGTCCCCTTCGTAGTATCCCCAACCAACGATCTCGTAGGTCTGCGTTTCTACGGTCTCCCTGAAGTATTCCACTCGTTGCGGATTTTCTTTGGATCTCTGCCAAATGATGGTTTTTTCGTTCTCCAAACTTCCCTCGTGAATAATGGTTTCGTCCGGCTTTTCAACGACGCACCACATCTTACCATCTTGCACTTTGTTGACGCCCCTACTAGTTACTGTTTGATTATTGTCGGGATAAAAATCCGTGATGACAACAGTTTGAAAGAAGGGACTCGTAGATTGGTACACCTGTTTCACATCGATGGTAGAAGAGTGTTTGAGCGGCAGTTGGCTCAGGCTTTTAGAGGTAATGTTAGTCAAGAGGGATCGATCTATTTCTGCCCTCACGGTGTCTTCATAAATGTGAAACTGCCCTTGCCATTCACCTTCAAGTCCCTGGTAAACATTTGCGAAAGCCTGGTCGCCGTCCGTCAATCGCGGTTCATTTTGAATGTTATTGACAGGCACCTGTCGGCTACAACAAAGCAAGATTGAAAAACAGATTGAAAGAAAGGTCATTCTGGTCATCGGTCGAAATTAAAAGAGTTTCCCATACCAAAATAGATCTTTTTTTGTTTAGTAAAACAGATCCCAATAATTTTTGGTCTAGGAATCTTGAAACGTATATTTGGGATATAATCGGAATACATGAAGGACCCATCCAAGAAACATATTTGCATACACGGTCATTTTTATCAGCCACCCAGAGAAAACGCATGGTTGGAGATCGTTGAGATGCAAGACTCAGCTGCTCCTTTCCACGATTGGAATGAACGTATCAACTTCGAGTGTTATGCCTCCAATACCGTAGCCCGAATTTTGGATCGAGAACGATACATCATCAACATTACCAACAACTATTCCAAAATCAGTTTTAATTTCGGGCCAACTTTGCTTTCCTGGATGCAGGAAGCTGACCCCGGGACCTATCAAGCCATTATTGAGGCAGATCGACAAAGTCTAGCAAACTTTAATGGACATGGATCTGCAATTGCACAAGTCTATGGCCATTTGATCATGCCTCTAGCCAATCGAAGAGATAAGGAAACACAAGTGAAGTGGGGCATTCGCGATTTTGAATACCGGTTTGGTCGAAAACCGGAAGGTATCTGGTTGGCGGAGACAGCTGTTGACACGGAGACTCTTGAAATTCTGGCGGATCACAACATACAATATACCATTCTCGCTCCACGTCAGGCGCGAGCTTTTAGAAAAGTAGGTGATGACAACTGGATCGACCTCCCACACGATAATGTCGACTCCCGCCGCCCATATTTATACCGGTTACCATCTGGACGAACGATTAGTCTATTTTTCTATCACGGTGAAATTGCCCAAGGAGTCGCCTTCAAGGGGTTATTGAACAACGGGAAGAATTTTGCTCATCAGTTCATTAATGCCTTCGACAATAACAATTCACCTCAACTCGTCCACATTGCCACTGATGGCGAAAGTTATGGCCATCATCACCGGTTCGGTGAAATGGCACTTGCGGATGCCTTACATTATATTAAGAAGAACCATATGGCAACACTGACCAATTATGGTCAGTATCTCGAAATATTTCCACCCGATCACGAGATTCTCATCCACGAAAATAGCTCTTGGAGTTGCGTACATGGTATTGAAAGGTGGCGCTCTAATTGTGGTTGTAACTCGGGTGGGCACGATTGGACTCAAGCCTGGAGAGGCCCCCTACGTGACACGCTAAATTGGTTGAGGGATGAACTGATCCCCGTTTTCGAAAAGGAGACCGAAGGATTGCTGATTGACCCTTGGGAAGCACGAAACGAATACATCGACATCGTTTTGGATCGCAGTGATAACAACATTGATTCCTTTCTGCAAAAAAATACTCCGAATCCTGTCGACAAGGAACAGAAGACGAAAATCCTCCGGCTGATGGAAATGCAACGCCAGGCGATGCAGATGTTTACTAGCTGTGGTTGGTTCTTTGACGAGATTTCAGGAATCGAGACCAATCAGATTTTGCAGTACGCCAATCGGGCCATTTACTATACCCGACAAGTGAGTGGTCGCGACTTCCACGAAGAATTTGTGGATCGACTGGATAAAGCTCCCAGCAACATATACAAAAACGGTGCGGAAAGTTATCGCAAAAATGTAGTGCCTTCCAGTGTTGATCTGACCCGGGTGGCCATGCACTATGCAGTTGCATCGCTCTTCGAAAAAAACCCTCAGGGGTTAGAGCTATTCAATTATAAAGCAGAAAGCGAGATTTTCGAACGCATCAATGCCGGGAATCAAATTCTGTCTCTGGGGAGAACGACTGTTAAATCCAAGATTACGCATTCAGAAAAAGATTTCAGTTTTGCGGTCCTCTACATGGGACAACAGCACATCATCGGTAATATTTCCATCGATATGGACTGGCCGGTCTTTGTAGAGATGTCCGACAAAATCATTACGGCTTTTAAAAATTCGGATTTGGGAACCGTTATCGGGATCATGCAGTCATTTTTCGATTCCGAAAAATTTACCATCTGGCATCTATTCCGCGAAGAAAAGCACAAGATTATCCGGGAAATAACGGAAACCAGTTTTCAGAACGTCGAGTCGGATTTTCGGGACATCTACTACGATAATTATCAATTAATGGCCAGTATGCAACAAAGCGGTATTGCCCTGCCTGAAGCCTACCTAACGGCCGTTAAGTACATTCTCAATCTCGATCTCCAGCAATTCTTCTCTTTAGAAAATCTCAAGGTCAAAGAATTGAAAAGGTTACTCGGTGAGTTGGACAAATGGAATGTTGTTCTCGACGATAAAGCTTCGTTCAACCTGGCAGCCGGTGAGCGCATCTTTGAAGAAATCAGTACCTTGGCTGTTCACTCAGAGTCGATTACCAAAATTCAACTACTCAACGATATCCTGGAAGTGCTATCAGGCCTCAATCTAAAAATCGATGTCTGGAAAAGTCAGAACGGCTATTTCTCACTACTAAAGGAATTTAAATCTGGAAAACTTGAATATCCTTCGCTCGAATGGCTGAATGCATTTACCAGATTGGGAGATCTGCTGACCGTTAGGGGCTAACAATTGTGTAAAATTACAGCACAATATTCTTATTGCGGCGATAGTCACTTGGGCTACTTCCCGTAATCAGTTTGAATTGCTTGTTGAAGTGAGACAAGTTATTGAATCCACACTCAAACCCCACATTGGCAATTGTTAGGTGTTCTTCCGATAACAACCGGCAGGCCTCCGCAATTCTGAATTCATTTACCAATTGTGTAAAAGTCTTATCAATTCCTTTCTTGATGAACCGGCAAAAAGCGGGAACGGTCATATTTACTTCCTTAGCAACTTCCTCCAAAGAGATGTTGTTCTGGTAGTTTTTGGAAATGTAATCATATACAACTTGTATTCTAGAAAGTTCATGTCCGCCTACCTCCAAAGAAATACCTTTTGCGTTCAGGGGTTTATATTCCGTAGATTGAGACAAAGAATCCAGTATTTGTAGCAATTCAATCAACCTCGAAAAAGAAGGTCGATCCGGAAGCTGCTTCAACCGCGAACCAATTTCCAACTTTGTGTCACCATAAAATGAAAGTCCTTTTTCCGCTCGACGAAACAACTGTCGAATCCCCTCCATTTCCGGTCGCAAAAAAAAGTCCTTGCCAAGAAAGTCAGTTTCCATCTGAACTGCTACCTCAGTATAAGCCTCACTGACTCCGTTCGCCAGTCCTATATGCGGCAAATTTGGTCCTAAAAAAACCAGATCACCATCGCAATATACGGTATTGTGGTCACCTACCTGGCGGCGCCCTTTACCATTTGAGATGTAAACAATCTCGTAGCCAGCGTGACAATGCCAGTATGGTTTGTCAATCAGATTCGATTGATTATAATGCTTGATTGTGAATGAACTTCCAAATTCAGGACTGATGGTCTCGAGGACCGGTTTCAAATTTGAAGATTTCATAGCATTAGTAATTGTACATAAAACACTAACTACAATTATACTCATGAATTAGTTCACTAAAAGTCGAATTTAATTCAGATTAATTGACAAATCGCCATTTCAGGCCTAGCCTGAGGCCGCCTTGCCAATGAGCATAAAAGGCAGTTTGATAAAACAATCGTTCGGGAGTGATGGTGTTGACGAGATTCTCCCATTTCACATACGCTCGGAACCTTGTGACACGCATGCTAAAAAAGGCATCAAGCCCGGGATACCACTCGACTTCCCGTTCATCTTGTTGTTGAAATTGGCCGGTAAGCGGATTGTAATATGGGGCAAAGTAGGTATTGTTGTACCGCACGTCAAAACCCAGCCTGACATTTAACACTCCGAACCATTGCCCAGCGTAGTAAAGGCTGTGTTTTGCATAAAGAGATGGAAGACGAATAAAATCTTCACTCATTTGTTGTAGGGAAACGACATTATCCAGATGAAAATTACCCAATGCAAAATCTTTTTGCACGATGAGTTGCAAAATACTGATAGGAGTTCCGGTTTGTTGCGCAATGCCGGCAGTATCAAAATAAATGGCATTGTTTACCAAATGGTATTTTCCGGTCACGGCAAATTTAAATTGCTCTATCCGGTAAGTAGCAGCAATGCTGTTCTCCAGGGTTTTCTTAAAATTGTTCTTCCATACATCTCGTTGGGAGACAATAAAGCGGCTTTGCATCAAGGTGGGGGAACTAAGTTGATTGGCAGCAGAAACTTCGAGCTGTCCCAGTTTCTTAAAGTCGAGAAATAATTCGCCGCTGATCCTAAAATCCCCGACGTTGTCTAGTATCCCCAAATGTGCATAGGTATTAATTTTAAGGCCCGGGGAGGGATTAAAATTAATTTTTCCAAAAAGGAACAGGTTATTGATCGTAGAATCTGCAGATTCAAAATCCAATTGATGGATGGCGTGATTTATTCCCAATTCGATGTAGTCCCTTTGCCCTTGTGCGTCATTTCTCTTCTTATTTTGTAATCGAAAGGTGCTCAATCGGAAGGTATTTTCAATTTTTTGGTGCTGAACAGCAAAACGAAGACCACGAAAATCACTGACCAACAACTCGGAATAAGGCCTTAGGAAGCCCGTTAAGGTGTCCGAGAACCGGTAATTACTGTTGCGAAAACTGATCTGATGCCCTAATGTATAGGCGCGTTTCAATCCGCGAATACTGTCTTCCTGGCCACCAAATTTGAAATAGTGTGTATAAGAAAACTCCCGATGCGTGTGTCTAGTTTCTGCACTGTTGAGGAAAACCTGTGCGGAACTGGGTGTACTAAACTGATCACCAGTAGTAGGTTCTACTTCTAGTCCTCCGTTATCTTGCTGTTCAATAGTATTTGAAGAGATCGCAAAGAAGCCGTCGTATTTGCCCTTTTCGCCATGAAACCACATACCGACGGACAAAGCCGTATTCCGGGCATTTTGGTTGGGAAAGTGATTTTGCCTTCCCAACATAGAAAGTCTCTTATAATCCAGGTTTATGTTGAGCCCCTTGGCGAAATTTCGACTGAATTCCCCGGTAAAATAGGTATCCGACTGATCCCCTACTTGCATGTATGCAGCGTTGGTATATGGCTTTTCTAGGCGACGGTATGGAACGTCTTCTACCTCGGTCAAATAGAGATCGTATTGATGCAATCCAACATCAAAACCTCTGCGAAAACGAGGAGTGTAGAGAAAAGGTTGAGCAGCAGATCCGGGATTGCCTAAATGCATGTAATCCAGATCTCTGGAACGCGCTGGATCATACTGATGAAAAAAGTTCGATAACAGCGAATCCGCATATGGTGCTTCCAGATTGGGATTCTCCGAAAAAAAAGTGAATACCCCAAAAGTATCTCTCTCATCGGCATAATCATCCTGTGCCCGTCCACCGTCTGACATGTCCGACCTGGATGACGGGTCGAAGTTTCCCCTGCCAGATGCCCCTCTAGGGAAACTCTGCGCCCCGACTCCTTCGATGATGAGCATGGCGGCCAAAAAAATCGTCAAGTGACGAATATACAGCATAGTGGTACGAATCAATGTTATTAAACTACGTCCATTTCATTGTTTACAAAACGTGTAAAATCAACAATCCTGGACATCCATCCTCTACTTTTGCATTTCATTGACATTTGTCGGCATATCCAGGATAGCTGGATTCATTCCCATGTTTGAAAACCCTCCGTCGTGATAAAGGTTTTGCATAGTCACCATTCGCGTATAATCGGAAAACAGCATGGCGCAGTAACTGGCGCAATCTTCGGCAGAAGCATTGCCCAATGGCGACATCTTGTGCGCATAATTGAAGAATTCCTCGAAACCTTTGATTCCACTGCCAGCCGTGGTCATTGTAGGTGATTGGGAGATTGTATTTACTCTAACATTTTTTTCTGAACCAAAAAAGTAACCAAAACTCCTTGCAAAAGACTCAAGCAATGCTTTAGATTCCGCCATTTCGTTATAATCCGGAAAAGTACGCTGTGCGGCAATGTAGGTCAAAGCAACGATCGAGCTCCAATCATTCATCGCATCCAGTTTCCACAATGATTGCATAACACGGTGGAAAGACATGGCTGAAATATCAAATGTCTTGTGCATCCACTCATATTTCAAATCGGTATAGTGGCGTCCTTTGCGCACATTCAAAGACATCCCGATCGAATGCAATACGAAATCCAATTTACCTCCTAATTCTTCCATCGACTCGGTAAACAATTTCTCCAGGTCTTCCATATTGGTGGCATCGGCAGGAATGATCTTGGCCCCGAGTTGCTCCCCCAATTCGCTTAGTTTACCGAAGCGCAGGGAGACCGGTGTGTTTGTGAGGGTCATAACGGCTCCTTCTTCGTGGCATTTTTCCGCAATTTTCCAGGCAATGGAATTGCTATCCAAGGCACCGAATATAACACCTCTCTTTCCTGCTAAAATATTATTTCCCATATTCTACAATTTGCTAATATTGATAAAGTTTTGCTTCGAATTTATGACTGTTCCACGAGTTCTCGGGCATTTTCGATGGCCGAATCACTCGGTGGGTTTTGACTCAGCATCACCGCGATTGCGCGAATTCTTTCATCTTTGGTCAACAACCGTACATTGGTAACAGTACGCTCATCTTTGATCTTTTTATAAACAAAGTAATGGACATCTGCTTTTGAAGATACTTGAGGGGAATGTGTAATGGTGACGATTTGATGCCGGTCGGCCAATTGGCGCAATATTCTACCCATCTTCAACGCAACGTCACCCGAAATACCAGCATCGATTTCATCAAATATTAATGTCGGTAACGGTATTGAATCTGCAACGAGTGATTTCAATACCAGTGCCAAGCGGGAAAGCTCTCCACCAGAGGCTACTTCTCTGATCAGTTGTAACCGCGCGCCCTTATTGGCGGAAAACAAAAAGTTGACCTGATCTAGGCCGTCGGGCCCCAATGATGGCTGGGGAAGTATATCAATTTGCATCTCAGCATGTTCCATAGCCAACATGCCTAACAACCGTTTAATGTCGGAAACAAAACCATCGGTAACCTGGCTTCTTCTTTCACTAATCTGGGTCCCAATTTCAAAAAGGCGAGATTCCTTTTCGGCAATTCTCTCGCGAAGAGCTGTAATTTCGGCGCTCATATCGCCGTACTGCCCTAGTTTTTTGGCCAATGTTTCTTGAATGTCCAGTAACTCTTCAACGGACTTGACATTGTGTTTGCTCTGCAACCGATAGATTAAATCCAATCGTTCTCTAATTTCCACACTTCGCTCCTCGTTAAATTCGGTCTCGTCAGCTATTCTTTCCAACTCGTGAGCTATGTCCTGCAACTCCAGAACCAAACCATCGTAACGACTTTGCAGACCTTGAATTTTGGAGTCGTATTTGCTGATGGCATTCAAACTTTGCCCGATATCCTGAAGTTGACCAACTACCGATTGTTCGCTTTCGCTCAGAAATTGGAAGGAAGTAGCAGTAACCCTTTTAATGTCTTCGGCGTTGTCTAGTTTGACCTGCTCGGCTTCCTGGCTTTTTTGTTCACCAGATTGGAGATTGGCATTCACCAATTCTTCGTGTTGAAACTTCAGAAAATCACTTTCATTGGAAGCGGTGGATTCTTTGACCAGGAGTTGCTCCAATTGTCTTTGCTCGCTTCTATAAGATTGGTAAAGTTCTTGATATTCGAGAACTAACTTTTTATTGTCTGCTAGTGCATCCACCGCCTTTATCTGGAAGGAAGTTTCTTGCATATCCAAAGTGTCAAACTGCTGATGTAAATCCAGTAAGTACCCGGTCAGTTCCTGCAGCAATTTGAGATTGACGGGAGTATCATTGATAAAGGCTCTGGATTTACCAGACGGAGTGATCTCCCTTCGCACGACTAACTCGTCATCATAGTCGATGTCATTCCGCTCAAAAAAAGATCGAATGGAGTAGGATTGTATAACAAAACGCCCCTCCACTACACACTTTTCATCCGGATTATAGAGCGTCTTGGTATCGGCACGCTTTCCCATAATCAGCCCCAGTGCTCCGAGCAAGATTGATTTTCCAGCTCCAGTTTCACCGGTGATAATAGTCAGACCTTCGGAAAAATGCATTTCCAAAGATTCTATTATGGCGTAATTCCTAATGTAGAGCGTCTTGATCATATCGAAACTATACCTTGATCAATTAACAAAAACTGAATACATACATCCAAACTAACTCCTGGCAAAGGTTGTATCAGCGCAACAAAAATAGGAGCTCAAAATTAAACAAAATGTTTTTATGAATTACCAAAAATGGAAAACAATAAGAATTCCTGGCGTTTTAACCCTAATATTATTATATTTGCTATATGTACAGTGTAAAATAGACCACTCCGCCTTAATAAAACAATCCCCCGTCGATACACAAACATAGTTAGTCAAGTTAGTCATTAGGGAAAATAACAATGTACTCATTTGTATCCTGTTCTGGATCCAGAACGCGATGCGTTACCCTTACTTATAATTGACCTTTATGATGACTAAGCATTTCATTATTCTCGCACTATTAACCCTTTGGAGCACACAACTAATTGGGCAACTTATGGTCGCCCCAAACATTGTTTCAGTAAATGGAACGGAATTTTGTAGCAGTTTTAATTTTGAGGATGAGAGACCACATGTGTGTCTGATGTCAGGAAACCCCCTACCTGTGATTGAAAACACGTATGTGTCTTACCAATGGATTGTAAAGCACAAGAATGGTTCTTTCGTCTGGAACTCCTTCTCTGCAGAACGTATTGTACCCATCCCCTGGCCTGGAAAGTACACAGTAAAGTTACTGATCAAGTACTTCAAAGTCGGAAGGCAGCGGCCGTTTGGAGCAGTCATGTCCAATACCTTAGAAGTATATGGCCAAGAGTGCGGATCTTAAAAAAACTGGGCTAGTTTATTCGAGATAAACTAGCCCACGATTACCTTTTATCGCCAGCAAATAGTGAAGGACGAACGATTTTGATCATCTGTTGAGAAACTAAACGGGAAAATATTCAACAATCATCAATTTCTTGGTCCCGAACCAACCACTGCTGAGAACATTTCTATCTTCAGTGAAATGAATTCTTAACTGATTTTTTCCTTACGATCGAATTGCTTCAATTCAGTGAATTATAAAAATTCAGGTATAGTGTTTCACCCAGCTTAGTAATCTAATGTCGGAAAACATCATTTGAATGGTTTCACAAATGGTACTGACAATGAGTGATTCTACTATTCGGACGATAAAACAGTCGTTTATAAACCCAGCTTTAATTAGGTTTATATCGACACTAACGTCATAGTGTCTGATGTTGTGTTCTATACAAATTAACGGAAGATCGTTTAGCCCTGCAAGAATTGCCAATCAAAGATACTAACAGTAGTACCAACATCACCTTCCACAGGTGTTAGTAATTTCAAAAGAAAGGTACAACAGTTTAATTATCAAATAAATAAAAGCTTAATAATTGTTGAAATCAGATGGGAAGCGAGAATCTATTGTAAGACTTTAATCAGGCGATTCATTTTTTGCAAAGAATGATAATCCAACCGGTAGTACCGATTGTAATTGCGTTCCAGTGTTCTGACGAGTCCGACATTTTCAAGGTGGGATAATTGTTGGCGGATCGTTTCACCGTCCCACCCGGTAGCAATAATTAGATCTGATACCGCTACTTCGAAATTTTCAGATAGGTAGTTCAATATATCGCAGCTCGTATCCTCAGATGCGAGTTCCAATATATAAGTGGCCTGTTCTATTTTCAGTTGGGGCATCGTCATACAAAGCGCGTTTCTTTTACTCTGCCGAGCAAGATGTTTAAGGAAAACAAGGCGTATTAGCAAATAAAAACCTAAAAGTTGTACTTAGATCGAAAATTTTGCAATAAATTCAAATATATGACAAAAGAATCTATATAGCAAACTAACAACATACAGTCAATATATAATTTTTTTGTCTCACATGTCAAAGCCATTGGAAGCTCGGAGGACCTCATCAAAACGATAAAAAAAATGCCTATTTTTCGCATCAGAACTAAAACTTAGCGTTTATGGCAATAAGAATGGAAAAAGACCCCTCCCAGACGCCCCGGAAAAAAGATTCCAATAACAGTAGCGGTGGATTAATGAGGTGGATCCCATTTATTCTTCTGTTTCTCTTCAAGCGACCTAAGCTCATCATCCCGGCCCTGATTATTGCTGGTGTATGGTACTTCTTTCTAGGCGGTCAGCAACAATTGAATGGCGGACTTAGTACGCCAGAATTGAGTGATTTTGAATTGGGGGCTCTACTAAGTGAAGAGAAATTTGATCAGGCACAGGTATTTGAACCCCTTGCTTACGGTTCGGGTAACTTCAATCGCCTGCCTTCCAGTGCCTCTCTGGCACGATATGCTCCACCTGCTTTGCATCAAGGTTCACAGGGTTCGTGTGTAGGCTGGGCTAGTGCCTACGCCGCCAGGACTATTCTACATTCGCGTGCTTCTGGGCAAAGTCCCAACAACGCAACTTTCAGTCCGTCCTATCTATACAATCAAATTGCCTTGAGTGGTTGCCAGGGAGCCTATATGCTGGATGCCATGAAAGCCATGCGTCAGAATGGTGCCCTCCCCTTCGGTAGCTTTCGCTATAATGAACGAACCTGTTCGAACCATCCGGATCAGGAACAGTTAAGAGCAGGTCAGCAATTCCGGATTAAGGGGTACAATCGGCTGACACAAGGTGTGAACAATTACAAGCCAGACATCACCGCTATCAAACAGAATCTGGCACAAGGCGCACCGGTGGTGATAGGCATGCAGGTAGGAGGCACTTTCATGAGTCGAATGCTGGGCCAGGATGCATGGGCTCCCACCCAAAGGGATTATAGCTTACGAGGCTTCAGTGGTCATGCCATGTGTGTAATCGGTTATGATGACAATCGCAATGGCGGCTCCTTCCATATTATGAATAGTTGGGGACAGGAATGGGGGAATCGTGGTCGAGCATGGGTTCAGTATCGCGACTTCGAATATTTTGTCAAGGAGGCCTACGGGTTGTTTCCGATGGGCAGCAGCACCGATCAGAAGTTCGACAAGAATAAGATGCAGGTAGAATTTGGCCTTTTGGACATCAATACGCAAAAGACCTTGCCCTTGAAACAGAAGAGTTCGACCATCTTCCAAACCCAACAGCCCATTCGAAAAGGAGATAAATTTAAAGTTCTGTTCGCCAATAGCATCGACTGCTATGTATATGTATTTGGGCAGGAAGCCAATGGTTCTAGCAGCGTTCTATTTCCGTACACTCCAAAACACTCCCCATATTGCGGTATTACTGGTACCCGTTTATTTCCCAGAGATTATTCGATGACTGCCGACAACGTAGGTAACAAAGATTTAATCGCATTGGTAGTTTCAAAAAGGGAACTAAATTTCGATCAACTCAACAATAAGATCAACAGTAGCAGATCAGGGGATTATGCTGGAAAATTAAGAGATGCATTGGGTTCGACACGTATCAGCGAGGTTGCTTTTAAAGCCGGCAAAACGGTCTCTTTCGACGCACAGCTAAACGGGAAAAGCGCTGTAGGGATGGTCATTGAAATTGACAAAAGATAATTTACAAACTCATGAAAGCCTCTAAACTGGCCTCTTGGGCCATCATCATCACCTTTGCCTTCGCTTTTCTGATCCTGGGTAAAAACCTATTAATTCCCTTTGTCATTGCTCTGCTGGTGTGGTACGTGATCATATCCCTTAGCCACTGGATTAGCAAATGGAAGTTTGCCCAAAAGTACTTTCCCGAGTGGCTTTTACTTACCATTTCTTCGCTTATTATTCTCTTTGTAATGATCATTGCAGGTGAGTTGGTCGCAACCAACGCCAACGCAATGGCCAATGCTGTACCTCGCTATGAAGTTCGCGTACAACAATTGACCGAAGACGTACAACAATCCTTTGGGATCAAAGAGGTCCCTACGGTTTCTTCTCTCCTTGAAAAACTCGATTTCACGCAAGCTATTTCCGGGTTATTAAACACTTTTTCCGGCATTGCCAGTAATGCGTTCCTCATACTCATCTACGTTATGTTTCTTTTCATAGAACAGACGGTTTTTCGAAAAAAAATGCAAAGCCTTTTTCCCGAACCAGCTAATTACCAACAATTTGAGGACGTATTGGGCAAGATCAATGAAGCTGTAATCAGTTACCTCTCGGTCAAATCCGCCGTTAGCATCCTCACCGCTATATTGAGTTTTATCATTATGGCCTTAGTAGGTGTGGATTTTGCGGTATTCTGGGCATTTCTCATTTTCTTACTCAACTTTATCCCGAATATCGGCTCGATTGTCGCTACTTTTTTTCCTGCGCTTCTGGCGTTGCTCCAATTTGACACTCTGACACCATTTGCGATTATTTTAGTCGGAGTCGGTGCCATACAGGTAATCGTCGGAAATGTAGTCGAGCCGAGAATGATGGGAAATTCTCTGAACATCAGTCCGCTTGTAGTCATCTTGGCTCTATCTCTTTGGGGGGCACTTTGGGGTATTGCGGGTATGGTCTTAAGTGTCCCGATCACTGTGGTAATCATGATTATTTTTGCGCAATTTCCAGATACTAGGCCCTTGGCTATACTTCTCTCGCAAAATGGGATCCAAGAGGAATGAAAGTGCAAGAAACGGGGCAAGAAAACCGTGCATAGATGTTATCTATCTACACTCCGATTGAATTATCCAAATAAAAAATTGGTGGTTTTCCACCACTTTAGACCGCCACATAATGCGTATTTTTGGATATAACTAAATTCCGATGGGAGCTCAGATCAAGACCTCTATAATAGCTTTGTTCCTTTTGGCAGCGGTCAACCTGTTGGGTCAAGACCGCATCGCTGATAGTCTTCATCAGGAATTGATTTCTGCTCATTCAGATTCTCTGAAGATCAGGTCCTTAATGGCCTTGGGAAACTACTTTCAAAATAAGGCTCTATACGATAGTGCCCGCTACTTTTACCAACAAGCGTTGCGAAGTGCTGAATTGAGTCCATTCCGGGGCATGGAAGGAAATATCAACCGCAATCTTGGTTTCCTATTCGGTATGCACCTTTCCGAATTTGACTCCGCAATTGTTCATTCCCAGAAGGCATATGACATTTTGATCGCCCTGGGACGGCCAAAAGAAGCCGCCCAAAGTCTAATTGGCCAAGGCAATGCTCTAATGAATCAGGGATTAAAGACCGAAGCCTCCCAAATTTTCACGAATGCAGCCCGGATCAATACCACTTCAGGCAACGACTCACTCAATGATCGCATTTTCATCAATCTTGGAACGCTATACCTACAACTGGGAGATGACGTCAAGCACGAACACTACATCCGGAAAGGACGGGCGATTGCCCAACTCTACGGGAACACCCGCAACCTGACCATTACCAATATGGCCCTGGCCGCAATCAACCGAAAGAAAAAGAACCTTGATTCAACTTTGCTCTATAGTCAGGAAGCACTGAACCTCAGTCGAAAATTAAATGATCTTACTTTAATCGCTTATTCCTACTTAAATCTTGCCAATGGTGAAGAAGCACTTGGCCATATTGAAAAAGCGGAGCGCTACTTTTTACAGATATACAATCTACGTGGTCTGTCCCCTTTTGACCACGCACGCTTCACCTATTTTTTGGGGCGATTCTATGCTCAAAATGAAAGATATCGAAAGGCGGAAAAATATTTGCAAGAAGCATTGACCGACGCACAGGTACTCGAAGCCAAAGATCTGCAGATCAACATTATTTCGAGACTCCTTCCCGCTCAGGAAGAACTCGGTCATTACAAATCTGCTTACTTCAATGCATCAGAGATGATCAAATTGATGGATGAGGTTCACAACAAAGAGATACATAAAGAAGTAGAGGCCATCAATGTCAAATTTGAAACAGAAAAAAAAGAAAAGGAAATCCTATCCCTTCAAGCGACCAATGCTCATCAGGAAGTATCGCTATTGACGGCAGCAGCAAGAGCCAATCGTCGGTTCTGGTGGGGCATCACCGCTACGCTTTCTCTACTAGTTCTTGGCACTACTTTTCTAATCTTTAGAAAAAACAGCATTCACCGGGAGAAGATGGCCGAACGGGAAGCAGCTCTTCAGAAAGAAAAATTGTTCCAGGTTACCCAGGAAGGTAAGAATATGGCATTACGCGCTATGCTCAAAGGCGAAGAACTCGAACGAACCAGAATGGCCCAAGAACTACACGATGGAATTGGCATCATGTTGTCTTCGCTAAAACTCAGTCTGGAACGCGGGGACAGTACCGATCGTCCAAATCCGTACAAATTAGTAGACCGGGCTAGTTCTGAACTCAGACGAGTTGCACAAAACATGATGCCGGAAGCACTGATGAAGTTTGGTTTGATGGCTGCCATTGAAGATTTATGTGACGAAATCAACTTCAATCAAAAATTGCAGGTGACCGTTCAACAGTTCGGTATGGATAAGCCCATATTTGATACGGTCGCTCTACAAATATACCGAACCTTGCAAGAGGTTCTTAACAACATCATTAAACACGCTGAAGCCACCGAAGTTCTCGTCCAACTAATTCAAAGAAATAAGAGACTTTTTATCACGGTAGAAGACAATGGCAAAGGCTTTACCCCAAGTGCTTATCGCGGCCCGGGCCATGGTTTGCGCAATATCAATTCCCGGATCAATTATCTCAATGGAAAATTATCCTGGGATTCTTCACCGGGGAAAGGCACTACTGTTTCAATAGAAGTAAAATTAACCCGACAAGATGATCAAGTTATTCATCATTGACGACCACCCCATCGTTATCCAAGGCATTCAAAATGCAGTCAAACAAGAGGAAGATATCGAAATAACTGGAGCTGCTCTAAGCGCTTCGGAGGCCATCAATTGGCTGGAGAGTAACGAGGCTGATATTGTCATACTCGATATCGGCCTGCCCGATATGGATGGAATTGATCTCTGTAAATTTTTAACCAAAAATTTTCCCGGAATCAAGATCATCGGTCTTACAACTTTTGGACAGGTTAGCTTCATCACCAGCCTATTGCGCAATGGTGCTAAAGGTTATTTATACAAAAATACATCAGAAAGGGAATTGATCGAAGCGATTCGGATCGTCTTCGATGGTGATCAATATCTATCGAAGGAGGTGAATGAAAAATTGATTGCTAAAGCCGCTCGAACCCTATCCAAAAGGGAAAGCTTCATCCCCAAATTGACTAGGCGAGAAAAAGAAATACTCGATCTCATCATGGCGGAAAATACAACTCAGGAAATTGCCAACGTGTTACATTTATCCGTCAGTACCGTCGAAACACATAGAATGAATCTATGTGCCAAGCTTGGAGCTAGGAATCTAGCGGGCCTGGTTAAAAATGCAATTAAATTGGGTCTGGTTTGAATAAACAAAGGATGATTAGTTGTGTAACCGGTGCTTTGATCGGCATCGCCCTGATTTTCTTTATGGCAAGCATAGCTTGGGGATATGCCTTCTCATTGGCGGTATGCCTGACCATTTTCGGTTATGCCTTTGCCCACCATCTTTTTCCCACTCTTAGCGGAGGATTTTCTTGCGGTCTCTTATCGGGATTAAACGCCGGATTGAACATGTTCATTTTAAGTTTATTCGGGCCGGTGGGATTGGTTTTAGCAGTTTTCATAGGAACGACCAACTTCTTAGTCATTTTTCAACCAGTATCTACCAATTCGCGCTATCAGTCTTTACTTGGGTGGTCCAATTGGCTAATGCCGATGTCCTGGCTAGTCAATAGCCTGGGACTGTTGTTTCTGCTACTAAGCGTGGCTGGACATATCCTATTCGGAAGGAAGGCCTTTTTTCGTCTTCAAGGATTCAAATTGCACCTAAAAACTGGAATGTTTGCCATTCGTGGAGGCTGGATCGCCAATTTGAACACTTATCACACTGCTTTTAACATGGGGAATTTTGCCTTCGTCGATTGCCAGTCCTGTGACCGCAGAACCGGTCAACCAATCTGGCACTTAGATCATGAAGCGGGTCATACTCTAAATCTTGGAGCATACGGATTTATTTTCCATTTTACCGGCTTTATCCATGAAGTAGCATTTGGAGCGGGTGCCCATGCATTAGCGGAGAGGTTCGCAGAAAGCAACGTACCTGGGACCTTGCGTCCCTTCCTGTCCATCTGGCAAGACTCAAAGGAGGGGCATTAACCACTATCTGCGTCTAATGGAAATCGCCATATTCTTATCGTAATTTCCTTGAATCAAAGGAGATTGGCGTTTGCCTGTATATGCACGGACATTGAAGAAGATGTAGTTGTACAATTCCTGAATGGAAACCAACGTATCTTTATTGCTGTCTGCTTCTCCTTTTAACCCCCGGATGAGAAAATGACTGAAGACGCCTTGCCGCAGCCCTTTTGATTCTAATGAAGTTTCGTCGGATTTAGACGACATTAAAAGAGCAGCACCAGGACCTGCTTGCGCCAATGAGCGATAGAAAGTCTGCAAGGTTTCTGGGATTTCATCATTTCCTCGGCCAGCAAGCAAACTACCTGAATGGCACGCATCGGCAATGCACAATTTGAGTTTTGCTTTGCTCGCTTTCAAGATTTTATTGATTTCTTCGTGGTAAATTTTATTGTTGAAACCATCAAAGTCAATGGGCAGGAAAGATCCCTTCAGTCCGTGACCGGAGAAATAAAGCATTACCAGATCATTCGCTCCAGCTTTTCCAAACACTTCACTCATTGTATTCATAATACGTTCGCGGGTCGCATCTTCATCGATTAGAATCTTGATGTGATCGTCGTCCAATGCTCCTCCTTCCGGGCTTTTCAAGAATGCATACATCCGATATGCGTCATCATCCGTATAGCGCAATGCGGGCATGTGATCATAGGTAGCCACGCCGATCACCACCGCCCAAATTTGAATATCTTCTCCATTGGCGGCCAATGAAGAAGCACTATGGGATGGCGTTGCCAATTCCTCCTGACTTTGGGCGATCTTATTGCGATTGTTACCTATGTATTTTCCGTTGGACCAATTGCCCGTTACCTGTGTTCCATTACTGAGTTCAAGCGTTCCATAGCCTTCGAAACTACCATTGGCCATCTCTCCTTCATAACGGTCGCCATTGGTATACAGCACTATTCCATTTCCATGGGGATAACCATTTAGAAAGCGACCCTCATATTTAGTTCCGTCCTGGAATAGATAAGTTCCATACCCATGCTTACAGTTACCGGAAGTACAGCCCGGTCCATCTTTCTTGGCCGGTTTGCCCTTGTATTCGCCATTTCTCCAGACACCAGCGATGGAGCGACCGTCGTGATAAAACATCTGACCGTTTCCATGAGGTTGCCCATTCTTAAAGTCTCCCTCATATTTGTCACCATTATCGTAGTGGAAAGTACCGTAACTTCCTGGTTTACCTCCGATGAAGGCACCTTCATATCTGCTACCATCCACATAGGCAAAGGTTCCCCGGCCATCCTGGCAATCACCAGAAATACACCCCGTTTGAATATCCGTTCCGTCATTATCGGCAACCGAGCCTGGTATTTCCCCTACGGCGTCATCAAAATTTCCGAACTCATCTACCGGTTGTCCCTTTTTCCAATAACCATCTCTCACCTCCCCATTACTGAAAGTTTTTACGCCCTTGCCATCCGGATAACGATGAGCCCAATTGCCCTTATATTTACTGCCATCTGCATAGTAACAAGTACCATATCCGTGGATCTCACCATTTTGAAAGTCACCGATGTAAACAGCTCCACTAGGATAGATATAGATTCCTTTTCCTGTCTTACAGTCGCCAGATATACAACCAGTTTGTTTCTTACTTCCTTTCGCAACAGTTTCTGCATTGGAGCGAGTAGTCGGCCGAGCTTTTTCGCGCATCAGCCTACCGTTGCGCCAAACGCCTTCTCTTCGACTGCCATCCGGCAAGGTTTCGAGGCCTTCACCGTGCGGCTGATCCTGCAACCACTCTCCCTGATATTTGCTACCATCTGCATAATAAAGGCTACCAATTCCATGCCGCTTGCCATTTAGGAATTGCCCCACGTACTTCGAACCGCTGCGGTACTCCAATGTACCACTACCATTATTACAATCACCTTTAACACACTGGGCGAAAACCAACAGTGGAAATAGAGAA
>JANQRV010000134.1 GCA_028284395.1 Saprospiraceae bacterium
CGTGACCAGGCCTTGACGGTGAGTGAATTGCTTCACCCCCAAGTCGGCGGAAAATGGGTAAAACCCTATCAACCAGCTGGTGTTTGGAAAGAGTTAGCCAATCAGATCGGCGAAAATAAGTATCGCCAGAGTTACGGTCGCAATTTATACAGACGCAGCTTATATACCTATTGGAAGCGGACCATACCACCACCTACTATGGTGACCCTTGACGCTCCCGAACGGGCGGTTTGTACGGTCAAAAGGCAAGTCACCAGCACACCGCTTCAATCTCTAATCCTGCTAAATGACCCCCAATATGTAGAGGCAGCCAGAGTACTTGCAGAAAACTTGATTCAGGATTCACCCCAGCAGGAACCGCAATACTGGATCCGAAAAGCTGCTAAGGGAATTTTGTCAAGGGAGCTGAAAGCCCCGGAGGAGGCACTTTTGCTGGATTTATACCACAGTGAAGCTGAGAATTATCAGCAAAAAACAGAAGATGGACTCGCCCTCTTAGACATTGGTAATACCCCCAATCTCCAGTCCGGCAAAACTGCAACCGTCGCGGCACTAGCAGTTGTAGTCAACACTATTTTCAATATGGACGAAGCTAAATTCAAATAAAATGGAAGATCACTTACACGACCATTATTGTCATTTGAACCGTCGACATTTCCTTTCCAAAATGGGATTGGGAATTGGTAGTCTTGCATTGGGATCAATGCTTTCTTGCAACCGGGGCGGCAACTCAGTAACGGATGCTCCACCCAGCCTCGGCGGTATTTTAGATGCTCCTCATTTCGCTCCGAAAGCAAAACGAATTATCTATTTGTTTCAAAGCGGAGGGCCTTCTCAATTGGATTTGTTCGATTACAAACCTCTGCTGACCAAAATGCATGGAGAAGAATTACCCGCCTCCGTCAGAATGGGACAGCGTTTGACGGGCATGACTGCCTATCAAAAGACAAAACCATTGGCCTCTTCCATATATGATTTTAAACAACATGGCCGGAGTGGAGCCTGGGTCAGTAACTTAATGCCCCATACCGCCAAGATTGTCGACGATTTGTGTTTCATCAAAACCATGCATACCGAAGCGATCAATCACGATCCGGCCATCACTTTTTTCCAGACGGGTTCACAGCAACCGGGCCGGCCCAGTATCGGTTCTTGGTTGAGCTATGGCCTGGGGAGTTCCAATAAAAACCTACCTTCTTTCATTGTATTGTTGTCCAGAGGCGCACAACGCCCTCAGCCTATTTATTCTCGTTTATGGGGCAACGGCTTTTTGGCATCCCTCCATCAGGGAGTACAATTCCGGGCCGGAAGCAATCCGGTTCTGCATTTACAAAATCCAAACGGTATTAGTGCGGCATCTCGTCGGGAAGTGCTGGATAAGTTAGCACAGCTCAACCAAATGCGGATGAACGAATTTGGTGACCCTGAGATCCAATCACGGATTGCACAGTATGAAATGGCCTACCGAATGCAGACCTCAGTACCGGAAGCCATGGATATCTCCGATGAGCCAGAATCTACCTTTGAATTGTACGGTCCTGAATCGCGTAAACCGGGAACTTACGCGGCCAATTGCATACTGGCCCGGAGGCTGGCAGAACGAAACACAAAATTCATTCAATTATACCATCTCGGTTGGGATCAACACAGCAATTTACCCAGGGAGTTATCCTCCCAATGCCGCGATACCGATCAAGCCTCCGCGGCATTGGTAACCGATTTGAAAAGACGGGGTTTGCTGGATGATACACTGGTCGTTTGGGGCGGAGAATTTGGCCGAACCAATTACTCCCAAGGCAGCTTAACACCCGACAATTACGGGCGAGACCATCATCCGCGCTGCTTTACGATCTGGATGGCAGGTGGTGGGGTTAAACCAGGTATGAGCTTTGGACAGACAGACGAATTCGGATACAACATCGCGGAGAACCCAGTACATGTACACGATTTTCAGGCCACCCTACTTCATCTCATGGGCATCGATCACGAAAAACTGACTTACAAACACCAGGGGAGGTATTATCGCTTAACCGATGTACACGGCCATCTGGTGAAAGACATTCTTGCATAAAATTTTGAAAATGAACTTTCAACGTTTGGTTTTCAGTCTTCTATTCGCCATTACAAACAGCTTTTGTAATGGGCAGTCACCGCAATATTTAGAATCCAACGTTCCGCCGTACGAATTACCCGAGTTATTAACAAGTCAAAACGGCGAGACCATTACTACATCTTCGGAGTGGGTTGATTTGCGGAGAAGCGAGATTTATCAGCAATTTGAAGAACTGGTTTATGGCCAGGTTCCTACTCATAAAATTCAGACGAGCTTCAAGGTCTCCGACCTTGATAAAAACGCATTGGGAGGAATTGCAGTGAGAAAGGAAATCACCATCACCTTTCAAGCAAACGGAAAACAGCTTGAGGCAACTTTACTGGTCTACCTACCCAAAACTGTGAGGGGGCCGGTCCCGGTTTTCCTCGGCTACAACTTTTATGGGAATCATACCATTATCGGCGACCCGGGAATCAGCTTACCCTCATCATGGTTGCGCAACAATGCTACCTTTGGCATAACGGAAAATAAAGCAACGGAGCTTTCGCGGGGTGTCAGAGCCAGTCGCTGGCCGGTATTATACATATTGTCTAGAGGGTACGGACTCGCTAATATCTATTACGGAGATATCGACCCGGATTTTGACGATGAATTCAAAAATGGCTTGCATCGGTTAATAGAGAATAGTCCTAAGACCGCAGAATGGGGCTCCATTGCTACATGGGCATGGGCACTCAGCAGAGCTCTCGACTATTTTGAGTCCGATAAGGATATTGATCATCAAAAAGTTGCCGTCATTGGACATTCCAGACTCGGCAAGACCTCACTTTGGGCTGGTGCATCCGACCAACGTTTTGCCCTCGTTATATCCAATGATTCCGGCTGTGGTGGTGCGGCACTTTCCAAACGAAAGTTTGGCGAAACCGTCAAGGTCATCAACGATCGCTTCCCACATTGGTTCTGTGATAATTTTACTCGTTTTAACGACCAGGAAGAAACTCTGCCAATTGATCAACATATGTTGATTGCTTTGATGGCTCCCCGGCCAGTCTACGTGGCAAGCGCATCTGAAGATCAATGGGCAGATCCACGTGGTGAATTCCTTGCTGCCCGGGAAGCGGGGAAAGTGTACAGATTATTTAATAAGCAGGGACTGCTTTCGAAAGAATTGCCCAAAGTAAATGCTCCCGATAACCAGGGAGCGATAGGCTATCACTTAAGGAGCGGTTCCCATGACCTCACCTATTACGATTGGAAACAATATCTCGACTTTGCCGACCGGCACCTGCGCAATTAGGGATGAGCGCAGACTCAGAACTGGCAAATATTAAGATTTGCCAGTTCTTAAGATCTGCCGATATTGTTTTTTTAGGTCGAAATTATGACATTAGAGAAAAAGGCCATATCTTGAAATTCTATTCTACATACCATAAATACTTAGTGGGGCTGCGGTTATGGTTTGCAAAATCACAAGATTTAGTAAGTCTCAATTAATAGCAGCCTACTTTTTTACCTCTATTGCCTCTTGTCCTTCACTATCCGTTGTCGTTCCAATCAAGTCAAAAGTTGCCCCCGTCAATTCTGAATTGTACCAGCAGTCGTACTTGCGTTTCTTATAACGTGCTGCTGCTGCTCTTGCATCGGCAGCTGTCGCAAAGGGCTTCACAATGTAGAGCGCCCCATACTGTCCTTTAACAAAAGTTTCGCGGTGATAAATGATCCACACCTGCCCAAGGTTCGGTGCTCCTAATTCAAACGGATTGACGGTACTGGGGTACACTGCAAACTGTACGAAGTGTATTTCTCCCACATCCATAAAAGGCCTTTGATATTCTTGTCCCTTCCCAGGTGGAACGGCTCTTTCCTTGTTATTGCCTTTATAAATCCATTGTGCCTGTAACATGCCGGCACTGCCAATTAGTAAGAAAGCTGCAATTAAAGTTCTATTCATGTGTTTCAAGATTTCACAATTATTTGAAAACGAAGTAATTGAAAATTTTTCAACCAAATGTAGCCACTTCGTTTTTTACCCGACTCAAAGAGGCGGATCGCATAAACTAATTTTAATCATGCTTGGATGGTATAAAAAAAGTTTATGCTCATTTAGTAGTTGAAGATTATCTCCTTGTTTTATAGTGTTGAACGTATAAAATGTTTCATAAATTGAATCCTTCTCTAATTTTTTCGCGAAGTTGTTTAAAGTTTCTCATTCCCCGTTCAATAAAGGTATTGCTTTGACGAAATTCTATCGCCTAAAGTAACTTGCGATCGGGCATAAAAAAAGGGCGATGCCCGACAGCATCCCCCTTTTATCGCTCCATAGATCATTTATTCCATTAGAATCCACTTTGTCCATCGGGTACAATGTCCCTTTCATCAAAAGTAGATGTATTTTGTTCTCCTTCTGTTGCTGCTCTCCCGCTAAATCGGCGACGAAAACCAGGTCTTCTACGTCCGCATCCTCCAAAACTAAACTTCATCAAGAGGAAAGCTCCAAGAGCAAATAACCAAAATTTGGAAAATACGAACAACGCGAAGAGTGCCAGTGGGAATACGAAGAAAAACTTAGATTGTCTCATAATTGGAATTTTAGACTGGTTTGAAAGGAATACCCTTTGTGGAGAAGACGAATCAAAACCACAAATACTTTAACTTTCTTCCAAATTTTTTTGCAGAGACAAAATGAAGTTGTCTAAAGTTTCTCTTCCGACTGCAAAACCCAGCTAAATGAACCTCAAAACAGCTTTTTTTACCACCGAAGCACTGTTACAACCATTTTTTTCAATCTTTTAACCACTTCCGCACGGCAACGCCAACATCGGTGGAAATCCGTAGCAGGTACATCCCGGATTGCAAATCTCCCACCGGTATAGTGGAGCTTCCAGGTATCCGTCGGATCGATCTTCCATCCATACTCCATATTTCAACATCTACTATCTCAACACCTTTGGTGATCAACTCAAGATGTTCTTTTGCCGGCACGGGAAACAGTCTGATTTTGCGATCCAAAGCTCCAGACAAAAGGGAAGTGGTGATTCGGTTAACCGGCACCGAGGTCTGCCGACTATCTACCGCCAAAGACTCTTCTTGAGCATTGATCAGTCGCACATTGACCAATTCGAAAAGGACTTCGGTACCTGTAAATTGTTCATCCAATAAAAAATGAAGCATGGCAATAGGACCGCTGCCCTCTATCTCCATTCCATCCGTACGCACCAATGCAACATCTACCACTTGGCGATCGGGATCCGTGCGATACATGTTGAGAGAATAATCCTCCGATGGATCCAACCACGATCCGTCAAAAGACATAGAAATGCTATGGTCAGTAATGGCTGTCGGATCGAACCGAACGGAAAAAGCAATGCCATATACTGCTTCCGTAGTCTCGAATGCTCCTAAATGAATGGCAACAGAATTCATGGATGCCGGCGCTAAGGAATCACTTTGCACAAAAAATGGAATGCCAGCCTCAGAAGATTGAAAAGCGTTTGGTGTTTCTTCTTCGGTAATCATTGGCCCATTCTCTCCATTCCAATTGAGGAAAATCACGTCCGCATCCGCCGCGTCAATCCGGCCATCTCCATTACAGTCTATATGGCGTACATTGATTTGACTCAATGGTGTTGTCAAAGCCCACGGTGGAGCATATTCCAATTGTCCGGTTCCCGTTATTCCCAATCGACGATCTGGCCCACTAGCTCCATACAGTAATCCCAGATTGAGTAAATCGAAATGATCGGCATCACCATCTGTATCCGTATCCCCGGGAGATACCAACAAAGACGGATTCGCTACCGTAATAGAACCGTGATGTGGGCGGAGAAATGCAGTAGAGCCATCGTCATAGGTCCCCGGCTCATTGATGGAAAATACAAAGGGGCTAACGCCTTCTTCATCTTCATAGGCGGTAAAGAATATTTCTTGTATTACAGTTGTATCGGGCAAGGTATCCGATAAGACCCAGGCGCCAAAGCCAACCTCCCAGGTGCCACTCTGCAGCCATTCCGCAGGGGCGACGTAATTGGGTTCTCCATTCAGACCGGGAATGGCGTAATCGACCAGAGAATCGGCCCGCAACAAACAATTGTCCCAGTCCAAGGTCATGATGCCTCGTTGTAATCCGCGATACTGATAAGCCCGGATGGGATAGCGAAACGAAGTACCCGGTGCAACTACCACGTGTGGAGCTTCAAAGTGCACGGTATTGTCGGGACCGCCACAACCGTAAAGCTCTGTTCGGTCTACTGCCCAACTCGTAGTATTCCCAACCTGATCTGTCACGGTAACCTGAGCCGTCTTGAGTGCTTCGGAAAACAAAATTGTGCTCAGGTAAAAACTGGTATCTACCTGACCGGAATTCCATTGGAACTGATACGGAGGAACGCCTCCACTAAAAACTTCCGCATGTAAATATGAAGTGGGCGTATCCGATTCCTCTTCACAGGTAAAGTAAAGGCGCAGGCGCATTTCTTCAGTCGGCAATCCACTCAAACACGATGCCCAAGCCCCCTCCACCGAACCGGTACAGCCCGACACCAGGTCGGTTACAAAAACAGCATATCCTCTCTGATCATTGACCCTGATCGTACTATTGGACACAACGCTGTCTTCGACGCCAGTACTCCAACGAAAATGATATTGCCCGGAACCACCCATGACACGGGCCGTCATTTCTGCGTAATTCGAGCAAACATTCTCTTCGAAACATACGACATCAATTTCTACCTCTAAGGAAGCACTGCCGATGGAAGCCAGATCAATGGATTTTATAAACGTACAACCCGAGGGAATGTCCGTCACCGTTACGGAATAAGCACCGGCTGGTAAATTTTCTACGCTTGATAAGGTATCACCGGTATTCCACAAATAGGAATATTCTCCTGGTCTTAACACGGTCATCTGCAGCGCACCTCCTCCTTCCGTACAGTCCACTTCTTCGATCTCCAGTTCATGAGGAATGATTGCGTTTTCATCGACAAACATTTCCAAATTAAATACCTGGCTGCACATGACATCTTCATCGGTCACAGTCAACTGGTAATCTCCCGGTTCCACGACCTCGATGGATGAGGTATTAGCACCCGTATTCCACAAAAAGGAGTAATTGCCTTCCCGGGCGACTAGAACGGATAACACCCCAATGGAATCAAAGCAGTTGATCGGCTCTACCAATTCTTCCAATTCTATGGAAAAGAACGGTGGTCCTTCAATTTCAACCGGCACTACCTGGCTACAATTACTGCTGTCTTCCGTAATCGTTAACCGGTAATCCCCCAATTCGAGATCCAAAAGAACCGGAGTGCTATCACCGGTGCTCCAAAGAAAGGAAAATGCCCCTTCTTCTCGAACATTGACCGTCACATCAGCCGTAGTACTTTGGCAATTAGTATAATCTATTTGTACATCAAAGTCGACTTCGTACGTGGAAGAAGTGACTTCAAAAAAAACTTCCTCGGATTCACAATTATTGGTGTTTGTCGCGGTTACAGAATAAGTTCCGGCTGCCAATTCCGTAAGGTTCCTAGAGTTTTCACCGGTGCTCCAAGTCATTAGGTACAGGTCATTATCAAAAGTAATACTCCCATCCATTTGACCACAAGTAGTCCCCTTTACCGTAAAGCCTTCAGAGGCCGGGGGATAATTGTAATCCAGCTGTAGGGGGCGAATCCAGAATTGTCCGATCGCGATTTGCTCTGAAGCATCAGCAACCGTGACGCTGTAACCACCGGGTTGCAAATGGGTTAAGTTTTGTTCTTCGGAAACAAATCCGTTCGGACCGGCCCATTGAAAGCTATAGGGTGCGACCCCGCCCTGCAGATTTAGTAGGATGGTCGAACCCTCTTCCGTACAACTCCCCCGAGTAGTCACCTCGGCATCCAATTCCAACGCATTGCTGGCCTGTTCATCCACAATTCGGATTCCTCCATTCGCAAATTCCCCAAGGCCAAAAGGGTTTTCCTGTGAATCGGGGCGAAGAACGATCTCCGTTCCCCCCAAAGTTTCATCAAAAGTAATGTGTGCGAAACCGGGCGCTGCATCTTCTTTGACGGTAAAACACAGGGTAAATAAAGGAGT
>JANQRV010000149.1 GCA_028284395.1 Saprospiraceae bacterium
CTGCCAAAACGGATGAACCCGTTTCAGAAGGTGCAGTCGCCTTGCTTGAGCCCTTTATCGACACCATCCTGATTTGCACCATCACGGCCCTAGCCATTATTACCACCGGCGTCTGGAAGCAGACCACGCCCACCACCATTGTCTTGAATTCAGGCGATGTCAGCTATTTATCGGTAGAAATGGACCGGCTGAAAACCATTGAACCAGATGAAACCGCACAAATCTTGGTTGCCAAGGGGCAACAAAGTCGAGCGGAAGACAACCTCGTATTGGCCTGGCATGAAGTACCTCTGGCATTACTGTATACCGATTCTGCTCACACCAGACCTTTTGACGGCATTATCCATCCTGGACAGTCGATTGCCGTCGGGACCAACGGGACGGAATATGAGCAGCTGTACGGTGAGGCCGTCGAAAATGGAGCCCCTTTAACCATGTGGGCATACTCGGAAGTTTTGGGTAAGATAGGAATCGGTATTGTGCTTTTATGTGTGCTTCTATTTGGGATATCAACTGCGATCTCCTGGAGTTATTACGGCGATCGCTGCGTTACCTACCTGTTTGGAGAAGGAGCGCTGTTCGGTTATCGCATCGTCTATATGTTGACGCACTTTCTGGGGGCTATTCTGGCGCTGAATACGATCTGGACCATGGGAGATGTGGCCATGTCATTGGCTACGATTCCAAATATTTTGGCGTTGGTATTTTTGTCCGGGGTGGTTCGATCTTTGACCAAAAAATACTTCGACAAGTTCCAGTAGTCCCTAAATAAACGCTGTGCGTAGATGCGAAAACCACGCACAGCGGATCAATTTCGGACATTTTGTTCGATAATGGAACAAAACAAAAAATGAAAACTATATAAAGTGCTGTAAATTAATCTGTTCGTTTTTGGCACATCCATTGGCTATTGCTAGATAGACAAAATGTACAAAATGGACAGAGAACTTTCAAAGACAGCAATCCGGAAAAACCGGCTCCGAATATTCAGCCGACTCGCACTGGCCGTTGGCATCTTTGCCGGTGCGTTTTTCTTATTGCGCTACTTTCTGAAAGCCAAAGCCCAATGGGATGATTTCCAAATCTCCGCCATCGAACGGGGCGATATCGAAAACACCATTACAGCAACCGGCTTAGTCGTTCCGGCTTTTGAACAGCAAATTAATGCCCCCGTCAATACCGAAATTCGCCACGTATTCCTGCGATCGGGTACTACTGTAGAACCGGGCGATCTCATCCTGGAGTTGGACGAAGAGTTCATCAAACTGGAATTCGAGTCGATCAACGACGAACTGGAACTGAAGCGAAACAACATCACCAAACTAAAACTGGAATTCGAGAAAAACCTCAAGGAACTGGAGTATGAAAACGAGATCAAAGCCTTACAATTGGCCAGTTTAGAGGCCAAGCTCACCGATGCCAAACGTCTTAAAGAGATTGGAGGGGCCACCCAGGAAGAAGTTCAGCAAGCCGCCCTCAACCTGGAAATCGCTCAGCTCGAAAAGAAGAAACTCGAAAACAATCTCAACTTCCGCAAGCAGACCATCAACAGCGATCGCCGCAACCTCGAACTGGAAGTCATGATCCAGCAAAAGAAGCTGAAAGAGCTGGGGCGAAAACTGAAGGAAACGTCCGTGGTGGCACCACGACCCGGTGTCATTACCTGGATCAATGAAGACATCGGCAGAAAAGTCAATGCAGGAGATCCCATCGTTCGGATGGCCAATCTCGAGAGTTTCCGTATCGAAGCCAGCTGTTCGGATCGCTACGCCAATCTGGTAAAAATTGGCATGCCCGTCAAAGTACGCATCAACCGGGCCAATCTGGCAGGATTCATCGCCGCTATTCTACCGGCTGTAGAAAACAATACCCTCGAATTCATCATCGAATTGGAAAAGGCCGATCATGCGGACCTCCGACCCAACATGCGGGTAGAAGTCTACATCATATCGGATCTGAAAAGCCAGGTCCTTCGCGTTAAAAACGGACCGGCATTTACCGGCGCTACCCGTCAAAACATCTTCGTGATCCGCGACGAGGAAGCCGTCAAATACAATGTGGAGATCGGGCTGACCAATGTCGACTTTGTGGAGATCCTTGGCAGCGATTTGGGAGAAGGCGACCAAGTCATTATTTCCGATATGGAGGATTACGATCACCTTGACTTAATTGAGCTCAAATGACAAATTCATACCAATACATCATCCGACTATTATTGTTCCAGATTGGTCTGTACCACCTTCCCGTTCAGGCGGTGGGGCAGGCCAAACTGGATACGCTTTCCCTACAACAGCTGATCCAAACCGCACAGCAGCAATCGTTTTCCAAAACAGAGGCGCAGTGGTATTGGCAACAGGCCGAATTGGAATACGGGATCTTCCGTGCTTCCCTGAAGCCTCAGGTATCGGCTTTTGCCAATTTTCCCAATTTTTCGCGTACTTCTCAGGAAACGATTCAACCCGATGGCACCTTGGCTTTTCAGTCGATCTCGTACAACAATTCGGTACTAGGCATGCGACTCGAGCAGCCGCTGGCAGCCACGGGAGGTCGACTCTTTATCCAATCGGACCTGCAGCGATTCGACGATTTCAACAACGACAAGAAGAGCTACAATGGTGTTCCGCTACGGATTGGTATTTCCCAACCCTTATTTGGCTTCAACCGCTGGAAGTGGAGCAAGCTAGTGGAGCCTTTGCGGTACCGGGAAGCGGAACAACAATACCAGTTTGATTTGGAATCCATTAATCGAACCGCCGCCGATCTATTTTTTGACCTGCTGTTGAATCACACAAATCTCGAAATTGCACGGGCCAACAAAAGTAGTAATCAGTCGTTGTTTAAAATTGCCCAAAAACGATACGACCTGGGTAATCTTTCTTACAGCGATTTGATGAGAATCCGGCTGGAGTTGATCTCCGCTACTAAAAACGAGCGAAGAGCAGAACAGGCTATGGAATTGGCATCGGCCGCGCTGTACACTTTCCTGGGCTTACAACACCAACGCGAAGTCATCATTCCCCGGTTGCCGGAAGTGACCGACTCAACGGTCATCGATCATCAATTGGCGCTGCAACAGGCCCTGGCCAATCGGTTCGAAATCACCAGCTTTCAACGAACTATGATCGAAGCCGACCGCGACATCGCCGCCGCGAAGGGAAATGGAGGATTTCAGGCCAGCCTCGTCGCTTCTTTCGGATGGACGCGTAGTGGTTCCTCATTTGGAGAAATTTACCAGAATCCTCAACAAGAACAATTGGTACAAGTACAACTCAATATACCGATCCTCGATTGGGGCCAACAAAAGACGACCGTAGCATTGGCAAAGGCACAAAAAACCTTTTTACAGGAAAAAATACAGCAAGACAAAACCGAACTCTTAACCGAAGTCCAACAGGCCATCATTCAATTCGAAAACCTCCAAGAACAACTGGTCTTGACCAAGCAATTAAGGGACATCGCCCGCGAACGATTCGAAATTTCCAAAGAAAGCTACCTGTTGGGCGCCATCAGTCTGACCGACCTCACGTTGGCGCAGCGAGAAAAAGACCAAACGGTACGAGAGTACATGGATACGCTCAGCCTTTATTGGAAAAATTATTATTTATTGAGAAACCTAACGCTGTATGAGCTATAGCAGCCATAGAAACAATAGAGACCATAGCAGCCATAGCATCAATAGAGACAATAGCAACAACAGCAACCATAGAGACCATAGCAGCAATAGCAACCATAGAGACCATAGCAATAAAAAAGTAAACAGAAACCATTAGATAATCATGATAAAGTTAAATCAAGTAAGTAAAGTATACCGCACTAAAACCATTGAAACCCTGGCCCTTAACAACATCAGCTTGGAGGTCGCCGAAGGGGAATTCCTCTCCATAATGGGGCCGTCCGGCTGCGGGAAGAGCACCCTTCTCAATCTCATCGGTCTGATCGACGAGCCGTCGGAAGGGAAGGTTGAGATTGCCGGAGAGTCGATTGAGAATTACGCCAGCAAGCATGCTGCCAAGTTCAGAAACGAGCGGCTGGGTTTTATTTTCCAAAGTTTTCACCTCATCAATGACTTATCGGTGATTGACAATGTCGAGTTGCCCTTACTATACCGCAATGTAGGAGCCCGAAAGCGACGCGAATTGGCGGAAGAAGCCCTGGTCAAAGTCGGGTTGCGCAACCGCATGAAGCATTTCCCCAGTCAGCTTTCCGGAGGACAAAAACAGAGAGTAGCCATTGCTCGAGCCATCGTCGGGAATCCCCAGATCATTTTGGCGGATGAACCTACGGGCAATCTCGACAGTGTCATGGGAAATGAGATCATGGGCATCCTGATCCGGCTCAATCAAGAGCAGAATACGACGATCGTAATGGTGACGCATGATGAAAGCATGGCCCAAAAAACCAATCGATTGGTGAGATTATTCGACGGCAGCCAGGTTTCCTAATTTATCAAATTCATTTGAACATGATTAAGAATTATTTGAAACTCGCCATTAAGGTACTGGGGCGTCGCAAGTTTTTCACCTTCATCAGTTTATTTGGGATCAGCTTTACCTTATTGATCCTGATGTTGATCACCTCATTCCTGGATGCGGAACTGGGGAGTCACCACCCCATGTCGGACCGGAATAAAATGGTTTTTTTACCGCAAGTATCCATGCGACTGATGGTTAAAGATACACTACTGGAGATCGACACGGTACTGATCGACGGCAGTACGGTTTACGATACGACCCGGACCATTAACGAAAGATCCCGGTCTTCTTCCACTTCTTCGGGAAGCTACAACTTTTTTGATCGATACATGCGCGATGTTCCGGGCGCCGAAAGGATGACGCTTTACAGTAATGGACATACGCATGATCTGTTTGTGAACAGCAAGAAACTAACATTCGATGTCATCTACTCGGACGAGATATTTTGGTCGGTCTTTGATTACAAATTTACCGAGGGTAAGGCCTTCCGGAAAAATGAAGTTACCAATCAGCAACAGGTGGCCATTCTGACTCAAAAGGCTGCTGAACAGTACTTTGGAAGCTCCAAGGATGTAGTCGGCAAGGAGATCGACTTGTCAAATCGCACTTATCAAATCATTGGGGTGGTGAAGGATCCCGGTTCCTCCAAACGCTACCTGGAGGCAGAAGTATTTATTCCGTATACGCATCTAAACCCTCAGCGGCTGGCCAGCGAAGAATTTCACGGCACCTTTGAAGCGGTCTTTGCAGCCCGAAAACCAGGTAACCGGGTGACCATTCAAAAAGACATCGTCCGACGGGCAGCACAAATCAAACTACCGAAACCGGAGGCATACAATACCGTGGTGCTAAAGCCGATGACGTTTATGGAGAGGTACTCCCGGTCGATGTACTATAATGAAGACCCCAAAAAGAGTGTCCAAACCGTAATTGGTGTCCTGGTGGGTTTACTACTGCTGTTCATCTTATTACCAACCCTCAATTTGATCAACCTAAACATCAGCCGGATTATGGAACGCTCCTCGGAAATAGGGGTCCGGAAGGCTTTTGGTGCTCATTCCAGTACCATCCTCTTTCAGTTTGTATTTGAAAACATCATTTTGACCTTTCTCGGAGGGTTCATTGGGTTCATACTGGCATTGATCCTTCTGAGGGTCATCAACCAAAGCAATGTTTTTCCCGATACAACACTGGAGTTCAACTACCAGGTATTTCTATACAGCCTGTTCATCTGTCTGACCTTTGGTATTCTTTCGGGCTTGATTCCTGCCTACCGGATGTCCAGAGTTCACATCGTCAACGCATTAAAACAAAACCCGGCATGATAAAACATATTTTAACCTTGATCTGGAACAAACGTCAGAGCAACTTTCTATTGTTTCTGGAAGTGTTCTTTTCCTTTGCCATACTTTTTGCGGTATTTAGCTTTGTCATATACAACCTACGTACCTATTCGACTCCGCTCGGCTTTGATACGGAAGATATTTGGGTCTGCCACCTGGATTTTGAATTTGGGCAGGACTCTGCTGAAATCGCCGACATCAAAAAAGTGTTGATCCGGGAGTTGAACGCCAAACCTCAGATCGAATCGGCTTCGCTTTTGGGAGCCATTACCCCATTTTCCGGCAACACCTGGACCACCTCCAACGACGATAATGGCTTTACACTGAAAACCATGATGGGGTTTGCGGACGAGCACTATGCGCGTAGTGGCGGACTCAATATCATTGAAGGACGCTGGTTTGAAGAAGGTGATGATAACCGCAAGTACAAACCCATCGTCATCTCAAAGAAAATGCGAGAAACCCATTTTCCCGATAAGCCCGTCTTAGACAGTTTGATCCGGATCGAAGGAGAGCGGCAGATCATTGGTGTCATCGACCACTTCAAATACAAGGGGGAGTTTGAGGAAGAATCTAGTATGACCTTCTTTTATACCCCTTCGTACTCTGAAGATGCTTTCAATGTGAACATTCGGTTGAAACCCGGAACGCCCGCCAGCTTTGAAGAAGAATTAAACCAGACCATCGCACAGATTACCAAGAGTTCGAGTTTTATCATCGAGAACGTTGAGAACAGCAGAAAGCGGACCAGTCGCGCGGTCTGGATCCCAATTGTCGCCCTGTTAAGTATTTGCGGATTTCTGGTACTGAATGTCGCCCTGGGGTTATTCGGTGTTTTGTGGTACAACATCAGCAAACGGAGGGCGGAGATCGGCCTGCGCCGAACCCTCGGGGCCAGTCAGTCGAGAGTGTCCGTCCAATTTGTCGGTGAGGTCTTTTTCGTAGCTTTGATCGGGATTCTGACGGGTGCATTTTTTGCCATTCAAGTTCCGTTGTTGAAAGTGGTGGACATTGCTCCGATCAATTTGTATTACGCCATCTTTTTGGCTAGTCTGTTGATTTGTATATTGGTTTTGGTATGTTCCTTTTATCCCAGTAATCAGGCCGCACGGATTCACCCGGCAGTGGCCCTACACGAAGAATAGTTGCCTAACTTATGTCCAAACAAGGTTCCATATTGATTATTGATGACGATCGTGCGATCTGTACGTCCATTAGTCTGTTGCTGCGGAGAGCAGGTTTTACGCCGCATAGCGTCAATGGTCCCCGCCAAGTTCTCGAAAAGGTCGCCACTATTCAACCGGTGCTGATACTGTTGGATATGAATTTTACCATCGATACATCGGGAAAACAAGGGCTCAAACTTTTGAAGGAATTGACGGCGAAACACTCCGATATTCCAGTGATCTTAATGACCGGTTGGGCAACTGTCGATCTGGCCGTCAGGGGAATGAAGGCCGGCGCCAGAGATTTTGTGGCAAAGCCCTGGGATAACAAACAATTACTGTCTTCCATCCGCACGATTTTGACGATCACAGAGGGGAAGTCCGATTCGAAAACGCTTCAGATAACGCCCGACTTTGATCACATCATTGGTGATACACCAGCGTTTCAGAGGGTGATGGAACTGGCGAAAAGGATCAGTAAGACGGATGCCAGTGTCCTGATTACCGGCGAAAGCGGGACGGGCAAGGAAGTGATTGCGGAGGCCATTCACTACGGCAGTCTCAGACGAGAAAATCCTTTTGTCAAAGTGAATCTCGGCGGAATTTCATCCAGCTTGTTTGAAAGTGAAATGTTTGGTCATAAGAAAGGAGCTTATACCGATGCGGTGGCCGACCGGGCCGGTCGTTTCGAATTGGCAAATACCGGCACCATCTTTCTGGACGAGATCGGAGATTTGGAATTGGGCAGCCAGGTGAAGTTACTGCGGGTGCTCCAGGAAAAAACATTTGAGGCGTTGGGTAGCAGCCGAACTCATAAGGCGGACGTGCGGGTGATCAGTGCAACCAATAAAGACCTCAAAAAAATGGTTGCGGAAGGCACGTTTCGGGAGGATCTCTTTTACCGCATCAATTTGATCCATTTACAAATCCCTCCATTGCGTGAAAGACCAGCCGACATTCCACTACTGGTAGATTACTTCATCCAAAACCTAAGGGAGATTTACGCTCGCCCGGATCTGATGGTGTTGAGGGAGGCGAAAGATTGGTTAAGCCAGCAACATTTTCCGGGAAACATCCGACAGTTGAAAAACCTCGTGGAGCGAGCAGTATTGATGGCTCCCAACGATGTATTGGGGGAAACTGCTTTCAGCGAACACCTGGACAGACCTGATAATGCCGGTGATCTTCTGAATATTGCTCGCACCGGAAATGTATCTTTGGAGGAAATGGAAGTAACCATGATCCGGAAAGCAATGCTGGTCCATAATAACAAAGTGAGTCGTGCAGCCCGTTCACTGGGATTGACCCGCAGCGCTCTGTACCGCCGCTTGAATAAATACAATATTCCCTATGACGACTAGCGTCCGTTATATTTTGTACTCGCTGGCCGTCCATGGCCTGATTACCTACCTTTGTTATTGTTATTTCAAGGATCAGGCAGGTTATTTCATCGCTTCCGAAATCGGTATCCTATTGTCCTTTTTATCGTCGTTGTGGTTGTTGCAACAGTTCATGCGTCCGATACGGTTGATGCATACTGGGGTCGATGCGATACGAGATCAGGATTTCAATGTGAAATTTGTCAAGACGGGTTCTCTGGAAATGGATAAATTGGTAGATGTCTACAATGAAATGATCGATAACATCCGCACGGAACGAACCCAGTTGGAAGAACAACACTATTTCCTCCAAAAATTGATACAGGCTTCACCCGTCGGCATTATCATCCTGGACTATGACGGGCGTATCACCGAAATCAATCCGCGGGCCCGGAAGATGTTAAACCTCGAGGAGTTGGTATTGCAAACTATGATCGATGATACCGACCATCCTATTTTGCAAAAGATCAATGAGATAGCACCCGAACAGTCCGTCATCATTCCCGGACAAGGATTGGAAAAATTTAAATGCGAAGCTTCTCATTTCATTCACCGGGGCTTCCATCGTAAGTTTGTTTTAGTCCAGGAATTGTCCAAAGAAATCCTTGCTGCTGAAAAGAAAGCCTATGGTAAAGTCATTCGCATGATGGCCCATGAAGTCAATAACTCCATTGGTGCCATTAATTCCATACTCGATTCTATACTAGATATTCAACGGGAGGAAGTCAACTGGACCGAAGACCTCAGCGAGTCGCTCCAGGTGGCGATCGATCGCAATCAGAACCTCAACCAATTCATGAAAAACTTTGCGGATGTGGTGAAGTTGCCGGCTCCGAATTTGGAAACGGCTTCTCTGCAAAAAACCATTTATCGCATTGCTTCCTTGATGGAGCATCAGGCACGCGACCGCAAGGTGTCTTTCACCTTTGAACTTCCACAAAAGGAGGTATGGGCCCGGATTGACCAACAGCAGATCGAACAGGCACTCGTCAATATTGTCAAAAATGCCCTTGAGTCCGTACCGGAAGAAGGTACGATTCGCTTTCAGGTTCAACCCTCACCTGCGTCCATCAGCATTGTCGACAATGGGGCCGGTATCGACCCCGAGATCTCGGATAAACTTTTTTCTCCCTTCTTTAGTACGAAAGCCCATGGACAAGGAGTGGGACTGACACTCGTACGCGAAATTTTGGCTAATCATCAGGCCCAGTTCTCCCTAAAGACCAATGAAGATCAATGGACGGAGTTCCGGATGGAGTTTGTCGATTAATTGTTATCTTCAGCTGTGAAAAATAACTTCAATCAAACTCTTTCCCTAAAATTAAAATCCTAATCGTATGAAACCGCTCGATAGAAGACAGTGGCTCAAGACCGCAGGCCTTACGGGGGCATTTTCTCTACTGGGAGGCGTCAAAGCCATTGCCGATACCGCACCATCCAGTGAAATACCTGCTGCTACCGTGCAGAATGGACGGATCCGACTCAGTTCCAATGAGAATCCTTTTGGTCCTTCTCCCAAAGTCCGCGAAGCCATTGTCAATACTTTTGATCTTGCTTGCCGTTACACTTATGGGCACGAGAAGAAACTGAAAGCAATGATTGCCGAGCGAGAGGGCCTTACCCCGGATCACATTGTCATTACGGGTGGTTCGCGAGAAGGTCTCAACGTCACCGGACTGACCTACGGTTTGCACAACCGCGAGATCATTGCCCCGGATCCAACCTATCAAGGGTTACTACGTTACGCCAACGAATTTGGAGCCTACATCCACCGGGTGCCGTTGACGGAAGAGCTTGGTCATGACCTGACGGGAATGGAGCAGCGGATCACCAGCAAAACCGGTCTGATGTTCATTTGTAACCCCAATAACCCAACGGGTACTTTAATTCCTTTTGACCAGCTGAAAGACTTTGTCGAAAGCGTTTCAAAACGCACCGTCGTCTTCCTCGACGAAGCCTACTACGATTACATTGAAGCGGATGATTATCCTTCGGGTTCGGTCTTCGTGAAAGCCGGCCACAATGTCATTGTGTCCAGGACCTTCTCCAAAGTATACGGTATGGCCGGCATCCGGATCGGTTATCTGATGACCCGCCCGGACATCGCAGCTCGCTTGAGTAAGCGCCTGATGGCCAATACCAATATGCTGGCCCTGTATGCGGCCGAGACCGCTTACCAGGAAAAGGACTTTTATAAGTACAGCTTACAAAAAAATAAGGAGTCCAAAGAAATCATTTACGCCGGGCTCGAAGACCTGAATTTAGCGTATCATAAATCACACACCAACTTCGTTTTCTTCAAAACCGGCCGCGAAATTCAAGGCCTCATCGAAGAAATGCTGAAACACAATATCCAGATTGGGCGCCCATTCCCACCTCTGACCGATTGGTGTCGGATCAGTACCGGTACGATTGAGCATACCAAGCAGTTTGTGGCGGCGATTAAGAAGGTGATGGCGTGATTTGTTCGAACCCATCGAACCATCAAACCATCGAACAAATCAAACGAAAAGAATGAGCGATTACATAGTACCCATCCCAGAATCCATAGAACTAATCAACGATCGTGGCAACCTCATCATTCGCCGAAAATGGTTCAACTGGAAGTTCATCTTTTTTACCTTTTTCGTGATTGTGTGGAACTCCGTCCTGGTGATGTTCTACGTGATGATGAACCAGGCGGAAGGGGTGCCCCTTTTTGCATTATTGATCCCGATCATTCACGTTGTGATGGGACTCGTGCTCACGTATTATACAATTGCAGGGTATGTAAACAAGACCGATATCACCGTTTCTCGCATGTCCATCAAGGTTCGTTCTTATCCTCTGAAATGGTTGGGAGACAAAGAAATCAGTGTGTCGACGACCAAACAGCTCTATACTAAGAGGGTCATTCGTCGGGGAAAAAACGGGCGTTCGGAATCCTTCCAGGTCCACGTCATCAATAATCAAAATCAGCATGAAAAATTAGTGGGCGGACTGCATACCCAAGAAGAGGGGTTGGCCATCGAAAAAAAGATCGAGAACTTCCTGGGAATTGAGGACCAGCCGGTTGTCGGCGAAGTTTGACGACATTTTGACCGATGTTTACCGATCACCTACATCAACTTCAACACCAACATCAGGCGCTAATCAGACTGGTAGAAGCCCATCCTGCGAAAGCACTGCACTGGAATGTAGAGCCGGGCAAGTGGAGCGTTCACGAACACATCGCCCATCTAGCCAGATACCAGGAGATATTTCAAGACCGCATGAAGCGATTGTTGCGGGAAGATGAACCCCACCTGGGCCGATATCGAGCCGAGGACGATCCACAATTCGAAATGTGGCGGATCAAACCAATCGAGCAAATTCTTCAAGGTTTATTGGTCAAAAGGACGGAGCTGCTGCGGGATCTACAAACGCTTTCGACCCCCGCATGGTCCAAAAGAGGAGCTCACCCCAAGTTTGGATTGCTGACCCTAAGCGAGTGGTTGCACTTTTTTCTCTTACACGAAAATCATCACATTTATACCGTTTTCAGAATCCTAAAAGAATTCCGGCGCATATACGGAGTATAATATTCTACTCATGCAGGAAAAGGTCAAACAGTTACTGGAGAAGACCCACGAAAATTTCCTCAAAGTGGGGGCCGAATATGCGGGCAAGGGCGACCTTGATTTTGTTCGGGAAGTACTTCGCCAAAAGCCACATTGGATCCGGACCCGGGGATCTCACGGGCGTACCATGCTTTGGGAAGCGACCAATCGCAATCGAAAACATATGGTGGCCTTTCTACTGGAGCAAGGTGCCGACATTCATGCGCCGGGTTGCCATTTCAGCCAGCAATTGGTAGAGATCTCACCTTATTGTTTGGCCCGGAAGAAAGGTTACGATGCATTGGCCGATTTTCTGTCGCAAAACGGTGCTCGTCACGATGTTTTTTCGGCCGCCTATCTCGGTGATCTGGTTGCAGTAAAACAATGCTGGCAAGAAGATCCAACCTCCATTCACGGAGCCATACCACAAAAAGACATGGATTTCGGTCGGCACAACCTCCTGCATTATGCCGTTGCCGGAGGCCATACTGAAGTAGTTGCTTTTTTGGTGGACAAAGGGGCCAGGGTAACCGGGTCTTCTGAATGGATCTTAAAGTTTGCCCACTGGCGGGAAACATACGAAATGATGCCATTGCTCATCGCTGCCGGTGCTCATCCCGACCACCTGGTCATTTCCCAGGTAGTACCCATACCGGTTCGTGCTTTACTCCAAAAGCTCGGCTTTACAATCGATCTCAACCGACCCAATAAAATGGGCTGGCCCCCAATCGTCTACGCTTCCCGGGGAGACAACGGCGAACACCCCGAAGAAATTCAAGCATTATTGCAAAACGGTGCCAATATAGAAGCCCGAAATACGAAAGGCGCCACCGCCCTACATACGGCCGCCAAAGCCGGCTTTATCACGGTGGTACAGCTGCTCATCGACTCCAGTGCCAACCTGGAAGCCGTTGACCACCAAGGAGAGACCCCCATCTTTTATGCCTTGCGGTCGACCATCAAACACAAAGACAAACAAAAGTCTGTCCTGCAAACGCTCTTAAAATCGGGTGCTAACCCTCAGCACAAAAATCGCAAAGGCCTAACCGCAATCGAATTGGCCAACCGTAAAGGCCTAACCCTCTAACCCTCTAACCCTCTAACCATTCCAACTTCCAACCATTCCAACCCCCAACCATCCCAACTCAAACCCCTAACTTAGACGAACCCAAACATTTCGAACAAAAAAAACTCAACCCCTTGCAACCTTTACAAAAAATGAAAGTTTCTCCGCACGTAAACCCTATGATTTGGAACAACTCGAAGATAAATACTTAATGCAAAAGGTTCAGGAGGGCGATTTCAGCAAGCTGGGGTTGCTCTACGAACGCTATAACCGGGAGCTGTTCGGCTATTTCTTCCGGCTGACCAATGATGGTGGCAGGAGTGAAGACATGGTTCAGAATGTTTTTTACCGCATGTTGAAATACCGCAAGAGCTTCAGAGGAGAAGGCAAATTCATTTACTGGATGTATTCCATTGCGAAGAATGTATGGATGGACTTGTACCGAAAAAAGGACCCCATGAAGTATGCCGACGAAGTGACCGTATTGGAAAATCAGTCCGATCGACAAAGAAATCCAGAAGAACAACTGGAAAGGTCTGAGAAAACGACGTTACTGCGCAAAGCACTGTTGAAGTTGACTCCCGAAAAAAGGGAAGCCATTATACTCAGTCGCTTTCAGGGAATGAAATACCAGGAAATTGCCCAGATGTCGAATTGTTCCGAAAACGCCATCAAATCCAGAGTACAACGAGGATTACTGGAACTGAAGGCGATTCTTCAAAAAATAGAAACTACTTAGTATGAATAATAAAGAACATCAACCGAACCAATTGTGTCAGCAACCGCTGGAAAAGTTGATGGCATTAATGGAATCAGACAATTTTTCGGTGGTAGAACTAGACCAATTGTGCCGGGAGTACCCCTCTTGCGAAAAGGAAATCAGGGCGGTCTATGATTTGTGGAATGATCTGGAAGAAGTGAAAGCCCCCGAGCCCAGTCCGGCAATGCACGCCGGTTTCTATGGCATGTTGTCCGATTACGAAAACCGGGCGGCCAGTAAATCCGGCTGGCGAATCCGACAATGGCCGGGCTGGCTGAATTTTGACAACCTATTCCTGAGAGCAGCATTGGCATCGGTTATCTTTGTCCTCGGTGTATTTGCCGGGACCCGGTGGTTACAACCAGCTAGTGGCCCCCAGACCATTGTGGTGGTGCCGGAAAAAACCTACGACGACCTAATCGATCAAAATAGTACCGCAGAGCGCCTGCAAGTCATTCACCAGGCAAAACAAGCCACCAACCCCGACGAACGCATCATCAAAGCACTCAATGAAGCACTGTTAAAAGACCCTAATATCAACGTCCGGTTAAGTGCCATCGAAGCCATGCTACATTTTGCCGATAATCCCAAAGTACGCGAAAACCTCATCCTTGCCATTCCTCACCAAACCTCCCCTCTGGTACAGGTCACATTGGCCGATGCTATGATCATGCTGGAGGAGAAACGCTCCATCGAAGAGATTCAAAAACTGTTGGATTCTGATGAAGTGGAGGTGGAGGTGAAGTTGCAGCTGGAGCGTACTTTGGAGGTGTTGCTTTAGTTGGTTTCTGGTTCGAACCCGGAACAACTCAAACCATTCAAACAATTTTAACAAAATTTCCAAATAATGAGAACCATTCTAATCACCCTAATGGTATGGGCATGCTATGCCTCCTTACAAGCGCAGGAAATCACTGACAAGTCAACCATCACTTTTGATGTAAGTAAGATCGACCTGCTGCGACTACACAATTTATACGGCCCGGTTCAGGTGGAGGCAGTGGACCAGGGGCCGGCGACCATCGTCGTGAAACGTCATCTTCGCGCCAAAACCAGCAAGTTGTTGGAAGCCGGCAAAAGCAAGGTATATCTCGATAGTACGAGTAGAGATGGGATTCTTGTATTTTACGTAGAAGCTCCCGGTCGTGAAGTGCGATTTCGGGAAGATGGCAGAGTCGAATATCGCACCCAGGACGGCTTTTGGTGGGATGAAGAAAAGAATTCCGGAATCAAATTCAAGTTTGACATCGTTATGAAGGTGCCGGCCCAGACCAACCTTTATGTTTCTACCCACGAGAAGGATTTGAAAGTGAGTGGAATGAAGGGTAAATTAGTGGCGCGAAATCATCACAATGACATTTATTTGAAAAATATTGGTGGCAGTGCTTCCGTTCATACCCACCATGGCGATATCAGCCTGTCATACAGTAAGAACCCAACGGAGGATGGTGACTATCATTCGCATCACGGCGACATCAAGGTGTACTATCAAAGCTCCCTGTCGGCCGATGTTAGTTTGGACAGCCATCACGGCGAATTCTTTACCGATTTTGACTGGCAGCCCAAGCCGATCGAGGTAGCTACCAATGCGTCTAACCGCGGTACGAAGTATTACATTGGCAAAGGCACGCAAGTACGGATTGGCAACGGAGGCGTCCGCCAGGATTTTAAAACCCATCACGGAGACATTTATCTCCTGGACCAAAAGAAGCATTAGAAAACACAAAATTTGTGCAATTATGAACAAGATCGCATTACAATATCTGACGCTCTGCTTGACCTTCTTCACATTAGGAGGGTTGACGGCGCAAAACGCAGACCAGGAATTCAGCATTCCATTGACGGAGCCGGGAAAGCCCGGGAAACTAATCGTCAACATTCAGAACGGTGTCATTGCAGTGGAGGGACATTCCGG
>JANQRV010000154.1 GCA_028284395.1 Saprospiraceae bacterium
AACAATTGAAAAACATGCGTCTTCTGATCAAACCAAAAGGAAAGTGTACAACAGACCATATTTCCATGGCCGGACCATGGCTTAAATACCGGGGGCACCTGGAAAATATTTCCAACAACTGCTTTATTGGCGCGATCAATTACTTCAACGACGAAATGAACAATGTAGCCAATTACGTGGATTCTGATACAGAAGCAGAATTTATGCCGGTTCCGGATTCCGGTATTAAATATCGGGATGCAGGTATCGGCACGATTGTGTTTGGCGAAGAAAACTACGGAGAGGGATCTTCCAGAGAGCATGCCGCAATGGAACCTCGCTTCCTTGGTGTGATGGCAGTAGTGGTAAAATCTTTTGCCAGAATTCACGAGACGAATTTGAAAAAGCAAGGGATGTTGGCCCTGACATTTACCGATCCTGATGATTATGAAAAGGTCAGACAGGATGACCGCATTGATCTTCTAGGGTTGGATGAGATGGAACCGGGAAAAGTAATGACAATCCTGTTGCATCACTCCGATGGAACAAAGGATAGTTTTGAGGTGAAGCACACTTATAATCAAGCACAGATTGACTGGGTGAAGGCCGGGTCGGCGTTGAATAAGATTCGCCAGGATTTGGGAGCGGCTTGATTAGTTATCTTAGATAAAAATATTTGAATAAAATGGCCATGTCCGGAAATATTGGACATGGCCATTATTTTGGTATTGATACGGTAATACGATGGATTGGCATTCCTCCATGAAGGGATTTAAAGCTTACTTGCAGTTGGAGCGTTCGTTGGCTTCTAACACGGTTGAAGCTTATATCCGAGACTTATCAAAGCTACTTGATTTCTTAGAGCTCTCTAAATCAAATAGTAGGCCGACCAATATTCAGACGGAAGAATTAGTTGATTTTGTGCTATACCTTAATGAATTGGGGATTGGAGCTCGCTCCCAAGCACGGGTTATTTCTTCGCTTAGAGCCTACTTTAAGTTTTTGTTGGTCGAAGACCTCATCGACCAAAACCCTACCGAGCTTTTGGAGGGGCCTCGTTTGCAAAGAAAACTTCCCGAAGTCCTAACATTTGAAGAAATTCAGGGCATGCTTTCGGCAATCGATCTTTCGACACCGCATGGCGTACGAAATCGGGCAATGTTGGAAATTCTTTATGCTTGTGGCTTGCGAGTGACAGAATTGATTAGCTTGCGTATCAGCAATTTGTTTTTGGATATTGGTTTGATAAAAGTAGTGGGCAAGGGAAATAAAGAGCGATTGATTCCAATTGGAGAGGAAGCGTCCAAACACATAAAACTCTACTGGACCGGCAATCGGAGAGGGCAAATGAATGTGGCAAAAGGTCATGAAAATATCCTGTTTTTGAATCGGCGGGGTAAGCAATTAACCCGGGTGATGGTATTTTTGGTGGTTAAAGAAATGGCGGAAAAAGCCGGTATCAAGAAAAATGTAAGCCCACACACTTTTCGCCATTCGTTTGCCACCCATTTGGTGGAGGGAGGAGCAGACCTTAGAGCTGTGCAGGAAATGTTAGGGCACGAATCCATCATGACTACAGAAATTTATACTCATTTGGATACTAACTTTTTGAAGGAAACAATCCTGATGTATCACCCTATGAATAGGGGTGACTCGACCGTCAATGAATAGTTAATGCTGTTAATACGCAAATTTGAAAAAGACGGGGTTCGGTTATGAGAGAGACACTGTTCGTCAAAATTAGATTGGTTATGTTAAAGAGGTTTTTTGCCGTTTTGGTTTTGTTCCGGCTATTTATTCTTTTTTCTGGTACATCTGCATTGAGTGGCTGTGCCAATGTGCTTCCACCGGAAGGCGGTGATCGAGACTCTATTCCTCCAAGTGTTATTAAAGAAGCATCTACTCCCAATTTTCAAACCAATTTCGAGAAACAAGTTATTGAATTGACCTTTGATGAATGGGTTGTCCTGGAAGACGCCTTTAACCAGGTCATTGTTTCTCCACCACTTCAAAAGAGAGAAGAGCTAAAGCTAAAGAAGAGAACTGTTCGATTGACTTTTGATGAAGAAGAGGAATTGCGTGAAGATGCGACCTATACCATTAACTTTGGAGAAGCAATTAAAGACCTCAATGAAAAGAACCCAACCGAGAATCTTCGTTTTGTATTTTCAACCGGTGATGTTCTTGACTCTTTAAGTGTAAAGGCAAAAGCGTACGATGTTTTAACCAATGAGCCGGTAGAAGACGTATGGTTCATGTTGTACGAAAACCGAGCGGATTCCGTGATAAGGACCGAGCGACCATATTACGTTGCAAAAACGGATGAGGACGGTAGGTGTTCGATTGAAAATGTGCGGGCTGATACATTCAAAATTGCGGCCGTGAAGAGTGCCGGACCTGACTACCTATACGATCAGCCAAATGAGCAGATTGCTTTTCTGGATACCAACTACCTGGTGTCTATGGCCAATTCCGATACCATTTACATGCCGCTGTTTATTGAAAACAAGCCTTTACAGTTGACCGGTTCGGAGGTAGGGGAATTTGGAATTGCAAAGTTGATTTTTAACCGAGAACCAGATACCGTGAACATCAGTCACTCTGCCCCGGATCTCGATTTTATAAAGGAAATAGACAAGGATACCTTGAAGCTGTGGTATGGACAAGAGCAGTCAAGTCCATGGCGGATCCTGATCAACTGGGACACGACCCGGATCGATACGATATATGTAGAAGCTCTTCCACGCGATGAGTTTGTGCAAGCTAAAGCACTTACCTGCGATCAACATAACAAAAGAGCAAGAATTAGCCCCGTCGAGCCCGTTAAATTACTTTTCAATCATCCTCTATACAGTTGGGATACGACCATGATTAAGATTTATGAAGATACTTTGCAAACAGTTGTTCAGCCACAGATCTTCATTGATACCCTGAATGCACGCCAATTGATTTTTCAGTACGCTTGGAAAGAGGGAGTGCCCTACGAATTTCGATTATTGCCCGGAGCGATTACCGATATTTTCACCCTGCAATCAGATTCTGTCAACATCGATTATGAAGCGCAATTATTGAAAGATTTTGGAAACATCAATCTCACTGTCGAGGACTTGGATACCACTCAAAACTACATCATTCAGCTTTTGGGGTCTGGAGATAAGGTGGAAAAGGAGTTTTTTCTTTCCGGAGTATCGCGTTTTAATCGCCGGTTGGAGACGTTGGCTCCTGCTTCTTATAAGATCAAGATTGTAGAAGACCGTAATGCCAATCAAAAATGGGATACCGGCAATTACGACATGAAATTTCAGCCCGAACAACTGATGATCGAAAAATTAGAACAGTTACGTGCAAACTGGGATTTGGAATTTGCAACAAATTGGCGACCCCGGCGATGACGGAGGCTATTCGGGGAAATGGCTGGTGTCAAGCCCCGGAATAATCTTGAGGGCGTTTTTGTAGTACAATTTTTTGAGGATCTCATCCGGCAAATCCAGTCCGTACATTTTCCAAAAAGCATGGTATTTTTTATAGTATGGAAAATACTCGTCATCGGTTTCGAGGACACGGAAATAGGTTGCATATTCCTTTGGTTTATAAGAATCTTTTCCGAATAATACTCGATCCTGGTATTTCTCAAAAAACTTGGCGGCATTTCTGGGTTGGCGACCGAGCTCGGCGATGATGGCCCCAATTTCTACATACATATTTGGCATTTCTTCAAGCAGTTCACCCAACCGCTTCAGGTCGTTGGCAAACCACCCAAAGTGTGCATTGATAAAGGTGGTATTGGGGTGTTTCTTGAAAATGTCATGTTGTTCGGCAATGATCGTATCCCAGGGGGCGGGATCCGTGTCTGTTCTTTTACGGCCAGCACGTAACTTCAGTTCCAACCAACGTTCGTTGTTTTCATCATGGGGTTGCCAAAATTGTTTCGGGTCGGCAGCATGAATGATAACTGGGATCCCCAATTCTCCGCACTTTTCCCAGACTGGACCGATTCGGGGGTCATTGATTCTTATTCTATTTCCTTTGCTGTCCTTACTGCGCATACCCTGACTCTTATAGATTTTCAGGCCAACGGCACCATTTTGAACATCAAATTCGAGCTGTTTGATCGCATTCTCAGTCCAATCTTCGTCATCGATACCGTTCCAACTCATATTCGTAAAGATGGAAATACGATTTTGAAATTCCTGTTTGTTTACGTTGTCCAGCATATCCTTCAGCGCTTTTCCTCCCCTTCCACTAAGGTTAACGATGATGCCCATATTCAGGGAGTCCATTTCGGAAACCAACTGCGATAAATCATTCTTTGCCATGCCCCAATGGTGAGAATGGACATCGATAAAGGGAAATTTCGCTCTCGTCGTGGGATGCTCCGGAACGACCAGGGTTGAGGGCGGGTCATAAAGCTCAAAATCCATTTTTAAAGTGGTGTCTATTTCGTATCGTCTTTGTGAAAAAAGACTGCTAGAACAGAGTATGAATGTTAGCGCAATTCCATAAATCTTTAACATTGACTTTTGTTTTTATCAGACCAAATAGGCTCTAAAAATAGGAATTATTGTCCATTTGGAGGGGGGAAACTGTCAAATGGGGACTTGGAAGACAGATCTCATTTTTTGTTGTTTTCTGAGAATGCAAATACCTCAATTGATTCCGGGCCTAGGGCCATCAGAAACCCTTTTTGCCAATGCAGGGTAGCGTCGGGGGCAAGTGTGGCTGGTAGTTGAATTGAATGGGTTTGGCCCGTCATCAAATTGTACTGTAATGCACTGCTGTCTACTCTTTGAGCAACTAGGGCATCTCCCAGAATTTGAATACTGTTAAGGCCTTTAAGTGGAATGGTACGGTCGTATTGACCAAATTGATCGAAGACCAGGACTCCCATGGCGGGGTCATTCAGGCAAACCCAATTATCATAGACCTTAATTTGTAGAGGATGCGGTATTTCAGGGAGTATCAGGCTAAGGTTTTCACTGGATGCGGTAAGTTCTTCCTTGGTATTAATCTTTTTGAGTTTGAAATTGAGTTCATCATAAATCCAGATTTGATTGTCTCTAGCCCAACCAATGGCGGTGACAACTGGAATGTCCAGATTTTGCAGGCCAATCCTTACCTGTTCTGTCAACGTGCGATCGAGCAGCAAGACCGTCTGAAAATCCGGGTAAAACAACAAGAGGTTCAGGGGGTTGGAAGTGTCAACGAAGGCGAGGTTGCCTTGGGTGTTCTCATTGAATCTGAACAGTTCTTGTCCTTTGGAATTGTATTTGACAATTTCGTTATTATTGGTAATGGCATAGATGTTTTGCAGATGGTCGGTTGCAATGGATTTGGCTTCGATGGGTATGGATAGTATGTGGTGGTAGGATAATTGTATTTGCTGCCCATAAAGCAAACTTCGTCCAAACAATAGTATGAAGAACATCCAGCTAAAACTAAATCTCTGAATAACTTGCATTTCCAAATATTTTGCCTGCGTCATTCTCAAAAAACTTCAGGGCGATGTCCGTGCCGTCAAAAACCGCATAGGAGTTATAGTTTAACCACTCTCCCAGGTTTATGTAACGACTCTTAGCATTTTTTAGGGTGTAGTCGATTGGTAAATGCCGATGGCCAAAGATAAAATAGTCTGCATACTTTTCTTCCAAATAATCATTTGCATAAGTTATCAACCATTCTTTTTCTGCTCCCAAGAATTTTTTTGGGGAGGGGTTACTTTTGCGGCTTCTACCGGACCAGAAATTGGCGAGCCCGACACCTAAGTTTGGGTGGATTCTCTCAAAGCACCATTGGCAGAGACGGTTGGCAAAGATCTTCTTGACCAATTTATATCCATGGTCTCCCGGACCGAGTCCGTCTCCATGACCAATCACAAATTTTTTACCTCCAATTTCCCGCACAATGGGGGCCCGGTAGGTAGGAATGCCCAGTTCTTTTTCAAAATACTGGAATATCCACATATCGTGGTTGCCAGTAAAGAAGAATACATCGACTCCAGCGTCACGGATCTCGGCAAGTTTACCAAGTATTCTGACGTATCCTTTTGGGACGACGGTTTTATATTCAAACCAAAAATCAAAAACGTCGCCTACCAAATAGATGGCGGAAGCATCTTGCCAAATTAGATTGAGCCATCGGATGATTTGCCTCTCTCGCTCTTGGCTGGAAAGGCGTCCGTGAACACCGAGGTGAAAATCAGATACGAAGTATGTCTTGTTTTTCTGCATTTGCAAGGATCCGCTAAAAGTACGGCCAAAAATTAATACCTTTCATTGTAAAAGCAAAACTGAAATGGATCTTGATCTTACGGGTAAGAATGCCCTTGTTTGTGGCAGTAGTAAAGGCATTGGCAGGGCGACAGCCATTGAATTGGCAAAACTTGGGGCAAATATTACGCTGGTTTCCCGGTCAGCAGACCTATTGGCCGAATTAACACCCAAATTATATGCGAAACCAAAACAGAATCACGATTTTTTAGTAGTGGATTTTCAGGAAACCGCAGACTTAAAACGCAAGGTTACCGAGTTGGTTGCGATGAAACCAATCCACATTTTGATCAACAATACCGGTGGTCCGCCGGGTGGAGCGATCACTGGAGCAACGCCGGAAGAGTTTCTCAGTGCTTATAACAACCACTTGATTTGTAATCATTTGTTAGCCCAAGCGGTCATTCCGG
>JANQRV010000167.1 GCA_028284395.1 Saprospiraceae bacterium
CAGAGCGCCGGTCACTACAACCAATGGGGTTCGGTTCTTTCCTTTAACCTGTATTGGTGATCCCTCAAGTGGGATAGTCGTACCGTCGATTGCTTTGACGCTCACGGGCTGTATCTCCAGCAGCGCTCCACGACCAAATAGTCCTTTCTTCTTGAGTTTGGTAACCTTGCCTGTCGCGTAGGAACGTGTGGCGATCACCTTATGCCCTCCCTCGACAACAACATCAATGTCAACTTCTAGATCCACGAAATGACCTGCAGCAACATCCTTGGAAACGACCTTTTCGATCAGTCTAAGATTGACTTCCGTTCCAGCTTTAACGAGGACTGACTGAAATTTAGGAGGTACTGGATTGGAGGTTGCCGAAACCGGGCAGAGAATTGACGCAATGGAAAGAAAGAGTAAAAGGCAGGGGACCGTTATTTGTTTTTTCATGACTTATTTTTCTCAGTTAGTGACCATCAAGGATTTGATTGTACCCAAGCGCATCAATTTTTTTCGTCATGTAGGACCACTTGGTGGGCACTTTCCGGAATTCATTCAATACTAAGAAATACAATCGGCAATTAAAAGATGATTGCCCTTAAATATTTTTATTTCAACTCCTTTCAAAAGATACGAATTATGAGAAATCCATTTTTGCTTTACTGTATATACCTTTGTTCCTTAATAGGCCCGGTTGAGCTGCACGGACAAGCTGCCGATGGCTCTGTGACCTTACCCGCCGGAACCGTTATTTCCCTCTATACCAATGAAACCATAGATTCGGGATCGGCAGAAATAGGGCATACTGTCGATTTATTTGTCCGTAGCCAAGTAAATGTCTCTGGAAATGTCATCATCAACACGGATGCTATAGGAACGGCCATTGTGCGCGTTGTTGAAAAGGCCTGCAGCAGTCGTTGCGGTTTCCAGGAAGCCAAGATCACCATTGTTCCGGAAACGGTACAAACGATAGATGGGCAGACCATTTATCTGAGGGGAATGCCGCTGGCCAGGACCGGAGATGGCTACAAGCACACCGAGGCAGAAATTACCGTTGGTACTCTGTTGTCGGCCCGGGTTCTTAATAACACGAAAATTTATTTAATTGATAATCAGTGAATTAATTGATGAAATCAAAAAAAATGTCGTCCGGTGGGTACTTCTGTTTTGCTCACGGCTACCAATGAGCAAATACATTACAAAATCGAAAAAAATTACATCATCAAAAAATCTAAAGTCATGTCAAAATCATTCCTATTTCGTGCCTTAATGCTGGCAACAGCCCTAGTTTCTTTCAACTTTTCAGCCGTTCCTGGAGTTGATTCCGAACTCCCTCCGCAATTGGTAGTCTTAAGAGCGGGAACTGCCGTTAGCGTTCAGCTCAACGACGAAATCTCTTCGGATAATGTAGAAGTAGGCAATGCCGTTGAATTCACCGTAAGAAGCAATGTTACGGTGAACGGCAAGGTGCTGATCGCTGCTGGTTCAATTGCTGAAGGGTGGGTCAAAGACGTCCAGAAAACCTGCGAAGGCTGTAAAAAGAAAGATCGTTGCGGTAAATTGGTCATTACGGTGGAAAACGTACAATCTGTAGATGGACAACGAGTGAATCTGCGGAGCATACCCCACACTGTAAAAGGGAATTGTTGCTGTGGCGGAGGTCCTGCTGTAGCGAAATTCGGCACTGTTTTGAGTGCCAGAGTAGTAAACGATATCAAGATTGATGCTTAATTCAAACGCTCCATTTCTTTCCTAGTATCTACCATTTTATTCCAAAACATTTCCTTAAATTTTAATACGAAAATCATGAAAAAATCTCTAATTGCACTAGCAATAATGGCTGTTCTTTGTCCCATGCAAAACGTCTTAATTGCCCATACAAACGATGTAGTCCTTCTCCCTGCGTTCAAAAAAGTGACGATTACTGCCGGAACCAGCATTCTTTTAGAAACGGCAGAAAGAATTGGGACTGATCAAATGACGGTAGGGCAATTGGTCCAAATGAAGGTAAAAGTCAATGTCTTTGCGGAGAAAAGGGTAGTTGTAACAACTGGTGCACACGCCATTGGTCGGATTAAGTCCATTTCTCCGGCTACTTACAATCATCCCGCATCCCTTACCATCGAACTGGTTTCTGTCCAGGCAGTAGATGGACAGCAAATACCACTTAACGGTTTGGAGCAATCCTATACCGGGAAATTTTCTGGAGAAGGGACCATGGTGGAACCCGGAAAAGTCATTACTGCAACGGTGATGAATGACATGGTCATTGATGCTTGAATAAATCATCAATTTTTGTTGGGCGATATCCTGTATCTTGGATTCGCCCTTTACCCATTTTCTAAAGGTAGATTTGGGCCGATGTAAATCTTGGGTTTAGACGAAGAAATCGGCAAAGTAGATTTCTTTGTATGAAAATGGGAAGTACAACGGAGCAACAGATACAATTCAAAACTAGAAAAAATCAACATGAATAAGACAACTGCATTGACCTTCTCCTGCATTATTTTGCTTGCGATATCGCTAAACAGTTGCTCGAAAAAGAATAGCGTAGTGTTGGCGAGCCCGAACGACTCCTTTACTTTTACATTGCATGCGGATGGGGAAGATTCGGCTCTTCGTTACAACATCCGTTTTCAGGGAAAGCCAATTATTACTGATGCCGCCCTGGGGTTTGAGTTTTCGGACAGTTTGGATACTGCTCAAGGCATGTCCATTGCGGAAGTAGTCACTAGCTCCATCAGCACTTCCTGGCAGCCGGTGTACGGCGAGCGGGCCGAATATCCGGATGTTTACCGGGAGGCTTTGGTGACCTTTAAGGGGGGCGGCCAACCGTTTGCCTTGCGCGTTCGGGCCTATGAAGAAGGAGTTGCCCTGCGCTACGAATTTGACAGTCGGGGAGACAGCATACACATCACGGACGAGTTGACCGAGTTTCCTCTTCCTGCCGATGCCGTGGCGTGGGTGTCGAACCGGGCACAAAGTGAAATTAACCAGGTCGGCACATCCGAAATACGGGAGGCCAAAGAGAGGCCGATGCTGATTCAGTATACGGATTCGCTGTTTGTGGCCATTGGTGAAGCGGCTTTGGTGGACTATGCCAGAATGCGGTTGATCCCTGAAAAGGCCGGTACAGGGGTGTTAAAAGCGCAATTGGCGGGAGACGTAAAACGCGAAGGCCCTTTTCATACTCCCTGGCGCTTTATTATGGCTGCTAACCGGCCTGCCCATTTGTTGGAAAATAATTTCCTATTGCTCAATCTAAATGAACCGAATAAAATTGAGCATACTTCCTGGATCAAACCGGGTAAGGTGATCAGAGAAGTGACCCTTACCACCCAGGGAGGTAAGGCGTGTGTGGACTTCGCAGTCAAGCACAATCTTCAATTTATAGAATTTGATGCCGGGTGGTACGGCAGTGAATATGACGATGCTTCCGATGCGACCACGGTTACGGTAGACCCCAACCGATCGCCGGGGCCACTGGATTTGCCCGAGGTCATTGATTATGCTAAGCAACGGGGCATCGGAGTTATATTGTACGTCAACCGGCGTGCCCTTGAAAAGCAACTGGATGAAGTTTTGCCCTTATTGCAATCGTGGGGCATAGCGGGCGTGAAATACGGATTTGTAAATGTGGGGCCCCAGGAATGGACCAGCTGGTTGCACGAAGCCGTAAGGAAAGCTGCTGACCATCAATTGATGGTCGACATCCACGATGAATACCGGCCGACCGGCTATTCCCGGACGTATCCGAACCTGATGACTCAAGAAGGTATTCGGGGAGATGAAGAGAGCACCCCCAATGATATGGTCATCAACACGATCTTTACCAGAATGATTGCCGGAGCCGGAGATCAGACCAACTGCTACTTTGCGGAAAGAGTTACGGACAAGATGGGGTCTCACACGTCCCAGATGGCCAAAACTATTTGTATCTACAGCCCTTGGCAGTTTTTGTTTTGGTACGACCGCCCCGTTGGCTCTCCGGGTAAAAAAGGGGGAGCCGGTGGAGCGGAGTCCGGTATACCGGAGATTCCCGATCTCACTTTTTATGAGCAGGTGCCCACCGTTTGGGAGGATACCCGGGTCCTTGATGGTTATCCCGGTGAGTTGGCCGTAATTGCCCGGAGAAGTGGCAATGATTGGTACCTTGGTGTTCTTACGGGAACCAAAGCGCACGCCCTATCCCTTCGTCTCGATTTTCTGGATCCGGCTACCACTTACCAGGCAAAGATATACTCCCATGATGAATCTTTAAAAACTGATACCAAAGTGAAAATTCGCGAATTGGAAGTGAACAGCCAGTCGGTTTTGCAAGAAGAAATCTTACTGCAAAACGGGTTGGCGGTAATTTTTTCACCCATTTGAACGGCTGCAAAACCAACCGATCAGGACGAGTAAACTATCCCATTTATGAGGTGATGGACAACCGAATTTATTGAGCCTCGAAATAAGTCGTTAGCAGCCTTGCCAATACTTGCCGCCCCCGGGCATTGGCGTGCACCGGATCACGCAAATAATAATCGTAGGGTTTTCCGGAGGCTTGAATGTATTTTCCCCATTCTGTTTGCATATCGAAATAGGCTACTGCTGCGTCGGCCGACATTTGCTTCAATTGGAGCCGGAAGCTGGCCGGATCGGGAGGGATGGTGAAAGCGGAGTTGCTGCGCGGATCTCCCTGCCTTCCAACCGGGCCACTCATGACCAGGATCTCCGCATTTCGCCTGGCCCGCACCTGATCGATCACGCTCCGGATCGCTGCCGTATCTTCCCGGTGAGAGATGCCCCCGATGACCAGCAGGTCCGGTTCGTATTGCAGGACAAAAGTATCGATCCGGTTGTTTTCGCGGTAATACCAGCAGCCGGTTCCACCCCGAACCGAGGTGATTACTTTCACATCGGCGCCCGGGTATTGTTTGTGCAGCAATTGCTCCCACCCTGAATTGCCGGTATCATTGATGATGGAATTGCCCAGCATAACAATTCGCAGTGGTGTGCCTTTTTCTAATGCCAGCATGGTTTTAGGCAAGTATTCGTCCCGATTATCCAAGGGAATGGAAATATTCCCGAGGGGAGGCATGGTATTATAGATGCTGTCGGCCCAGGCAATGATCGACTGCGGGTTGTTATCCGGCCCGATGCGGACTCGTTGCAATTGTACCGAAGTGCTGTCTTCTATTGGCCTGATCCACAATTGCGCGGTAGCGGCATTGGTCTTTGATTGCAGGTAATAGGTATGCTTTTCAAAAGAATCATTGGGATCAAAGCTCGAATAGACATCCGCCATCAGGACCTGGTCAAGGCTATCGAAGAAGACCATGGCCCACATGGCTTTAGCGGCGGTTTGAGCGGTAAAATCCAATCGGTAATAGGTTAAAGGGTCAATGGCAAATTTGGGGCTTTGCAAAAGATAAGGTGCCCGGACGGTGAGCGGCCGACCGGCAACCCAGGTAAGGGTATCGGCCCCTGCACTTTGGCCCCGGGCGGTCAGCGACCATATTTGTTCGGACCGGGGTCTGGTATCATCGGCTTCAAAAATCGACTTCGGGTCCTTCGTTTCGGCCATTTCTTCCCCGTTGTTGGTCGTGCAGGATCCGCCCAGTAACACTGTAAAACAGAGAAAAATGATTGCCTGGCATTTATGCATGGTACATTCTTTAAGTGGACAATGATTTGGTGTAGCATAAAGCTAGTAAAAGGATTCGCAATCGATGTACCGTTTCTACCCACAACGTGCCGTTATTGGGGAGGGTCGTGCAACAAAATGCGCTTTTTTTCGTATGGTATAGAAGTGTTTCGGCCAATTCTTCCTGAGCTAAACTTCGATAACACATTACCGTAAATCTCCCAAAAACAAAGAATTATGAACACCTTCAGCGGTAAAATCTTGCGGACAGGTACGCAACAGGGCATCGTGAATTTAGTAGCAGTTTTGTACGATGTGGATTACGTGATGAGTGGCAATAACATTGATGTTTCCCACGGCAATGATCGTCCAAACTCACCCATACCACCTTACCTTGAAGAATTATTATCCAATGATGGCAGTGATCACCCAATGCTCCAATGGGCACGTCAGATCATATTGCGCCTTTACGCTGCTACCGACGAGAATGAAGACGGTCAGTGGGCTTTGACGGCTCCGGCCGGAGGTCGGCTCGGCTCGGCGCTTACTGCTGCCGACGGTTCCTTTACCATCGATTACGAACCGGCCGCGGTCAACCAGGGAGACCAGGAGCGGTACCCGGAATTGTTATTGCTGGTCTTGGCGCCCGATCAATCTCTGAGTACTACTTTTAGCCAATCTCTCAGCACTTTACCTTCCGTCATAGGTACACCTGAGTACCAAAGAATCGTGCACTTAAGTTTTTTTCCGCTCCGCAATGCTGCGCAACGCGAGGAAACGGTTGTTCAGATCAATCCGATCCAATTGGAGCGCTTTGGTCTGGCTACGGACACCGCACCGCCGACTCCGGATCCCAACGGGGTCAGTGCTCAATTTGCAAGTGCGAAAGAGGAAAAGAAGGCCTTACACCGCGCTTTGCGCAGTGGATTCCGG
>JANQRV010000169.1 GCA_028284395.1 Saprospiraceae bacterium
GACGCCGAGCGAGGCTTCTATCTGGGGTCTGGCGGGACGAATTGGAGTGCGTTCAAAACGCTATTCCGGGATTTTGGAAAGGTATTACCGGCCGGATCTTGTTATTCCGTTGGTTTAGGAGGGCATATTTGTGGTGGTGGTTATGGGCTTTTATCACGTTTGAATGGGCTTACCGTAGATTGGCTCACCGGAGTTGAAATGGTCGTCAAGCCATTTGCCGGAGAAGCTGCCTTTCCGGTTTATGTATCCATGGACTCCCTGGCAGCGGAGGCAGACTTGTATTGGGCTAGTTGCGGTGGTGGTGGCGGCAACTTCGGGGTGATTACTCGATATTATTTTAAAGAATTACCGACGGTGCCGCACCGGGCGTTATTGACGACGGTGGCCTTTGATTGGGCTTCTTTGAGCGTCAATGGTTTACAGGAGTTACTGGATTGGTATGCCGATTTCTCGGCCTACACGGATTGGCATCAGTTCGGGCTGCTCAAATTATTGCACGCTGCTAATCAGGAAATTCAACTGGTGATTCAGACTGCTGTAACCGATGATTTGGATCAGGGGGCGGCCCGGGCATTGGTCGATGGCCAATTGAAGGAATTATCCGGCATCGCATCGCATCGATTGCCCAGTCAACCCATATTAGGTCATGGTAATGCATTGATCCATCCTAGTTCCAGTCAAACGATTGAATACACCTACTACGAAGCTGCTCAAACCCTCAATGGCTCGGGACCGAATCATCGTGGGAAATATAAATCGGCTTATATGCGTAAGGCATTTCCATCGGATCAGGTCTTGGCCATTTACAATCATTTGCATCGATTGCCGACCGGATTGGAATTGGCAGACATGCAACAAAGCTTATTGCAGATCGACAGTTACGGTGGACGAATTAATCTTGTTGGAACGAGTGATACCGCGATTGCCCAACGTAGTTCCATCATGAAACTTCAGTATCAGACCTACTGGGCCAAAGAAGAGAACGACCAGGCTCACCTCGAATGGATGCGAGATTTCTACGGCGATGTCTATGCCGCGACGGGCGGTACTCCCAACCCGCTATATGACCCTACCGGCAACGTAGATGGCTGCTACTATAATTATTGCGATTCGGACTTGAACGACTTGCTGGGCAGGCAGGGGGCTCTTCGGCTCTATTTTCAAGAAAACCTCGACCGGTTGGTGGCGGTGAAACAGCAATGGGATCCCAATAACTTTTTTAACAATGCGCAGTCGATTCCGACCTCGCTTGAATGGTGAATTGCCTAATCAGCTACAATGTGTAAGGTAGCTGATTGAATACTTGTTGGGTTTAGTTTAAACTTGCAATTCATTCGTTGAATTGTGCGGCATTTTATGAATTATTGCCTTTTCTTGTTTAGGTATATTGAATATACAACTCAAGAGAAGTAAAAGATGAATTTTTTAGTTTGTTCCTGTTTTATAATATTGTTGTTGAATGGTTTATGTTGTCTGAACCATCCCGGTCCCCAAAATCGGCAAATCAATTTTAATCTGGTGTTGGATGATCAGCCCGTACAATTAGGTGGGAAATATTTCTGCTCTGCGATTGATGACAGCATTTCCTTTGAAGTGATCAAATGTTACATTTCCAATGTTCGGTTCCTACAAGATGAGAAAGTGGTGAAGTCTATTGAACCGAAACACTTTCTATTAGATGCCGAAAAAGCAGAGCCATTGGCCATCGAATGGAATGCTGATGAAATCCCGTTCAATAAAGTGCTGTTCAATATTGGTGTTGACAGTTTGACCAGCGTTTCCGGAGTTTTTGGAGGGGATTTAGATCCTACCAAGGGGATGTATTGGACCTGGCAAAGTGGGTACATCAATTTCAAATTGGAAGGTGTAGCTAACTTGTGTCCAGCTAGAAACAATCGTTTTCAGTTCCATATCGGAGGATATCAGCATCCTTTCAATACGTTACAGCAAGTCCAACTAAATGTACCAGCAGGTGATGTCCCATCGATCAAAGTCGAGCTCGGGGCAATCTTAAAACAGATAGATTTGCGAAAGACCTACCAAATCATGAGTCCAAGTCAGGAGGCCCTGGAATTTGCAGGATTGACATCCAAAATGTTTTCTTTATGAGCGTGAAGTTGAAAGTTTCTCTATTGCTTTTCCTGGCTTGGCGGGCATTCTCATCGTTTCATGGGCGAAATACCTTTTTAGAATATCCGGATTATTTTCCTCTCCCTAGCTATAATTTTGAACGCAATCCGTTGGACAAAGCGAAAATCACTTTGGGGAGAGCTTTGTTTTACGATCCGATTTTATCTGCAGATGGAAGTATTTCGTGCGCATCTTGTCATTCTCCCTTCAATGCTTTTGCACATACTGATCACGACTTGAGTCACGGAATCAATGATGAAATTGGCCAACGCAATGCCCCGGCGCTTTTTAACCTGGCCTGGCAACGGACTTTTATGTGGGATGGTGCCATTAATCATTTGGATATGCAAGCTTTGGCCCCCATTTCTCATCCGAAGGAAATGGGAGAGCGTCTTCCAAATGTCATCGATAAATTGCAAAATGACCCAAAATATCCAAATGCCTTTTATCAGGCCTTTCAGGATAGCTTAATTACCGGAGAATACCTATTGAAGGCACTGTCTCAATTTCAATTGACGTTGGTTTCCGCCAACTCTAAATACGATCAAGTAAAAGCAGGAATGACCAGCTTTACGGAACAGGAGCAAAGCGGTTATTTGTTGTTTCAAAGGAATTGCAACAGTTGTCATACGGAGCCGCTTTTCTCTAACGGGGGATTCGCCAATAATGGATTGCCCGTAGATACTACACTGAATGATTTTGGAAAATGGAGGGTAACCGGGCAAGAATCAGATCTGTTACTATTTAAAATTCCATCCCTTCGAAACCTAAGCTTCACTCCTCCTTACATGCACGATGGGCGTTTTCGAAAATTGCGGCAAGTGCTTAATCATTATACGGCCGGAGTTGCGCTGCATGCAACAACTGCAGAAGAACTAAGCAAGCCAATGTCTTTAGCCGCCCATGAAAAAGTAGATTTGATTGCATTTCTCCTAACTTTAGACGATCGATCCTTTGTCTTTAACCCCGAACATCAAGTTCCTAGATAAGAAAAACGTAGCCATGAATAAACTCAGCTTATTGGTCTTTTCCCTTTGCCTCACATGCAAATTATTTGCTCAAGCCCCCAACTTCGTTTTTGTGCTGGCCGATGACATGGGTTGGACTGGCTCTTCCGTCTTGATGGACCCCAACGAAGATGGTTCGGTTAGCGATTTTTATGAAACCCCGGTACTGGAAATGTTGGCTGGTCAAGGGATGACTTTCTCCAATGCCTATGCGCCCGCTCCAAAATGTTCGCCGACGCGCTGCAGTATTCTAACTGGCCAGAGTACCGCCCGTAACCAATTTACGGAAACGGGAAATGACGCTCCTACGGACGAGTTATTGATCCCTCCTGCTACAAACCAAGTCATTCCATCGGATGATACGACGATTGCAGAATGGCTACAGGCACTGGGTCTTAGCTATCGCACCGCTCACTACGGAAAATGGCACCTCGGTGGTGGTGGTCCCGCAGATCATGGTTTTGATGACGGTGATGGTAATACCAGTAATAATGACGGCAATGCCCTTGATGGCGAAAGCATTCAAAACGATCCTAAAAAGATCAATGCCCTGACCGATAAGGGAATCGCCTTTATGAAAAGCGCCGTGGAAGATCAGGTGCCCTTTTATTTGCAGATTTCACATTATGCTGTTCATACACTGGTTGAATCGACCCAGGGATCTTACAATTTTTTTAGTGCTAAGATACCTGGAAACATCCACGACAATATCGAGTATGCGGGAATGACCAAAGATTTGGATGAGGCGCTTGGAAGATTACTTGAAGAAATCGAAAATCTCGGTATCACCAGCCAAACCTACGTGATCTTTATGTCGGATAATGGTGCTCAGGTGAATCAATCCAGTAATCTTCCTTTACGCCGTGGAAAAACCCTCTTGTACGAGGGAGGTATAAGGGTACCCTTGATCATTCGTGGACCCGGTGTCCTGGCTGGAACTTATTGCTCCGAGTCCGTGATTGGTTATGATCTTTTCCCGACCATAGCGGCACTGACCGGAAGTCGGGCTCCTTTGCCGGAAGATCTGGACGGTGCTGATATCTCTCCACTCTTCTCCGGAGGACGACTGACGCGATCTTCACCCCTGTTTTTTCATTCGCCACATTACGGAAACCCCGCCAAGCAACCTCGATCTACCGTGGTATCGGATCGTTACAAATACATAGCGGAATATCATTCTGGTGTTGATTACCTCTATGACCTGGAAAACGACATTGAAGAAAACAACAATATAGCCGCTGAAAATCCGGAAATGACCAGGACCCTTAAAGTGGCACTGAGGGATCATTTAAGAGACGTGGCCGCTAATATGCCCTCTATCAACCCCGATCACCCCAACTTTTTAGGAATGGCCCCAGATGTAGACCAGGATGGTTTGGAGGATGCATGGGAAATTAGCGAGTTGCTGACTTATGTCTACGGACCGGATGATGATCCGGATGGTGATGGTCTTATTAATTCTGAAGAATTTGACGCTGCTTCCGACCCCCTCACACCCGATTCTGAAACAGTGTCCGTTCAATTACGATATGATCCGGATCTGGTGGCAGACATTTTCCCAAACCCTAACGATGGCCTATTCCTAGTTGAATTTAAGAGCCGAAGAGAATACACCCGACAGGTAGAAATTTTGAACCTGTGGGGACAATCCATTCTGCAGAAGACCTTATTGCCCGGAGCTGCTACCACTCTAATCAATGTAGGAGATCATCCCAGCGGGATCTACCTGCTGAAAGCATCCGATGGTATTCGGCAGAACATTCAACGATTGATCTTGCAAAAAAAATGAGATTTGAAACTTAATTTACCGATGAAAAAACTGATCCTTACCATTGCTTTCTTTCCCGTGAGCCTATCCGTTTGGGCTCAATTGAGCCCAGCGATCACGTCCTGGCTTCAAAATACTACGGAGACCGGGAGCTATTACATTCGTGGAAATTCGACGCCGATCGACAATGGCATTCTTTACAATTGCCAGAAAGTAGAATATTCCGATGATTTTGTCTATGTGTCCACCAACGGCATACCCGCTTATCCGACAGGACCTTTCCTCGACCGCAATCCATCCTTAGCGGAAAATCAAGATGCCATTTTTAGAATTCCCTTACATCCCCTTGAAAACACCGGAACACCGATTGCCACAACCGGTGGCAACATCGGCATTTTTATCAATGGCGTGGCCCTTTTTGATTACAGAGATGGTGTGGGCTGGAATTCCAATACCAATACTCTTTGCGGTGGTCCCGGGAACCCACGTTGTCCGGGTGGCCCGCAGTCACGATCATCCTGGAACCGAGACGCAATTCCGGCTGAAATGGCGGGTTTTGATTGTTCTAAAGCGCATCCGGCGATGGGAAATTACCACCACCATCAGAACCCATCAGCATTCAAACTGGACTTGCAGGTCGTATCGGATGTTTGCAATCTTTATGATGCGGATGGCTTATATGCCATCGATAGCACCAGTCATGCACCGCTCATCGGATTTGCCTACGATGGCTTCCCAATCTACGGTGCTTATGGCTTTCGAAATCCGGATGGTACCGGTGGCATTGTGAGGATAAAATCCAGTTATCAATTGCGCGACATCACTACCCGAACGACCTGGGCGGACGGTACAGATGTAGATGATGGCCCCAATGTGGCAGATCCTTACTTCCTGGGATATTTTCGGGAAGACTATGAATACGTCGAACGTCCCGGCCAGCCCGACTATCTGGATGAACACAATGGACGCTTTTGCGTAACCCCGGAATATCCAGATGGAATTTATGCATATTTCGCAACGGTTGATGAAAACTGGAACTCAGCTTATCCTTATGTGGTAGGCCCTACCTTCTATGGTCTGTCGTCTAATCGACTGGTGTCGTCGGTCAGTGAATCCACTGTGGTTTACGAACCATTGACAACCAAGGTAGAGGATGGCATCGTCGAACCATTGTCTGTCTCCATCGTTCCCAATCCCGCGTCCGATTTGGTGGCCATTCAGTTTGGCGGATTGGTAGAAGAGAACTATCGAATCGACCTCTTGGATTTATCCGGGAAGATTGTAAAGAGTGCTGACATCAAACGGGGAATGACCATTGCCTATTTTGATGTACAGACCGTTTATGCCGGCACTTATTTGATTCGAATTTCTAGCGACCGCATACGCATGACTCAGAAGGTCATCATCGCGAAAGAGTGATACCTACGTATTACTAAATAACATACGTTACTGCTTGACGAACATGGTGGTAAATTCTCGACCCTCATCGATAAAACGTATCAAATACACACCACTTTCAAAATTCCGGACATCTATTTGAAACCGGGGTGAAGCAATGCGGTGATGGAGTTGATTCTGTCCCGCCATGTTGTAGATTTCGATCCTCTGCAAGTCTGTGTGCTCTTGCATCTGTATTCGCAAAAAATCATGAGTAGGATTGGGGAAAATGGTAATCTCACTTGCCAAGGCAGGGGCGACGGTACTCGTAGTAGTGGTCACTGCAATGGAGGAGACACCCTGGCAGCCCTGGGCATCCGTTATCGTTACTTCGTAATCGCCAGCCACTAATTCCGAAATGGTTGAAGTAGTCGCTCCATTTGACCATTCATAATTGTAAGGAGGAGTACCTCCCATGACAATGGCCGTCAACGTACTCGTGGTATCGATGCTGTCTGCGAAATCGATCAGGATAGGGTCCGGTTCCCGGATGTTGAAACGTTCTACAACTTCACACCTGGCGGCATCGGTTACAGTAATGGAGTAGCTACCCGGAGCCGGATTAGCCAGAAAACTGGTGGTATCTCCGGTCGACCATAAGTAGCTGATTTGGCCATGCGCACTATCTACTTCTACTTGAATGGAAGCATCGTTGGCATCGAAGCACGAGATATTCTGAAGCTCGGCAATAATCGATACCGAAGGGCAATTGGCCGTAGTGGTAACTTCGATGTTGAAAAGGGCAATACAGCCGTTGGCATCAATGATCGTCAGGGTGTAAGTGTCGGCACGCAGATCAGATGCAGTTTCGGTGATCGATCCGTTCGACCATTGGTAGGTATAAGGGGGCGTACCTCCACTTACCTGGGCGGTTACCGAACTGGTTAGGCCTTCCGTTAAAGAGAATTCGGCTCCTATGGAATCCGGCTCCGAAATGGTGTAAGTATTAGTGAATACACAGCCAATGGCGTCTGTGACGGTTACGGAATAATCGCCTGCAGGCAATGTCAGGGAATCTGTTGTTGCTTCATTCGACCAGGCGTAGGTGAAATCTCCATTAGCTCCTTCAACCTGTAGCCGAATGCTGCCGTCTTGGCCCGTACAATCAGGCTGAACAACCGAGGCCGTCACTTGCAGCGTCGAGCAGGTAGGAGTAGACAGCACCCGGCTGAATAACCCGCGACCGTGCGTAGCGGCTAGCAGTGTGTTATCTCTTGTGCGCAGGCGAAGCATGTCGACCCGTACATTAGGCAAGCCCGTTTTATCTTGTTCCCAGTCTACATTCTCTGCATTGATGTCATTGGTAAACCAGACGCCCATTTCAGTGGCAAGGTAAACTTTATTCGGAATGGCGGGGTCGGTTTGCGACCAACGAACGGGGAAATCGGGCAAATCACCTTCAACGTTTTTCCAGTTCTGACCGTCGTCGGTTGTACGCCAAACGGATTCTACTCCATAGTTGCTATAGGTGACGATGATCGTAGAATCATTCTCACCAATTCGGAGAGAGGAGGCATAACCGGCCGGTAGTTGTTCACCAGAGATATCAATGACATTGGGTGCATTACCCAATGCATTTTCAATCCGATATACTTTGACTTGTCTGCCATCTAGTGCGGCCACAAATACGTTATAGTTATCTAAGTCTGTATTGAAGGGACTGACGGTGACCTGGAACGGGATGAAACCAAAGGAAAATGCTATAGAATCCTTTACTGGCTCAGTAGTGCTGGCGCCAGTTATGGTGTAAACAAAGTTTTCATTTTTTGGCGTAATTAGAACATCCCATTCTGGATCGTAATCAATGGGATTGATAAACCGTCCAAAGTCGTCTTCATTGAGGATGATCGTAAATTCTTCCGTTTCTGGATTCCAGGAATAGACATTTGCGAATTGGTTGGAAAAAATGAAAGTTCTGTCATCCTGGGCAAAAAAACAGTAGCCACCATCGCCCCCAAACCATACGTTCTCGTCGTTGAGGCCCTCCTCTAAAAAACCGTGTGTCCCATTGTCTTGTGCTCCCGCCAGTAAAAATTCCGTTTCTACAAAGTCATTGGCGGCACAGGCGTAGTATTGGGTGACAAGGTACCCTCCGTTCTTTTCGATGAAAATAGGGTTCCTTTCGGTCTGGTCTAGGTCTTCAGAATAGTAAATGCCACCATCGTTACCAAAGATCGCTTGAGAAGAATTTCCCCCAAGAAATTCGATGACGTGTTGGTCGGCATGTACGACATTGCCGCTGACAAAACCTTCACCTCTTTCGGCACGACTCAAAGCCCAGACGGAGATTTGCTGCCAACTTTGTCCGGCATCCGTACTTCTACATAGATCTATTCCTCCGATGTATATAATGTCAGGATCATTCGGATCAAACCTGGCAATGAGATTGTAGACGGCTTGTGCACGGGTAAAGACGGGCCGATCCAGAGAATCGGCTTCAAGATCAACGATGGTAGGAACGGGAAGGGGCTGCCATGATTCTCCAGCATTGTCGGATCGGAAGATATGAGTCACATCGGTGCTACCTAATTCTTGGCAGAGCGCGATAATGCGGTTTGGGTTGCTAGGTGCAATGTCAATCTCGATTCTGTAATACACATTGGATGGATCCGGTGTGATTTCGGTCCAATTACCTCGATTGCCCAAGTTCTCACCGGATGATTTAAATATTTGGCCGGACGCACCATTGCTTAGACTTCCGTGAATGGTAGCGTACAGCGTGCCGTCACTGCTGTTTTCCAAGTCGGAAACAATGAAGGCATCTACTTCGGGAACCAATGATCCAAGTACATATTGCCATCCGCCTTCTTTGAAAAACTTGAAGAGACCATTGTTGGTACCGTAATAGAGATCACCATTGACATCGATTTCAAGATCGTAACCATAGTTAAGCTGGGCAAAATCATTTCGAAAGACATTCCATGTATCGCCACCATCCAAAGATTCCCAGAGGCCGAATCCTTGGGATACTGAAGATGTACCCACCACAATACGTTCATTATAAGTTTCACCAGTAGAAAAGTACATTCTTTCCGGGTTGTCCGGGTCCTGGACTATCGCGGAAATCGAAAGACTGGGAAAGAAATCGTCGATTGGTTGCCAACTTGCATCTGAGGAAAGAAAATTGGTGGTTTTCCATAGCCCTCCGCTAACACTCCCAGCCCAAACGGTATTACCCGTGGTGTCGCGCATATCTACCAGGATGGCTCTGGTGCGTCCGCCAACATTGTCAGGACCACGGCTTTCCCAGTTTTCAGAACCATTGGGAACAGATCGAAGGCCGATTTTTTTTTGCCCCTGGATTTTCTGGTAGATGGGAAAGAGGTTCTCTGGGGTGGGTCTTCCCAGTTTGGGGTTCATGGTCATTAGAAAATCGCGTTCGGCGACCAGGTCCGGCCGATCGTTTTTGGCGACATAGTCTAAAAATCGGTTGGTTTCAGTGGTGGGTATTCGGGAGCCAAAAATAAAAAGGACGACTGCCCCAATTGCGAGCAACGCAAGGATGGTTCTTATTTGGTGTTGCATAGGTGTATGGTATCTAAGTTTGTAGTCTTATTTTTTAAGGGGGCAGGTATGTAATTCGAAATACTTTAATGTTTTCCCATCGCGATAGCTGATAAGTCCCAAAGCTTCCGTCGCGATGGGAAAAGAAATGCGTGGTTTGGATCGATCTTGCACTTCGTTGGCCTCCAACTTCTGTAGATTAGCTCGCAGAGCGATGCGGCGGTCGTCTTCCCGAGCTTGTAGGCTCAATTTTTGACCTTCAATCCACAAATGCTCAAAGCTGTAGCTCGAAGAAGGTTTTTCCAGTACGATGCGAAAAACTGTAGTCTTAGTACCGGAAGGACCACCCGATTGGATGTAGCGATAAGATTCGAGAATGTTGAAAGGAGGGGCTATATTATTGGGTTTTAGGTTCTTATTGGTATTGCAGGCGAAGGCTACGGATACCAATAAGAAAAGTGCTTTCTTCATGCCCCAAAATTAAGATTTATAACGCAAATAAATTAGAGAATGACACTATTTTTATTTGATTATAAATGTGCGATTTAATTTAGGTTTTTGTCGATACTGATGGCTGAATGGACATGCATGCGAGTGTGATGGGGAATATCCCCGCTAATTGTATGGGTTAGATGGAACTTTTGGGGTATTCATGATCGGTGGAGCCCGCCTCAGAATTGTGCCTCGAGCATCTTTTTTGGTGGCGGCCTTGTTTTTGTTTATAGGTATTTTAGTAGATTTAGTGATACCCTTAGAATCGGACTATGTTTGCAGAATGGTTGTTGATCAATTGGTACCGGCGCTTTCCACCCTCCATCCCACCGTCTTATTCGGAGGTGCTCCTGAAATATTCACCCTACTTTCGAAAGTTGAATCACAAGAACAAGGATAAATTCTTGTTTCGACTCTTCATCTTGCTGAAACTGACAACTTTCAAACCGAGTCGACTTGAACGGGTAACGGATGAGATGAAAGTCTTGATCGGCAGCGCCATTATCCAGATTACTTTTGGCTTCCGACACTTTGTCTATCGCCATTTCAATACCATTGAGGTGGCACCGCGGCCCTACACCTACCGAGGACGAGAGCAGGAGTTGTTTCTTGGTGACGCCAATTTCCGGACAAAGATCATTAGCCTTTCCTGGCCTCATGTCGTGCAGGGATTTGTCGTGGAGGAAGATGCGATCAACGTTGCTTTACACGAGGTGGCACATTGTCTTAAATATGAGAATAAATTCCGGGATCTTTCCTCGCGCTTCATGGATACTCAATCCTTGATTGATTGGCACGAACAAGCAATGCGCAAGATGGAAATCCTCCGAAAGAAAGAGCAACTGCTTTTGAGAGATTATGCAGCACAGAACTATGCCGAGTTTTTTTCGGTGAGTGTAGAAACCTTTTTTGAACGACCGGAGGATTTTCGAAAGCTTTTGCCGGCATTGTATACTTCCTTGTCAAAATTATTGAACCAAGACCCCTGTAATCAATCCGATCCGGTTATTCCAAAATAAGACTTATAGACGCCATTGTCCGAAGTGCAACAATATTCCTCCTTTTGGCAACAATAGGAGTAGCAGCCACCGGCACATTCTCTGATCTTTGTGATATTAGAAATGAAAACCTTCAACAGATGAAATGAGCATAAACTTTTTTCATCAAAAGTTCACCAAACAGAATGATTAAAAAAGTTCCATGCGACCCGCCTCTTTGAGTCGGGTAAAAAGCGAAGCGGTTGCATTTGTT
>JANQRV010000209.1 GCA_028284395.1 Saprospiraceae bacterium
TTGGCATAGCCGCTGCGGCCTACTCTTCGGCAGATTCTTCGCTCACCGGTCTGACCACTGCCTTTTGCATCGATTTTCTCGGCTATCAATCCGCTCGCCCGGATAACCCCCGGATACGCAGGCTGGTCCACCTCGGATTTTCTCTGTTGATCTTTCTGTTCATCATAGTTTTTCGGGCCATCAACGACCAAAGCGTAATCAGTGCTTTTATCAAAGTGTCGGGCTACGCCTACGGACCCCTGCTCGGATTATTTACTTTCGGCATTTTTACCCAACGAAAGGTGAACGACCGATGGATTCCTGCCGTCTGCTTGTTAGCGCCGGCTATTTCCTATGTCCTCGACCGCCATTCGGGCAATTGGTTCGGTTATCAATTCGGATACGAAACTATTTTGCTGAATGGCTTGCTGACTTTGGTTGGACTTTTTATCTTTTCGAGGAGTTAATACCAAAACAAAGTCTGCGAGTGGATACCGAGACTACAAGTTTAAAGCAATCGCTCCTTCACCTCCAACTCATTCATCGGCACGATTGCTTCCTGCTCGATTCTTATTAGGTGTAGGATGAAGACTTGAAAAGAAAGATAATTGGGATCGAACGCATCGGGCAACCAACAAATTTATCTATCATGTTCAGGAATGAGTAGGGCCTTTATTTTTCATTATAAGCCAATCCATGAATTGTTATTCACCAGGTCTAAGAACTTGGAAGTCATTATTGAATTGTATTTCTCCTATTTTCAAGATGCTTCACATTTATTCACAGAAGGGAATTGCCTGGAAATTCATATATTGGTAGAGTTGACAACTATCGATTAAACCCTGAAAATGCCTCACTTTAGACCACTACTAACGCTTTTTATTTCACTGGTAATAGCAGCTTGTGCAAATGAGAATAAGTCACTTGACGAATCACTATTGGAGGAAAGGTCTAAGTTAGACAGCGATGTAATTATTTCTAAACAAGGAGATACTATTCGTACAGGCATGCCGATTCCGGCAATAGGTGAGTGGCGAAATATTGATAGTTTAATTTCGTATAAATCATCAGCAGTAGCTGACGTACCTGCCCTGGTTGTTCCAGCTCACCCAAATCGCTACATCGCTAAAGCCCCGTCCGTCTTATCGATCAATAAGGAGTTAATCATCACTACTCCTGGTCAGGATAGTGTACCATTACCTACAGAGACGCTCGCTAAAGGAAAAACTGTAGTGGTTCAATGCCCCAAACCCGAACTCGCCTTACCCTTAAGAACGAAGGATCATGCAACGTACGATGTGGTTCATCTAACTGAATTAGATGGATTACTCTCTTCAAGAGTTTACGCTGTTATAGAAGACCGGCGTCAAAATTTATGGTTTGGGACTGCGGAAGGACTGACATTTTATAATGGCCACCACTTCATTCATTATACTACCGAACACGGATTGAATGACAATCGGATCATTGCTCTCTTTGAGGACAGCAAGGGAAATCTCTGGATAGGAACCGAAGATGGAGCTATTCAATACGATGGAACTAATTTTACTCATTTTAGAGTGACCCCAACTTTAATACATGGCCGAGCACTGGAGGATGTTGTCCATACCATTTTTGAAGACCTGGATGGAAACATCTGGTTTGGAACCACGTTTGGGGGTGCCAGTCGATTCGACGGAAAAAATTTCACGCACTATTCTTTGGAACAGGGACTAAGCCATCAGCAAGTTGTCTCCATTTTAGAAACCAGGGATGGTAAATTTTGGTTTGGAACTACTTTTGGAGGAGTCAATTATTTTGATGGTAATAGCTTCATACAGTTCGATGAAAAAGCAGGTTTCAGCAAGAGCTGCTACGCCATTTTAGAAGATAGCCAAGGCAACTTTTGGTTTGGTACAAATTATGGAGCGGTTCATTATGACGGAACTGATTTTTTCCGCTATACTGCCAACGAAGGCCTAAGTGACGCATCAATAAATAGCATTGTCGAGGATGATCAAGGAAACATCTGGTTCGGTAGTTCTGATAGAGGCCTCATTAGCTATGATGGGAAAAACTTTGTGCACATAGCTGAAAGACAAGGTGCTGCCAATCAGGTTAGTTCCTTGACAACGGATCATTGGGGAAATTTGTGGTGCGGAACGGACCAGGGTGTAATGCGCTATAATCCGAACAGTTTCGTCAGGTTTGGCCCCGAAGCAGGACTCAATGTGTCGGAGGCACTATCAATGTTGAAGGACAGTAAAGGAGAGTTATGGGTTGGAGGGTGGCGTGGATTAATACGCTATGATGGCAAAAATTTTATCAGCTATCCACAAAAAAACTTGTCCTTTGGTGCCATCTTCTCCATTGCAGAAAATCAAAATGGAGAGTTATGGTTTGGAGCGGATATGGGAGTCGTTAAATTTGATGGAGTGCGATTTCAGCAAATCTTCAAAAAACAAGAATTTCCTGAAAGAGTCTACAGTCTGCTATTTGATGAGCAGGGCCATCTGTGGCGTTCCATTTTTGGTGGTTTTGGTAAAGATTTCATCATTCGTCATAATGGACGAAACTTTGAACAATACATTCCGCAGGGGGAATTCGGCTCCCTGACTTTTGGGGTTAGGAATATGATGAAGGATAAAGATGGTAATCTATGGTTGGGTAGTTGGCAGGGGCTGGTCAGCCGGTTTAATGGAAAGGACTTTGTTCTATTTGATATCGGAAAAAGTCAAACTAGTTACGCCATCACAAGCATGGCAGAAGACGGATTGGGAAATATTTGGTTTGGATCGCGGCGAGGGGAAGTTTGTAGATTTGATGGAAGGGAGTTTTCTTATTTCTCAATTAGTAAAAATTACAGCAATGAAGTTATATATTCCCTACAACCTGACCGTTCAAACAATATCTGGATCAGTACCGATAAGGGATTAACAATTCTGAGCCCAAAATTATCAAAGGATGAAAGAGAGCTAGATGAGTCCCCCAATGAATATCAATCATTTAATTTTGGTAAGTCAGATGGGTTGCTTCAACCAAAACTCAGGTATGGTAGTAGCATCGATGAAGAGAATCGTTTGTGGCTAGGCACCCTTGACGGCCTTACCATGTTAAATCTTGACGAATTCCAGTTGCCCACCGAACCACCGCAACAAGTGGGCCTTAACCATATAGAAATCGCTCAGGAATTCATAGACTTTAGAAGTCTTACTGATGGTTTCCCCAAACAAAAATACCCATTCGAAAAGTCATTGAGTCAGTCTTTTGACAGCACTGTGGCCTTTTACAATTATCCCCACACCCTGAACCTGCCTCATGAACTGGACAATCTTACCTTCCATTTTTCAGCTGTAGATTGGTTTGCCCCACACAAAATTGAGTACACTTACCAGCTAGACGGATTAGAAAATGAGTGGAATCCTTTGACCGAGGATACTAAAGCGGAATATCGGAACCTCCCTCACGGCCATTTTATCTTTAAAGTGAAAGCGATTGGCGCTGCTCAAATCTGGAGTGAGATCTTCGAGTACCCTTTTACGATCCGTCCTCCGTGGTGGCTTACCTGGTGGGCATATTCTCTTTACGCGCTCCTTAGCATTGGTTTTGTTTTTGCCTTGATCCAATGGCGAACTACCAACCTAAGAAAACGGCAGGCAGAATTGGAACAAACTGTAACCGAAAGGACTGCGGAGCTGGTCACCGAAAAGAATCGGGTCGAACAACAAAAGGAAGTCATCCAAAAAGAAAAGGAACGTTCCGACAAATTGCTCCTCAACATTCTCCCTTCCAACATTGCAGAAGAATTGAAGGAAAATGGCACCTCTCCCGCCCGTCATTTTAACCAAGTCACGGTTTTATTTACTGACTTTGTACAATTCACTACCATATCCGAACAATTATCACCGGAAGAATTAGTTGCGGAAATCAACGTCTACTTCAAAGCATTTGATGAAATCGTTACCAAATGTGGCATTGAAAAAATTAAAACTATTGGAGATGCCTACATGGCGGCCGGGGGGCTTCAACTACCTCGGTCTACAAGCCCGCAAGATGTAATTCTGGCAGCTCTGGAGATGCAAAGATTCATCCGTTCCCGTCAATCCAGTCGTCAACTGAAAGATGCTCCATTTTTTGAGATGCGCTGTGGTATTCATACGGGGCCGGTCGTTGCAGGCATTGTTGGTGTCAAGAAATTCCAGTACGACATTTGGGGTGATACGGTCAATACAGCTTCCAGAATGGAAAGTAGCGGCGAAGCTGGTAGAGTCAACATCAGCCAGTTTACCTATAAATTGATCAAAGATGACCCTAGGTTTTCCTTTGAGTTCAGGGGGAAGATTGAGGCCAAACACAAAGGGGCTGTGGAGATGTATTTTGTGGAAGAGGCTGAACTGATATAAGTATGGCTAGCTCTTATTTTATGTTGATTACACAAACATAGAATCGAAAAAAGACTAATAAATTTACAATTCCATCTCTTTATAATTTTGACTTTGGAGCTCCAATAAACACAAATGGCGCCCAATAGTAAGGATTGGAATACTCTTCGGATTCGATCATTTTCAATTGTGCAACACGCAGAGGCTCGTACTTATCCGACCCATCGCTTGCCAACTTGGAATAATAATCCAAAAACAATTGATTCGTCGATTCATCGGCCACTTCCCAAAGGCTTAAAATTACCGATGGTGTACCAGCATACATTAAAGCACGGGTAAAGCCGACTATGCCTTCCCCTCTGACCAGTTTTCCCAATCCAGTCTGACAAGCCGCTATCGTCACCAAATCCGCATTAAAGTTTAGATCGAAAATTTCGTACATATTTAAGCAGCCATCTTCTTGACCGTAAGGTAGAAGAAGTAAGCTACTAAAATCAGGGATTTCGGTATTGATTGTTCCGTGAGTTGCGAAATGAAGATAGCGATAGTCAGCAAAGTCAAAGGACTTGACGACACTTTCGTTAGCTTGCTCATTGAGAACTATTGTGCTTTGACCCACATCAAATAAATCCCCGAGTTGTTTTATTGAAGCCGCTACGGCACTCAAATCTCCATAAGTACTGCTAACACCAGCACAATTACTGTTTTCAAATTCTGAAATTCCCAAACCAAAGAAGTCCTTATTGGGCTCCACAAACAGTTTTTTCTTGGTTCTTTCAAAGTGTAGTAGAGTGGCTGACGGATAGTAAGAGATCGCATGATCCCGGATAAGATATTGGTAGTCCTGGTAATTCATTTGTTGCCGGTCCTTGATGAGCAATTCAAAGGGCATATAGTTTAAAAAACCATCCGGCATTAATAGGATCTTACTATTTTCCTCAAGCCCCATTGCATCAATCGGTGACCAAAGTTTTTCATACAGCTTACTAGATATTTCGAAGAACTGGTCGTTTGCTTTCATCTGTGAAAGAGGGTCATCTCGTTCTATGGCCAATTTCTGATCTTCAATAAATTCATTCTGAAATTGTTCAATCATTTGATTTAGGATATGGGAATGTCCTAAATCTACCATTTGAATTTCTGATGGGGTAATAACAAAAGCAACAGTCTTAACAGATCCAACAAAAAAATCAATGATCGTTTCATCACCATTTAAAACTGCTTGGACTTCCTTTAAATTTGCTGCATTAGGATATACCAGACTTGCATAATGAGGTGTGGTTTCTCTAATCATGTCTTCCAGAATCTTCCGTTCTTGATAAAGGCTGTCTCTTTGAGAAAGCAGCATTGACCTCCTTTCATCAGAGTTTTCGGAAGGCAGTCGATGATTCAACAATTCCATTTGAGCACTAAGGTTGGCGTAGTCATCATCGAGCTGATCGGGTAAATCCGGTTTAAGAATCGACTTTTCAACCAGTAGATCGGCCAAGCTGCGGGCTTTTGAGCTTTCTGCAATCTCAAAGGCCAGCGTCGGTTTTCCAAGCTCTGCAGCACTGAGCAATCCCACTTCGACCGAAGTGAGACTTTTGTTTATCTGTAAATGGCGGTCAGTCCGTGCTCTTGTACGCTGGCGGATGTTATGATTCAATCGCATACTTCTTTGGGCATATTGAGCTGATGAATCTAACTTTGATATGCTGTAAAAAGCCAAAGAAAGGTTGCCTTGAGAATTGGCAAGACCCACTTCATCGCCGGATCTTGCACGAAGATCCTCCGACTTGCGATACAATTCTAACGCTTCGGCAAATCGTTCTTGATAATAGTAAGCAGTTCCTAAGTTATTGTAAGTAGTCGCTAAAGTCTTCTCTAGCCCAAGTCTTTCGCCAATGTCCTTCGCCTGCCCGTAATAATTAAGTGCTTTTTGATAATTATCCAAGGATTGATATACCACTGCTAGGTTATTATAGGAAGAGGCCAGGTCAACCTCATGCTTAATTTCTTTTTGCAAATGAATCGCCTGCCGATAAAGTTTCAGTGCTTCTTCAAATTGTCCTATAGACTCATAGATTCCACCAATATTATTAAGAGATCTTGCCAATTCAGGAATTAATTTTAGTTTTTCAAGTATCTTTTCTGCTTTTCTGTATGAACTAAGAGCCAAATCGTATTTACCTTGATGATCGAATACAAAGCCGATGTTATTATATGAGCGGGCTAAATCAACTTCCAGTCCAAGTTTTTCCTGGATCTCTTTTGCTTTTCTATACAAGGTCAATGCTTTCACATGTTGACCTCTGGAGGAGAGGACAAACGCTTTATTGTTATAGATGACATGTAGTTCAATACCAATGCCCAACTTTTCTAGCACCTTAATGGACTGATCATAAAAATCGAGGGCTTGATCAAAATTGCCTACATGGCTGTGAACAACTCCAATGTTGTTGTAGCTCTTTGCCAAAAGTAATTCCAGCCCAAGTCTTTCCTCAATTGCCTTGGATTTTTCAAACCAACCTAACGCTTGCCAATATTTACCCGTGGCGGAATAAACAAACCCAATATTGTTGTATGATCTGGCCACGTCCACTTCAGATCCCACATTTTGCCAAATCTCCAGGGCCCTTTGGTAATAAATCAGGGCAAGATCAAAGTCTCCTCGAACATCGTGAACCGCTCCAATATTGCTATAAGAAGTTGCCAATTCGTTTTCCTCTCCCACCTCCACCTGAATAGCTACTGCGCTATCGAAATACATCAAAGCCAGGGCATATTTACCCAAAGTTTTGTAAACTGATCCGATGTTATTATAGGAAATTGCTAAATCTACTTCTTGGCCGGAATTCTGTTGGATCTCGATGGCCATTTTGAATTTACCGATGGCTTCTGCAAATTTTCCTTGATCGTGAAAAACCGTCCCCATGTTGTTATAACAGGTGGCTAAATCAATTTGTCTCTCCATTTTTCCATCCAGTACCTCCATAGCTTTCTCGTAGTAGCTCAACGCTTGATCATACTTTCCCTGAGCCCTCCTGACAGCACCCATATTATTGTAGGAATCGAACAGATCATGGTTGTTAAATAACCGCCGTTGAATTCCAATTGCCTTTTCATACCAAAGAACGGATCTTTCATACCTCCCGTGGTGAAAATTGACTGCCCCCATATTATTGTAGCAAACTGCAAGTCGATCCTCAGTCTGTACCAGGACAGATAAGTCATGTGCAAGCCGAAAGTACTCTATAGCTACTTCAAATTCCGTTTCTCCGACAATGGCTCCTCCCAATTGAAGTAAAAGATCTATCGTAATAGAATCATGTGCCAAGTCCATATTAAAAATCCCACCTAATTCCCGCAAAAAACTTTGGCGGTATTGCTCTGAAAAGTAGAAACCACTCTCGTCCAACACTCCTTCCTCTTTTCCTTTTGCTGTCCATTCCCGAATGATCGTAATCGCCTCTCCATTTCGATAAGTTGCTTCGCGCTTTTTTTGTCCGTTTCGATAATACCAGGTACATAAACCATCCAATGTATCCGGATTTACAGAAATAAACTTTCCTTCGAATTGCAATTCCCCGGAAATAAAAAAATCCCTAACTGTGTTGATCGGTTTGCCATTTCGGTCATAGGAAATCTGCCTATAATATGCCGCTTTTTCTTCTGAATCAACGCGATTCCATTCAGCATCAAAATATTCGATCGTTTGCGACCAAACGGAAAGAGAAGTCAGCAAGCAATACATTAGAAGCAGGATAGTTTTCATCAATTGGTGGTTTTTCAAAATTTAGACTCGCGAGCTCCGATAAATACAAATGGCGACCAGTAATATGGGTTGGCGTATTCCTCAGATTCAATCATCTTCAACTGTGTAGCACGTAATGGCACATACTTATCGGAGCCATCCTTTGCCAACGTAGAATAATAATCTAAAAACAATTGATTGGTCGATTCATCGGCCACTTCCCAAAGGCTTAAAATTACCGATGGCGTACCAGCATACATTAGAGCCCGGGTAAAGCCCACCATGCCCTCCCCTCTGACCAATTTTCCTAATCCGGTTTGACAAGCTGCCAACGTTACCAAATCCGCGTTAAAGTCCAAATCAAAGATTTCATGTATGCTAAGGCAGCCATCCTCCTGAACAGTAGACTGGAGAAGAATGCTACTGAAATCAGGTGCCTCGGTATTGATGACGCCATGAGTAGCAAAATGTAGATAGCGATAGCTGGCTAAATCCAGGGACTTAAAGGCATATTCGCTGGCTGCAGCATTTAGGGTAGTGGCACTTCGGTCCGAGGCAAATATCTTGCTCAATTGATCTACTGAAGCTGTTATCGTACTTAAATCATCATAAATTTTCCCATCATTTGTACAATTGGTATTGTTAAATTGCGAAACCCCTAAGCCGAAGAAATCTTTTTTCGGAGAATGGTATTTGATTTTATTTGTCCTTTCAAAGTGAAGTAGAGTTGCTGAGGGATAGTAAGAGATAGGATGATCCACGATCAAATATCGATAGTCCTGATATGCTTTTTGTCTCGAGTCTTTGATCAGTAAATCAAACGGTAGATAGTTCAAAAAACCATCTGGGATTAGAATGACATTTTTCCCTTTCAGTAAGTCGGTCGAATCAATTGGAGACCAGAGTTTCTGGTGGAGTCGATGAGATAAATCAAAAAACTGTCGATCCAGATTCAACTGAGCGAGGGGATCGTTTCGCTCAATACTAGCTTTTTGACTGAGGATGAATTCAGTACGAAAATCTTCTACGAGTTGATTTAGGCTGTCCGAGCGACCAAGGTCTATCATTTGAATCGTGGAAGGAGTGATCACAAATACATAAGTTTGCAAATGGCCCGTAAAGTAACTCACTACAACCTCTTCTTTCTCAAGGATTGATTGCAGTTGTCTACATTCAATGGTTTGTGGATAAACAAGGCTGGCATATTCCGGAGCTTCCAATTTCATTTGATCCTTTAACTCTTGCCAATTCTCATAAAGTTGGTCCCTTTCTCGAGTCAGATTTTTGCGTTTTGTGATAGAAATATCAAAAGACAACTCTTGTTCAATAGCTTTCAGCTGATTTTTCAGAGATGCATCACTCTGTTGCATAGATGGTGGAATATCGGAACTCTTGATCGATCTTTCAGCGAGCAAATCGGACAGACTACGCGCTTTTCCTTTCTCTGAAAATACAAAAGCAGGATGTTTTTTTTTCAAAGCAAAGGCACTAATCAAGCCTGCTTCGATCGCTCCTTGGCTCCTGCTGACAAATAGCCGGCGATTGATTTGTCCAGCATTTAGCTGACGAAGCTCTTCATTGAGTTCAATACTTCTTTGAGCATAAAAGAAAGTAGAATCCAATTGACCGGCCTCATAAAAAGCTATGAAAATATTGTTGTAAGAGTCCGCTAAATCAAGTCGACGCCCCAGTTTCTGCCGCAGATATTTCGCTTTGTGAAACCATTTTAAAGCTTGGTCGTAATCGTTTTGATCAAGATAGATTCCACCAATATTGTTGGAAGTGGTGGCCAATTGCATCTCCAAGCCCAAAGATTTCTGGATCTTTCTCGCCTGGTCATACCACTCCAACGCTGTTTCATATTTTCCCTGAGATTTATGAAGGCCGCCGACATTAACATAAGTAGCTGCCAAATCTACCTTCAGTTTTAGCTCCTCTTGAATATCTTTGGCTTGCAAGTACCACTTTAAACCTTCTTCATAGCGGCCTTGAAGGTGATGGATTCCACCTATGGCATTATAGGACCGGGCAAGATCCACATCGAGATTAATTTCTTCTCGGATTTCCTTGGCTCGCATATGCCATTCCAAAGCTTCGTCAAAATTTCCTCGAGAACGGTAGATCTGCCCAATATTACTAAAGGAAGTCGCCAAGTCTCTGCGTAATCCTAGTTGTTCTTGAATCTCCCGGGCCTGATTGTAGTACTTCAATGCCTCATCAAAATTACCCTGAACCTTATTGAGCCCACCGATGTTGTTATAAAAACGGGACAGTTCATCCTTGGCGCCCAGTTCCTCTTGAATATCTTTGGCTTTGGTATACCATTCTAATGCCCCATTGTAATCGCCTCGAGTTTGGGCAATCGAACCTATATTATTGTATGACCGGGCAAGATCATGTTGTTTTCCCAGCTTTTTTTGAATTTCCAAAGCTTGGTGGTAACCTTTTAGTGCATCTTTATATTGGCCAAGCAAAAAGTAAGTCCCCCCAATATTATTAAGAGTTGTGGCAAGAGCTAACTCCTGGCCAGTTCGCTCATGAATTTCTCGGGCTTGGCTATACCATTTTATGGCCTCTTCGTAATGGCCTCTTGAACGATGGACTTCTCCAATATTATTGTACGACCGCGCCAAATCGGGCTCAATCCCCAATTGTTCTTGAACTTTCATCGCTTTACCGTACCAGATGAGCGCCTCTTTATGCTGATCCAGGGAATGGTTTGCCAGCCCAAGGATATTGTAAGTAAACGATAGTTGCTTCTGAGAATTCAATTCTTCCTGGACAACCCGGGCCTTATCGAACCAATTCAAAACCTGGTGATAATCGCCTTGAGCACGATGCAATTCGCCAATAATTACATAACATAATGCAAGCGCCTTCCGCAATTTCGTTGTTTCAAGAAGTTCCCTGGCCTGATTGTACCAAATCAATGCGCGCTGGGAATCACCTCTCGACTCATATCCCGATCCAATAAGCAGTTTAACTTTAACAAGCAGTTCTTCATTGCGCATTTTAGTAGAGAAATCATGAGCCGCTTTTAGCATTAACAATCCGTCTTCAAGGTCTCTATATTTCATCACATTTACCCCTTTTTCCATAATCATGCGCGTCGTTGCCTCATCAACAGATAATTTTCGGCCTTTCATCAATCCCAATAACTTCAAATATTGCCGTCGTTCAGACTTGGAAAAGTAATAGCCGGATTTCTTTAGGGTAACTACTTCACTTTGTTCACCAGGCTGTGACCAAGAGCAAATAGAAATAAGAAAGCATACCGTTAACAGAAAGGTTTTTTTCATGTGGTGCTAATTTCATTGTGAGATGACAAGGATGCTCTTTACAAAAAGGACGCATGGGGGGCGATCACATCTATTTTACTGACCTAATACCTAACTGATTATACGTTGATGGTGGGGGCCTTTGGTTCAATTTAGTAGTACTAAATCCCTCAATTTTAGAATTTAATTGACAAACCATTTTTAGCAGGGATCTGCTGCTTGGTTGAACCCATCATTTTTCCCGATTGGAAGATTTCAGAGGGTTAAAAATTAGACGCCCGTTTTCCGATAAACACGAATGGTGCCCAGTAATAGGGATTTGAATACGTTCCGGATTCAATCATTTTCAATTGAGCGGAGCGTAAAGGTTCATATTTGTCCGATCCGTCCTTTGCCAATTTGGAATAGAAATCCAAAAACAATTGATTCGTAGATTCGTCGGCCACCTCCCAAAGGCTTAGTACCACCGAAGGAGTTCCAGCATACATTAAGGCCCGGGTAAAACCCACCATGCCTTCGCCTCGGACCAATTTGCCGAGTCCGGTTTGGCACGCCGCAAGTGTAACCAAGTCCGCATTAAAGTCTAGGTCGAAGATTTCGTACATATTTAAGCAGCCGTCTTCATGAGCCCCTGGCTGAAGTAGTATGCTACTAAAATCAGGGGTTTCGGTATTGATCACCCCGTGGGTAGCAAAATAAAGGTAGCGGTAATC
>JANQRV010000226.1 GCA_028284395.1 Saprospiraceae bacterium
CGCCCGTCCGATCATCAACCTGGAACCCAATTACGAAGAGATCGGAAATCGGATCACCGCCGAAGATGTGCGTAACGCTTCCTATTGGAGTCTATTCGCGACCCCGGTGGCGGGTATCACTTATGGTGCCAACGGCATCTGGCCTTGGATCAGGGAAGGTGAAAAGATACTGAATCACCGTCAACCCAAAAGTGTCAGTACCTGGCGCAGGAGCATTGACTTCCCAGGAAGTCTCCAGGTCGGTTACCTGTCCGAGTTCATCCAGCGATTCCCATGGAAGGAGTTGAGGCCGGCCCCGGAATTGTTGTTGGAGCAACCCGGTGACGACCAATTCGATCACTTCGTTTCAGTGGTAGCGCTTCCTGACCGCTCTTTGATCCTGGCCTACATTCCTCAGGATGGCGATGTAAAATTGTTCAACAAAGATCGGATGGAATACCAGGCGGAATGGTTTAATCCACGAACGAATGAATATACCCCCGGTACGCTAAACAACCAAAAGGGGATCATGGTCGCCAGCCCTACCGACAATGGGGATTGGGTGCTGGTACTGCGACGGAGATATTCGTGATTTCGAAAACCTGCCCCGCCACTCATCTCAAGGGTTGGGGCAAGTGGGGCAGGGACTTTGAGCTTACCCAAAATTTCGGATTAATTTGTTAAACTAGCAAATAAATAATCCCGAATCGCTCGGGACGATCAAACGATTCAAATAATGATGCAATGAAAAAATACCCCTTTCCGGCTATCGTTGCTTTTCTGGTATTACATCTCACCTGTCAGGCTCAGTATGAACCAGACACCTCGATTACTCCCACCTGGCAGCCATACTACATTCACCAACGGCCAGGGTTACAGCAAATGGACCTTTCCGGCGATTGGATGCTTCATCACGCCGACCAGCCGGTAGTTGACTTACAAGAGGTGCCAAAAGCGGGGTTGCGCGTCCAAAGGCCCACTTCCGTTCAAATGGCCCATTTCCGGGCGGGTCGTTATCCCGATCCCTATGCCCATCTCCACTCCACCCAATACGAGTGGATGGAAGAAAAAGTATGGTATTACCGGAAAACCTTTTCGCTGAAAGAGGATGCCCGAAAGGCCTATGCCTATTTGTGCTTCGACGGCCTCGATTACTATTCGCGGATCTGGCTCAACGGGGAGTTATTGGGCCGGCACGAAGGCATGTGGGGCGGACCGGTACTGGAAGTGAGTGAAAAACTGCGATTTGAGGCAGAAAACGAACTGGTGGTGGAAGTCGTTTCAGGCAATTTCGGTCAAAAGGAGACTTTCAACTGGCGCCAACCCGGCCGCATCATCAAGCCCCGCTCTTTCGCCCGCGGCAGTAGTCACCGGCCTTTTTTTGCCCTGGGTATGTGGCGGGGAGTACGCCTGGAATTTGTCGATCGTATCCATATGGCCCGGCCATTCCTGCAGACGCTGCGGGTAAGTGAAAAAGAGGCCACATTGAGTCTTCAGATTGAAATGATGATCGACCGGCATACTTTGGAGTTTCATCTGCACCCCTGGCACAACCGACAGATATCCAACTATTCGAATCTGCGGGAAGCCCCGGTCGATCGCAGAATTTCCGGAGATCTGGAGTTGATGCTGCGGTTCCGGCCGATTGACGGAGCGGCAATTGAACTGAAATTTCCGGTTCGTTCCCTTCGGGGTCGTAGTTGGCTGGAAGAACAATTCACTATTCCTGACCCCCGGCTGTGGCAACCTAATGGATTGGGAGAAGCCCATCTGTATGACGTACAGATGGAACTGGTTTACGAAGGTCGGGTCGTGGACCGGATCCGATTTGATTACGGCATTCGAAGCCTCGAATGGCAGCGAAGTGCCGGTCCGCGTACTTCCGACCGGTGGCAGGACTGGCAGTTGATCGTTAACAACCGACCCATCTTTGTCAAGGGAGTCAACTGGATGCCGGCCGATCCGCTGTACGATTTTTCGCAGGAGCAGTACGACTGGTTGATCGGTGCCGCCAAAAATGCGGGCATCCAAATGATCCGGGCCTGGGGCGGCGGTGCCCTCGAAATCGATGAATTCTACGATGCCTGCAACCGCAACGGCATCCTGGTCTGGCAGGACTTTCCGCTCAATAATGTTGACTACCCCGACTGGCCTCAGGAAGTGTGGGAGGCCCAGGTGGTCCACAACATTTTCCGTTTGCGCAACCACCCCAGTTTGGCCGTGTGGTGCGGCGGCAATGAGTTCAATCCCTATTCCCTGGACAATGCGGCAACGCTGTATATTATGGAGCGCAATCTGCGCATTTTCGATCCGGGCCGCCCCTGGTTGCCGACCAGTCCGGATTTTGGCTCCACACACCTGTATCCCGATTTCGATCCGGTCTGGTACAAACGGACCATGAGCCTCGTTCCGTTTATTGCCGAGACGGGTATACACAGTATTACGGAGCCCCATTCCCTCTATGAAATCATCGATAAAAAGGAACTACAGGATTTGAGCGGTATGTACGAAGAGACATTCCGGGATGCTCATCCCGAGTTTCTACACCATTTCATGGAGTATTATCCGAGCCGGGTGCCGAGAATGCTGAGTCGGGCTTCGCACATCGACGATATGGCCCGTCCCGACATCGAGTCAATATCGGAGGCCACACAGATCAGTGCGGGTGAATTTTACCAGATTCTGTCGCAAGGCATCCAATCCAATTATCCGGTCACCACCGGGTTATTGCCGTGGGTATTTAAACGGCCCTGGCCGGTGGTATCGGCCATTCATCTGCTGGATGGCTTCGGCCAGCCTTCCGCTCCGTATTATTTTCTGAAACGAACTTACGAGAACGTACATGTAATGACCCCAATAGACCGGCTGCTTTGGAAACCGGGCGAGTCAGTGAAAATAAATGCGAAGGTGCTCAATTTGACGAACGGTACCGACCTGAAGAACGGGGTCGTCGAAGTGCGTATGCTGGATGATGGCTTTCGTGAGATCAGCCGTGCTGCGAAGACGATCGAAATCCAGCCTCAGCCGTCAATCACGGAGACGAAGCTGACGACCTTTAAGCTGACCAGCGAATACGGCAACCGCTTTTTCTTTGTAATTACCGAACTCAAAGATTCGGGAGGAACATTGGTGTCGAGATCGGTCTACTGGCCTCGGTTCATTCCCCAAATGGCGGATGAAGCCTTCTACGATCAGTATACCTCCGAACCGACTCCCTGGCCCACACTCGAAAACGGCCCGTGGCTGAAGCCTGCTGTTTCGAAAACGAAAACCAGACTGGAAGCAGTATTAACAAAAGTTACGCCGGAAGCCGGAGTAACCGATCTGGAAGTAAGGGTCAAAAACACCGGACAAGTGCCTGCCTTCCCGGTCCGTTTTGAGGTAGATGGTGCGAAGAGGTTGTTTCTGATGGACGACAATTTTTTCTGGCTGGAACCGGGAGAGGAAAGAATACTGAAAGGCAAAATAAAATGGCGGGAAGCAGTTGAGAGCAAGGAAGTTTTTATCCGGGTTGCGGCCTGGAATGCGGAAGCCGTCAACTTATCCCTCCATTGATAAACAATAGTCTTGCACAAGACAAATACTATGCGTCTATTCTTAACCATATCACTACTTACGGTTTTGGCCATTGCCTGCAATGATCCCGAGGCTAGCGAAGTTCAACCTCAGAACATCTTATTCATTACCATCGACGACTTGCGTCCTCAGTTGGGTTGCTACGGCGATCCCATCGTAAAAACACCTCACATCGATCGACTGGCGGATGAAGGGATGCTTTTCCGGCGGGCCTACTGTCAGCAAGCCATTTGTGCCCCTTCGCGAGCATCTTTTCTCACCGGCCGAAGGCCCGAAACGACGGGAGTGGACAATTTTCAAGTGCATTTTCGGGAAAACCTGCCGGACATTCTGACACTACCGCAATTCTTCAAGGAACAGGGATACATCGCTGCTGCTTTGTACAAAGTTTTCCACGTAGTGGGTTTTGCACCCACGCTCTTTGGCAATATGGACGATACCCTCTCCTGGTCCCTTCCTACCTGGTATCCCAAACGATCGGCCTGGGGGCCGGAGGGCGATCGTATTTTTCAAGCAGATTTGCGGCAAAAATCCAGGCTTGACATTCCGATCGGTTACCGGAACATTCCCCGGTCGGTGGCTATCGAAGCTCCCGATATCGCCGATAGTTTGCTCAGCGACGGAGAAACTGCCCAACAGGCTTTGCGTTACCTCGAACAGTTCAAAGACCAGCCCTTCTTTCTTGCCGTCGGTTTTTATAAGCCCCATTTGCCGTTTGTGGCTCCCAAAAAATACTGGGAATTGTACGACCCCGAAAAACTGACCCTGCCCGATAATCAGTACCCACCGGAGGGAGCACCGTCTTTTGCCGTAGCCAATAACCGGGAGCTGCGTAGTTATCCGAATATTCCTGATGAAGGCCCCTTCGAGGAAACCCTGAAAAAAGACCTTTTGCACGGCTACCTGGCCAGCATTAGTTACATCGACGCCCAGGTGGGCTTGCTGCTGGAAAAATTGGAGCAACTGGGATTACGGGAAAAAACCATTGTAGTATTGCTGGGAGACCACGGTTATCAGGTAGGGGAACACGGCATGTGGGCCAAGAAGCATACCAATTACGAGACTTCGGTCCGGGTGCCGCTCATCGTGTCGGCGCCGGAACGGTCTGTCGGATCAACCAATGCCTTAGTGGAACTGGTGGACCTGTATCCATCATTGGCAGAACTATGCGGATTTACCCCTCCTGAAGGGTTGGAAGGGCACAGCTTTATTCCACTGCTTGATCAACCGCAGCAAGTGTGGAAAAGGGCGGCATTCAGCAATAAGGACATGGGCGGGTACCGGGGACAGAGCATTCGGACAGACCGGTTTCGCTTGGTGGAATGGACGAAAGAGGGGAAGGAGCCGATCTATGAATTGTATGATCATGTCGAGGATCCGGACGAGAACGTCAATCGCGCTGATGATCCGGGTTACCTGAAGGAGAGGGTGGAGCTGATCGGAATTTTACGAGCCGGTTGGCGGGCGGCTTTGCCCGGACCATTGGATAACCGCTCTGACCGCTCCAAGCGGTCTGAACGGTAGAAGCAACAAATATGAAAAAGAACTTTTACCGCTGGGAACTCATCGGCTGGCTTTGGCTGGCTTTTTTCCTGAACCAGGGTGACCGACAGGTCTTCAATTCCGTACTGCCCCTGATCCGTGACGACCTGGGGCTGAATGAAATCCAATTGGGCCTCGTTGCCACCATTTTTACCATTGTTTACGGTCTCCTGGTGCCTCTGGCGGGATATTCGGGCGACGTTTTTCGCCGCAAATGGGTCGTCATCTTCAGTTTGACTCTCTTTAGCCTGGGGACGGTCCTTACGGGTTTTGCCGGAGGATTGATCCTGCTGATCGTATTTCGCAGTGTGGCCACCGGCGCCGGAGAGGCTTTCTACTATCCGGCGGCCAATTCACTGATCGGTCACTACCATACCGGGAGCCGGGCACAGGCGATGGCCATTCACCAAACCGCCAATTACACCGGAGTGGTAGTGGGAGGCTTCGTCGCCGCCTGGATCGGGGAGCAATTTGGCTGGCGCATGTCTTTTTTTATCTACGGACTGCTGGGGTTGGTGTTAGCGGTCGTGTTGTTCTTTCGTTTGAGAGATCCCGACCGTTCCCGCCAAAATGAAAGCAAAGAAAACCGGATTCCCCTGAAAGAACTGGCCGGGGTGATTTGGCGAACGCCTACCATCCTGTTTTTAAGCCTGGCCTTCGGATGTATGGTCTTCGTCCACATCGGTTACCTGACCTGGATGCCTACTTTCCTGCACGAAAAGTTTGATCTTTCCCTGACGAATGCCGGGTTTTCCTCCATGTTCTATCACCATTTAGTGGCTTACCTGGGCGTGCTGGCCGGCGGAAGGATCTCCGATCTGATGGCTCAAAAGCGCAAGCAAGTGAGGATGGAGGTGGAGATCATCGGTTTATTGTTTGGCGCGCCTTTCATTTAGCTGATGGGCGTT
>JANQRV010000233.1 GCA_028284395.1 Saprospiraceae bacterium
ATTTAGGTGGACCAAGCCGTATGCTCTATGCTCGACAGTTTTTGGGATTTTACCGACCAATTTGTATCCTTTAGCTCCGATGAAAAAGCGCGGATAGCCCCCTCGCTTACCTTTAGGATAATACCGAAAAATGAGCTATTAATCGATTTAGGACAAACTGCTCGCGAAATATTCTTCATCAATAAGGGACTATTGCGGTTTTACTACCTAACCGACGATGGCCAGGAAATAACCGGTTTTATTTTCCAGGAGGGTATGTTTGCCGGATCTCACGAGAGCTTTTTCTCACAAAAACCCAGTATTCAGGTGCTGGAAACGCTGGAGAAGAGCGAACTCCTGGTCATTACCCACGATCAACTGCAAGCACTTTTTGCGGATGTTCCCAAAATGAACGTCCTGGTTCGCAAGGTCCTGGAAATGCGCATGTCCTTTGCTCAGAAGATCGTCGCCTCGTTGATCATTCACAAACCGCAGGACCGATACACTTCTTACCAGCAACTTCATCCCGGTCTGGAGAATAGAATTCCGCAACATATACTTGCCAGTTACCTGGGCATTACCCCCGTTTCTCTCAGCAGAATTAAAAGAAGGATAGCTGAGCAATCGAAATCTTGATTTCTTTACAATTGTTAATGCAAGGGAGGAAAATTTCTTCGAGTTTTGTTTCCATCTAGTGCAAGACACCGAACAATTTTCCAAACTGAAGATCATGAACAACTCAATCCGATTTTTTAGTATCCTTATCGCTGCTATTCTTATTATTACTGTTTCCTTAAACTACTATACCATGAAACACCTGAAGACCGAAATCTTGATAGATGCTCCTAAAGAACAGGTCTGGAATATCCTGATCGATCTGGCAGGCTACGCCAATTGGAATCCTTTCATCGTCTCTTCCGAGGGGGAGGCCATAGTGGGGCAAAAATTAAAAAACAAACTGATGAACAACGGAAAAGCCACTGTATTCAGTCCGGTGGTCACTAAAGTGGTCCCTTTCCGGGAATTTGAGTGGCTGGGAAGTGGAATGCTCGGGATGTTTAAAGGACGCCATTATTTCATCCTGGAAGACCTGGGAGAAAACCAAACGAAGTTCATTCACGGCGAACACTTCTCGGGCTTGCTCAGTGGGTTGATCCTTCAACTCATCGGTGACAGTACCAAACAAGGTTTTGAATCGATGAACAGTGCTTTGAAGAATCAAGTGGAGCAATTGGCCAAAAGCTGAATGGTCATTCAACAACAAAATATTCAACCCTAAACAATAGCAATTCATAGGCTCACATCCGTTCCATTTAACCATCCGACTCCTGTTGGAATTAATAGCTCTTGTCGTTGCCGGTATGTGAGCATGGCAGAAGGGTACGGGTGGGGCATGGGCGTAGTTCAGTGGTTGACCCAACAGTAGAGAAAAATGTCTACTTTAGTAGTGGACTTAGTTCGTCTTTCTGTTTTCACGGCATGGACAGACCTGACGATCCAATATTCAAAAATTCAACCATCAGTTTTCCCTTGAAGAAAGAGCAGAACATCACCTATTTCGAAAAGGTAAGCGACTTATATAAAGCGTTGGATTTGCCCATCGAGCAAGAAGAGGATTTTACCATTGATAGCATATTGGACATACATCAGTCATCCTCTTACAAATCTCCCGTTTTTCGTACCAACTACTATTCCTTTGTTTTCGTGAAAGAAGGAAGAGGGAATTACACCACGGATGAGCAAAATTTCGAATATACTTCCAGAACCATCTACTTCACCAATCCGGGGCACTTAAAGGCATTTGAGTTTTACGATCTCGCCGAGGCGTACCTGATCACACTCAGTGAAGCGTTTCTGAAAACCAATGTCCATAACGACATATTTGCGGAATTTCCTTTCTTGCTAGCCGAAACCATTCCACCACAGACACTTCCGGAAAAAAAATTTGCGGAGTTCGAGCGACTATATTTGCAAATACTGGATGAATACAAGGGAAGTTCCAAATTCAAGTATCGGATCATTGGCAATCTTTTCGTCGCCTTATTGTTAAAGATTAAGGAGCAATTTTGGTCCAACTATTATCCGCTGGAAGAAGGTAGCAGAAGTTCGGAGATTGTCAAAAAGTTCAAGCAATCGCTGGAAAAACACTACCGAGAATTAGCGGAAGGCAAAGCACAATACCTTTTTCAGGCCCAAGATTATGCAAGGCTTCAAAACCTCAATCCAAATTATTTGAGTCAGGTGATCAGTAGCAAAACGGGGAAGTCGATCAGCTCTTGGATATCGGAAAAGACTGTTGCACAGGCTAAAGCCTTGCTAAAGCATTCCGACTTATCCATAAAGGAGGTCGGTTTTCAATTGGGCTACACGGAGCTTTCCAACTTTAGTAGTTTCTTTAAAAAGCACAGCGGCCTCTCCCCTTCCGTTTACCGGAAAGAATTCAAGAATTGAAAAAGTGATCCCATCCTTTCTGAGGTATTCATAACTTTTTCTAATCCATTGATAAGGGATCGAATCGGATTCATTAGCACTTTTGTATCCATTAATGATTACAAAAATTAGAAGAATATGAATTCAATAGCATTGGTTACCGGAGGCAGTCGCGGCCTGGGCAAAAATATGGCCTTTCATCTTGCTAAAAAAGGAAACGATATTGTCCTAACTTACCTGAACAATCGGGAAAAAGCCGAAGAGACGGTTGTAGAAATAAAAAGCATGGGGCGAAAAGCAGTAGCGCTGCAACTAGACGTTTCAAAAATAAGCACTTACGATGCCTTCATAGCAACACTCCAGACGACCCTGAAGACGGAATTTGGGGCCGACAAATTCAACCACTTGATCAACAACGCCGGAATTGGCATCCACGCTACTTTTATGGAAACAACCGAGGAACAATTCGATACGTTAATGAACATCCACTTGAAAAGTGCTTTCTTTTTGTCCCAAAAGGCACTGCCCATGATGGCGGATGGGGGTAGTATCGTAAACGTTTCGAGCGGGTTAGCAAGATTTACCCTTCCGGGCTATGATGCTTATGCTGCCATGAAAGGCGGTGTGGAAACGCTCACTAAGTACCAGGCAAAAACACTGGGGCCGCGCGGCATTAGGGTCAACGTCTTAGCTCCGGGAGCAATTGAGACGGACTTTGGAGGCGGAGCCGTGAGAGACAATGCAGAGATAAACAGTTTTGTAGCCTCACAAACGGCTCTCGGAAGAGTAGGCCTACCCGACGACATCGGAAGTGTGGCGGCCTTTCTATGCTCTGATGATGCAAAATGGGTGAATGGTCAACGCATAGAAGCTTCCGGAGGAATGTTTCTGTAAAGGGGTATTATTGCAGCACCGTCTGGTGCTGCAATAAAACGTAAAGAATACTTCTATTTCATGGCAATTGGCAGGCGTACCAGGGTCTTATCCCAGGCTACCACCAGGTGCACATTCTTCTCATCTTGCTTATCAAAAGCCATACTCAACGCCTCCAACGACTCTGAATGAGTGCCTACGGGCGCCTTTACCGATGCTACGTTATGCTCGTCGTTGTGGTTGGCGATTCCCCAGGAGGCAACATCCTTGTGCAAGACAAATTCCCACTCGTCTTTATTGACAATGGCCATCAGGCCGTAGGTACCTTTTTTCACTTCCTTACCACCGATCATTACATCTTCATAAAAAGTAACGGTAGTAGTTTCATTGGCCCCCAGCCTCCAGGGCTCCCCGTATTTGATCATTTCTCCGAAAATGGTCCGTCCCTTCTTTTGCGGGCGAGAATAGACCACTCTCATTTTGGGCGTAGCCGCGGCGAGTTCTTCTTCTTTTTCAATGAAATTGCGAAATCTTGAATTGCTAGGATACTGGACCAGATCCATCGGGCTGACATCGCCGCCGGCAAGGAAGGGTGGGTTCAAGCCGATGGGCAGATACGCCCGGGTCCGGTCCCATTCAAATACCAGGTAAACTTTGTTGGCGCTGACTTCCTGAAAACCAATGGTGAAGGCTTCGCGGCTGTCATCGAGGTTCTTTACTTTGGCCTTGCCGGAAGCAACGATCTTCTCCGGGTCGAGGTTGGCAGTACCGGCCACACCCATTTCCGTCGAAAAGTGAACCATCCAATGATCGGGATAGATGGTGGCATTAACCGTGTAATTACCGGCATTTACAAATTTGCCGCCAATTTCTACCGGCTGCATAAAGGATACTTCAGTTGCTTCATTGGCTCCCAGGCGCCAGAGTTTACCGTAAGGAACTAGATCCCCAAAAATGGCCCGTTCCTTCTTATTGGGACGGCAATACAATACTTTGATCTTAGGCTCCTTTTTCTGATCGTCCGGCATATAGTTGTTGTAAGCCGAGGTACGTGGATAGTGTGCCATATCCATGGGACTTACATCCAGGTCCGCAAATTCAAGCTTTTGTGCGGTCAAGCTGAAAACACCGGACATCAATAAAGAGAGCAATGCGATGGTGATTCTATTTTTCATAAAAATACAAGGTTGATTATTTGAAGGCGTAAATGTAGCTTAAAAACTGAGGATGAGGAAGTTTCTCGTCACATTGAACACTCCACAAAATAGAAAGCTCCCATAACTGGTTTCTTAAACAAATATTAATTATATTGCATTCATTTTTAAACAAATATTAATCAAATGGAATTAATGGGTACGCTAGAAGAGATTGTGCTCATGATACTCCTCAAATATGAAGAGTGTCATGGGGTGGAGATCGTGCAGCAGTACGAAGAGATATTGCAGCGTCCGATTTCGCTCCCGGCAGTTCATGTCGTGCTAAAGCGAATGGAAAAGAAAGGCTGGGTCGCCTCTAAGTTTGGGGAACCCACTGCTCGAAGAGGGGGTCGTCGCAAGCGCATTTATTGGGCTACTTTGGCTGGTTACCAGATCGTTCGCGACATCCAGGAAGCCAAATCGGGATTCTGGAACAGTATTAAAGAACCAAGTTTTAGATATGGAATTAATTGATCCACCCCGTTGGACCAATTGGTTGGTCCGAAAGTTTTGCCCTCCCGAACATCTGGAAGAAATGCAGGGAGATTTGGAGGAGGCCTTCTACTGGCGACAGGAGACACAGGGGATTTCCTATGCCCGGCGACGTTACGTATTGGATTCGTTGAAAACCATCCGGCTCTATAAATTCAAAAAAAGTGAAATGATGAAAAGCTCCCGCCTTCACTTATTGACCAATTATTTTAAAACCGGTCTTCGCTTCCTCTGGAAAACCAGGTCGTATTCGCTGGTAAACATATTTGGTTTGGCACTGGGAATTGCCTCTGCCGCCTTGGCCTTTCTCTTTTTGTTGGACCAATTTGCCTACGACCAACATCATCAATATGCCCATCGTCTTTACCGCTTGGGCGAAACCCTGGAGTTTCAAGGAAATGTAGAAACAATGGGCGGCTCTTCCTATGTGATGGGTGAAGCATTGCCGCATCAAGTGCCCGGTATTGAAAAAGCATCCCGGATCAAAAGTGGTTTTGGTAGACTACAACTGGGGCAGGAGGTACAATTTCAGGGGTTACACTACGCCGACCCAGCCCTTTTTGAAATGTTGGATTTTTCCTTTATTGAAGGAGGCCCCGGGGCATTCACAGCCCCTAACCAGGTAGTTGTTTCCGAGTCTTTCGCGGCCGGTTTACCGGATAGGAATGGGTTTAAACTATTGATGGGAGAACAGTCACACTTGTTTACAATTGTTGGCATCTTCCGAGACTTCCCCAAGGCGTCCACCTTACAGCCGGAGATCCTGGTGCCCTTTACTTTCTGGAAAGCCCGGGTACCTGCCCGTAGACTGGTGAATTGGTTTGACATCAATATGAATTTATTCATTTTAAAGGAAGGATCGGCAGATGTTGCGACCATCGAAGAAAAGATGAACGAGGTATTGGCAGCCAATTACGATACAAGTGCCGGTAAAGAGAGGTTATTTTTACAGCCATTTGGAGAGATGCACACTGACCAGTCCATTGGGTTGGGCAATGGCCTCCTGCCGTCGGTCGACCTGCAGGTACTGTGGGTCGTATTCGTCATCGGACTTTTGTGTTTGCTGATCAGTTGTTTCAATTATTCCAATTTTGCCGTCGGCAATCTATTGACGAGAACTCGGGAAGTGGCGATGCGCAAGGTGATGGGAGCCAACCGGTTTTCGATTTTCCAGCAGTTCCTCACCGAATCCGCCCTTAGCACTCTGGTGGCAGCCCTGCTGTCTCTGGTGTTCATCCACTTTTTTCTACCTTTCTTTTCGAGTTTCGTCAACGAGGCCTATTCCTGGAATCGCTTACTTGATGTTCGCTTTTTGATCGGTTTTATGATCACCATCACCTTGAGTGCCCTGTTGTCCGGCGTGTATCCCGCCATTGCCCTTTCGGCCAAGGGCACCTCCCGGGCACTGAAAGACAATGGCCGGTTAGGCGGTAAGGCGTTTTTCAGCTGGTTCCTCGTCATGATTCAGGTAAGTCTGGCCATCTTTCTCATCATTGGTATGATCACGACTAACCGGCAGCTGGATCACCTGATCAGTTTTGACCTGGGATACGACGATGACCGGGTAATAACGACTGATCTATTCATCGGAGACGAGCAAAAGATTGAACAAATCAAAGATAGATTGGCAAGGTTGCCGGAAATAGCTATGGTCTCCGTCAATTCCGGTTACAATGGAACCGTATATGAAGATGGGCCCATCAAAATGGAGGTTGGACATTTGCGGGTTGACGAACAATTCTTCAGCCTGCTCGATATTCCATTCCTACAAGGAAGAAACTTCAACGAGGAGATCGCCACTGACCGGCAGCAATCGGTCATTGTCAATAAGACGTTTGTACAAATGGCCAATCTTTCCGAGCCGGTGGGTCAAAAGATCCCTTTCCAATACGGCGAATTGAAGGATCCGACGATTATTGCAGTAGTAGATGACTACCACTTCCTCTCCCCTAAAACGGCAATGACTCCATTGGTCATTTACACATCGCCCGAATACGTCCTACAGAACTTGCTGATCAAGCCAGCTCCCGGCTTTACTCCGCAGACCATTAGAAAGATTGAAGACATTTGGCGCGAGGTCTATCCCCAAATGCCGTTTAGCTATTCTTGGCTCGACGAGATCAATCGCAACCAAATGGCTCGCGAAATCCAACTCAGTCGGTTTTCGCTATTGGGCTCCGGCATCGCCATTCTATTGGCGTCCTTAGGTTTGTTTGGCATGGTCGGCACCCACGTCCGACAGCGTATGAAAGAAGTCAGTATCCGCAAAATCAATGGCGCTGGTCCATTGGATATCTATCTGTTATTTCTCCAAAAATTCGGCCGCTGGCTACTGCTGGGTTTTCTCTTTGGTGCCTTACCGGCTTGGTATCTATTGAGTCGCTGGCTACAGGGTTATCCCGAGCGTATTGAACTGGCACCGAACATTCCAATCCTGGCCGTACTAATCTGTAGTACGGTATTTGCCGTCATCATTTCAATATTGATGATTCGGGTGATCAGGCTCAATCCGGTGGCACACCTAAGGGATGAGTAGTCATTCCTTGCCAAGGTAGGTAGGCTTCAGGAGTGTCTCCTGAAGTTGGTCCTCCAATTCATACCGGTAGGCCACTTTGCCTTCTACCGAAGAAACAATATCGACCAAAGCCTCATTAATAAAGTGCAGTGCAACACTATCTTCACATGCAATACCCGGCAGCATCGTCTTGTTGGCGATCAGACGCTGGTAGGCCGGTGGCCGATCGGGTTCGCCATCGTAGTGCGGGCAATTGCTGCCTTTCAAAATGCCCAGACATTCCAGCTTATTCAATTAGTTGGGAATGGAATCGGTGAGTCCTTGTTCAAACCAACAGATCGATCCGGCGCTTACCCCGGATAAGATGGCCCCACGCCGATAGGCCTTACTAATCATGACATCGAGGCCCCATTCTTTCCATAATACCAGCAAATTCCGAGTATTGCCACCACCCACAAAGAAGATGTCTTGTTCCAGTACAAAAGCTTCCAGAAGATGGGTATGGCCCTTGAATAGGGATAGATGGCTTGGTCGACAAGGCTTTGACTCGAAAGCGGCATAAAAACGGTCGATGTAACTCTGAGCATCGCCGCTGGCCGTTCCGATGAAACAGATCTTTGGATTGTCTCGTTCACATTGCTCCAAGATGTAGTTGTCCAGTAATGGATTGTCGGGTTCCATGGAAAAACCTCCGCCTCCTAATGCGATGATTTGACGTTTCATAAGATCCTCTCGGTTGCTGTTGCTTCAATAAATACTATAGCAGCTAAGGTAGCAATAGCAACCAAAAAAATATTCGTTCTACATCACTGTATTAAAAAATGGATTTACAATTCAGCCTATCCCCTAGAAATCGAATATATTTGTTGCTATGGTTGCTATGGTTACTATTGCTGCTATTGTTACTATGGCTACTATAGCTACTACAGAGACCACAGAAGCTACAGCAGCCATAGAAGCCACAGCAACCACAGAAGCCATAGAAGCCACAGCAACCACAGTAACCACAGAAGCCATAGCAACCACAGCAAATAAAACATCATGAGTACAAAGAACAAGAAATCAGCTAACCGTGCCTTAATATTGGGCGTACTAGGATTCATTGCCGGAATTGCACTTTTGTTTGGAGACAGTTGGTTTATTGGCCTTTTTGGCTCCATTGCTAGTGCTGGAGTTGCCTATAAAGGATATCAGGATTTGGAAGCTTTGAAAGATTGAAGTTATTGGATCTATCAAATCGGGGAGATTTGACAGAGCTGCAAAACAGAGCCCCTTCGGTAATAATTAAAGCAAGTTTAAGCTGCCATCTTCCCATCCAGCGAATACCGCCCCGGCCCAAGATATAAGATCAGAAGGTAGGCTAGCGAATACATCAATGGAATGTCCTTGACCGCCCAGGGGTCATTGATGTGCACTACAAATAACCCCAAAAGGGTCACCCCCACGATGGGGATCACGGCCAGGCGGGTAAACAAGCCAAAGATGACCAATAACGGACAAACGATGTTGGCCAGGAGGGCTAGGTAGGTACTTATTTCTCCTCCCAGACCGAAGGGGTCGGGGATGTTCGCTACGGTATCTTCAAAATTGAGGATCTTTTTCACACCATGGGTATTGATCATAGAAATCGAAACCAATACCCTGAAAGCCAGCATGCCTAGGTCAAAGGTTTGCCAGGGGATGACCGGACTCAATATCTTGGTGAAAATGTTATTCATGATGTTTATGGTTTTAATAATGTCTGAATGTCTTCGATTAATTGTGCGGGAGTTTCCGGAGACAGGCCGTCGTAATAACCCCGGACCCTGCCCCGATCATCCAAAAGAACAAAGGTGCCGTCGTGCAGGAGTTCTCGTTCTCCCCCACCCGCTTCCTCAAATGCGCGCACCTTGTACTCGGTAGCAAGATCCAATACCTTGTGTCTATTGTCGTCGTTTAAGAGTTTCCATTGATCATAACCGATGCCGTGTGTCTTGGCGTATGCCTTTAGGCGAGCGGGACGATCGTAAATCGGATCGATGCTGAATGAAATCAAGACCACTTTTCCATTACCCACAAAGTTCTCTTGCACAATTTTTAAATGGGTGGTCATTTTGGGGCAAATGGTCGGACAAGAAGTAAAAAAGAAATCCACGACATGTACTTTACCGACCAACTGCTCACTTGAAAATGTATTGTTGTGTTGATCGATCAGTTCGAATTGAGGTGGCCGATAGGCCACCTCATTACCGTTGTCATCAATCCAGCTAGAGGCTAAGATCGGCAATTCGGTTTCTGAGACTTCCTGGGTGCATCCCATTAGCAGGAAGGCCATTGCAATGATGCTATTCATTCTCATGTGCCGGCTTTATGGAGATGTCCGAGAGTTTTAAGATTTCATCGGGGAAGGTCCGGTTGGGCAATTGAACCGGCTGGAAAACCACTTGTACTTCCGCACCCGATTGGAGAAAGTCGGCAATCTCGCGTTCGATTTCCAGTTGTAGAGATACTCCGTTTTGCAGTAAGAAGGAATCGATGTCCAAAATCGGCAAAATGGTGAAGGTACCGATGTATTTGCTGCGTTGTGTTCCATCGATGTTGCATTCGAAGAAGACCCTGGCACAGTACGGCTGGTAAGGAAGTTGCGCTCTTTCAAAATGCAAAATGGCATGGGTTCTCTCCTTTTTGCTCAATTCGGTATAGATTTGATCCGTTTTAGACCGATTGAGGTTCAATGGCACTACGCAGTCTTGCTTCGAAGCAATTCTGGAGGGTTTGTCTTCTTCGAGGAATGGATTGCAAAAATTGGGATTCAGATCCAAATCTGCAAAGCGGTAGCCCAGTTTTTCGGTATCTAGTAGTTCTTTAATCTTGAAATCGATCGGCTTTCCGTTGCCGTCAGTAGCAAACAATCTTTTTTCCAACCATTCTTCTTCCGTTGGCTGCGTGTTCTCCGGGCTATAATTTTGCCAGGCTTCCCAAATTCGATCGCAATTCCCATGGTGACCGTAGAAGATTGGATCGAAGCCGGATTCTGTAAAAGTTGCCATTTGGCCGCCTATCCAGTTGTGGATATTATTGTGGAAGGATTGCTCGGCAATCCCGTCCAATTGGGATTCACCGCGGTTTTTGATCGACGGATAGCCCCCAAAAGTCCGGTAGCTATTGGCCCTGAAAGCTGCTCCGACATTGATGAAATCAACGGGAATTTCATCTTGCGGTCCGACTTCCCTGGTTTTGTTGAACAATGGATTGGTCTCATCACCCCAATAGTGCTCCGGGATGGTGTTCTTTTTGGTCCAATCCCAGTAGTGCAAAGCAAGGGTAGGCTCACGAACTGCCTTCTGGAGCTTTTGTTCCATCGACCAGAGGTACAGTCGATGCCAAGGCCAAACGTACCAATTGTAATGTACTTGGTTGGAATAAATGCTCATGGCGCAAAAAGTAGTGTGCAGCATGCCGTGTGCCTGCCAACCCCTTGGATCAAGCGGCGAGATTTCTGATCGCTTCTTCAGGATCGAAATGGCATCCTTCAATACCTTGAGTTCCGGGTCATCGATGGGCAGATCAGCAATGTTCTTACGAATTGCCAGTCTTTTGCCATCATGAGCATCCAATCGATCAGAAGCACTGCTGTAAGAGGATGCCAACCCCAGGGCCGGCATGGCCAGTCCGATTGATCCCAATTTTTTTAGAAAGGATCTTCTATTGTTGTCTTCCATTTTCATCATCTGCTGATAGATTTTAAAATTTGTAACTGAATGAAGTACCGAATTGGGAAAAGTTGGCCCCGTCCGATACATCGTTTAAAAAAGGCCCCGCAAAAAAGTAGAAGTAAGAAGCTTCGATCTCGCAGTGGCGATTGATGGCCGTACCAATTTGCAAGCCAGCTTGATGACCAATGAATCGTTCGCTGGAATCACTACCGGGTATGTTTAGTCGACCGGATGGGAAGTAAATGCCATCGCCCGTCCGATGTCGCCAAAAGAAATCCCAATCGATGTTGAGATTGAACCTGGACAGCAATTTGAATTTAAGGGACGGATGGACATCAACTAAATTTGCCGGACCGATCACCGCCAACAATCCAAAGTATCCACCTCTGGGATACAGGGCATTGAATGTTTGTAAATTCCCGTCCATCGGATTGGAGTCGCCGCTAATGATTTCCGCTTTGATACCGGGGGTCAATCCGGCAGCATCATCCAACTTGTAGTTGAGTTCCGTAGAAATGGTCCACGCATTGATATGACCACTTCCGAAGGAGCCCGTCTGCAGCACTGCCTCATTATTGTAGGCCAATCGCCCAACACTGCCCCAGTGTCGAATGCCGAACGAGTGACGTACTTCTTCCTGACTGCCTTCCTCAAACCTTGGGAATCGATGTCTGATCCCGAGGTAATAGAGATCGAAATTCGCAGATGATTCTCCTGGTCCGTTCCACACATAATAAGCTCCCCAAAGCAATTGGTCGGTATTCAATCGATTATCGAAAAAGCCGATCCTTTGCGGATTATAAGCGTAGAAAAGCAAATCCAGGCGATGGTTTGGCTTTTGCCAGATGTAGCGTGCGCCATCAAAGGACTGACGTACATTCGTTCCCTCCCGAATACTGATCAAGCGGCGGGATCCATAGACCAGTTCTCTTCTTCCAATTTCGATAGTGGATTGATCGATTGTCAGGCCGATGAAGAACTGATGCAAGTCGAGACGGTCCACATTGAGAAAAAAAGGTGGGCCATTTCTGCCAATGGCATGGCCGCTTTTCAGTTGCGAAAATATCCGAAACCCTTCTCCAAGGCGAACGTCGGAATGCAACATAACGCGCAGAAACAACGCCGCATCATCATTGCCCTCCTGCCATACCTCATTTCGTAACCACTGAAATTCTGATCGAAAATCTCCCCCAACGCTTAGGAAGTTCCCCACTCCGAGTGGTAGGTACTTCAGCCTTTCTGAGAAGGTGTTGGTGGTGAATCCATTTCTCAAAAAAGCATAGTTTTCATCGGCCCGCAGCAACTTGAACTCCGGGTAATCCCTGCGAGTAGTATCTTCCGTCTGCCCCATTAATCGAGACGTGGAAAGTAAAATGGCGAAACAAGATAAGAGCTGTATTGCAAAACGGCTCATCATTGGTAATTTACTGTTTGACCAATTGAATGTTGAGTACAAGCTTGACCTCATCGCTGACCACTACGCCCCCCGTCTCCGTAATCGCATTCCACTGTAATCCGAAATCCTTCCGATTGATCTTCCCCGAGATCTCAAACCCGGCTTTAGTGGCCCCATAGGGATCCACTGCGGTTCCGTTATAGGTCGTTTTCAAGGCGACCTCCCGGGTCGTTTCCCGAATGGTTAGATCTCCTATCAGTTCATATTCCTCTTCATTTTTCTTTGCAAACGACTTCGAGGCAAAAGAAAGCACAGGAAATTGTTCGGCATTAAAAAAGTCGTCGGACTTGAGGTGGTCGTCCCTTTGCTGATTCCGGGTATCAATGCTGTTAACATCGGCAGTGAACGTAATGCTGGCCTGCTCAAAATCATCGCCACTTGCTTCCACTTTTCCTTCGAATTCGTTGAAAGCTCCCGTGACGGTGGAAACCATCATATGCTTGACCTTAAAGTGTATTTCCGAATGGGCAGTATCTATACCCCAAATAGTTTTATTATCCATGATTGATTGTTTTTTGATGAATGAGTGAATCTAGAACTGTCTCCTTATTGTTGGTATCCCCCATAAAATTTGACGGGCGACCAAGTCGGTATGACGGTAGGCATTTCCGGATTGAGGTCTTTGAATTCCTCGGAAGCATATACGATTTCCCCGCCTACTACCGTCAAGACCGATTCCAGGTCATTAATTTTTTCCTCGTCGACGGTGAAGTAATCGTCGGTTAGCAGGGTAAAATCTCCGTACATTCCTACTTCCAGCGTACCCTTGACCTCTTCTTCCTGAGATATCCAAGCGCTTCCCTTGGTGTAGAGATATAAGGCCTCTTCTCGCGTCAATTTATTGTCATCGCTACTCAGCGTGAATCCCCCCACCGTTTTTCCGGAAATCAGCCAATAAAGGGCGGGCCAGGGATTGTAACTGGCTACTCTGGTGCCGTCCGTTCCCGCACCGACCGGCAGTCCCATTGCCATCATTTGTTTGACTGGAGGTGCTGTTTTGGCCTTTTCTGCGCCATACCTTTCCACAAAAAATTCTCCTGCGTAGGCCATACGGGCTTGGATCGCAACTCCTCCATTGAGGTCCTTGATGCGCTGTAAGTCCTTTACCTGGACAGTCTCGGCGTGATCGAATAGCCAACGCTTGCTGGCTAGCTTACCGTTGGTTTCCTGGTTTACTTCTTCGATCACGTCCAAAATATTCGCAATGGTTTCGCCGTAAGTAGCGTGTATCCTAAAGGGCCAACCGTTATCGACGTGTAATCGAATAACGCTCTTGATGTCTTCTCGCCAGGTTGGGCGGTCTTCAAGAAGAGGCTGGGGGGCCAGGAAGTTTTCAAAGTCTCCGGCACTCCACGCCAGAAATTCTCCACCGCCTTCCAATTCATATCCGTGGTCCAAATGGATTTCTCCATTGTGACCTATCTCGTTATTGGCCATCCACTCTTGAAACTCCTGATACTCCGCTCCTTTGTTTTGCGGAAACAGATAATAGGACAGTCGGATGGGCATGGCCCCTTGATCCGCTAATGCCTTGGTACCGGTATAGTCTTTCGGGAATTTGTGGCCGCCTCCACCGGCATCGATGCCACTGGTAATGCCGAAGCGATTAAGTTCGCGGTAAAACTGTTTGGTTGAATTGATCATCTCATTTTCCGCCAACGGAGGCAAGGACCCAATTCTGGCGTAGAGGATCGTTGGATTGGGTTCGGCCAGTAAAACTCCGGTTAGTTTTCCGTCCGACCCTTTTTCAAAGCTGCTACCTTCGGGCGCTTTTGTATTTTCATCAATACCCAGCACCTTTAGTCCTGCTTTGTTGAGCCAGGCCCGACTGTAGAGGAACAAAACGTAAGTCGGGACGTCTCCGGTAGCCTCATTGATTTCTTCTGGTGTGGGAAAGCGCTTTTCTTCAAACTGGAAAGGGCTCCAGCCCCCAATCACCCTAACCCACTGGCCTTCCGGAGTTCTTTGTGCTTGCTCCCGCAGCATTTCCAATGCTTGCTTGAGGGATTTCACACCATCCCAGCGTAATTCGGCATTGTAGAACCGGCCACCCCGGGTGAGGTGTAAGTGAGAATCGTTTAAACCGGGGATCAAAGTACGGCCGTTCGCATCCAGTACTTTTGTTTTGTCACCTCTGAAGGCAAGTACTTCATCTGAAGTACCGGTTTTCAATACCTTACCGTCCTTGATGGCAATGGCCTGAGCGAAGTTTCCGTCGGGGTCCATGACCGCCACTTTAGCATTAGTGACGATCAAGTCGGCTACCCCGGAAGCATCTCCTGCCTTGGGATTCGATTGGCAGGTCAGCAGAAAAACTACAACTAATAATATGGGCAAAGATCGAAGCAAATCTTTCATTTCTCTTGGTTTGGTTTTAATTGATCAAGAATTAGTGGTTGTTTCCTTCCTCTTTCATCCACTCACCCATGGTCTTGATGTAGTCTATTCCCAAACCATATGCACCGCCATATTTCTTCGAGATTTTCAATACGTCGGCATACATATCACTCCGAGCCCAATCGCGATGTACCTCCAACAAATACTGGAGGGAAGTAACGGGTTTGATTCCTGCCTGTACCATTCTGGCGATGGACATATCGTGTGCTTCTTGGGAAATCCCTCCGGAAGCATCGGTAATGACATAGACTTCATAACCATCCTCAAGAGCAGACAATGCTGCGGTAAGCACACATACTTCTGTCCAAAGTCCGGCAATTACCAGTTTGGGCTTTTGGAAGGCATTGACCGCCTCCACGACGCGCTTGTCTTCCCATGAATTCATGGTCGTGCGGTCGATGTATTGCTTGGAATCCGGATAGTACTCTCTAATCTCCGGAAATACCGGACCGCTAAAGGACTTTTCGGCTACGGTAGTGATGACGGTGGCGATTTCGTAAATTTTTGAAGTTCCGGAAATAAGTCCGGCGTTGTTCCGCAATTCTTCGATCGGCTGAGACTCCACAGCAAAAGCCATCTGGCTTTCGTGATCGATCATTAAAAGGACGTGATTGGTGGGATCCAGCAATTCCTTTGAAGCATTAGCCGGATCGTTATTGGGGTTTGGATTATATTGCTTCCATTGAGCTTGTAAACTTGTTGTTGCAAAGAATACGATAACGAATATTTTTAATACATTTTTCATTTTGATAAATCATTATGTAATGAGAAAATTGAAAATTCAATTATCTGATGCCAATCGACGTGCCAAAACCATAAAAAATTAATAATCAATTACTTATGATTAAAATCAGAAAATAAAAACTTCTCATCTTTTGGATTTTTCTATTATTTGAGAAAAAATCTAAACATTTTGCTTCCTTGATTGTCCTTTCATAGCAAGAAGCGTTTAAGTTACCTTGTCCATAGCTCCACACAATTAAGGCACTCTAAATCAAATAATTAACCAATAAATCCGTCCTATGTCCGATGCGACATTTTATCAGAAAACCAGCAAAAAACTGATCGACATCCTCCCTTACGACATCCTTTGGATCGATCGAGGAGCCAATATTCTATATGCCAATCAATCAGTATGTAAAAGCCTTGGATACAGTGCTTCAGAGATGTCAAGAATGTCTATGTATGACATTAACCCAACATTAAACGCCGATAAATGGAAAGATCACTGGCAGATCGTCCAGGAGAAAAAAGTGGATCATTTCAAAACTCACCACCAAAAAAAGAATGGGGAAAATAAATTTGTGGATGTGTATTCCCTGTATTTCTCAAATAATGGAAATGACTTGATCTGCGCCATTATCCAAGACATTTCCGAATCTATTTTTTACCGCCGCATTCTGGAAGAAACGGAAAAAGCGGTTTTGGTTGGTGGATGGAAGTGGAACCTGATCGACAAAACTGTAATAGCTTCGCAGGTAGCCCTGGATATTTTCAACGCCCGGGAGCCCGAAGAGCTGTTGCCTTCAAACATCCTCCATAAATTTGTCGATCCTCGCCCGGTAAAAGATGGTTTTCGTAATGTGCTCCGGAATGGCCATTCATTAGATATCACGCTTCCAGCGAAGATCGACGGGGTTTCGAAGTGGATCCGTTGCATATTGTCGCCACAAGGGGTCGGCGACCAGGTAGAGAAGATTTACGGCACCTATCAGGATGTAACAAAACAAAGGAACAGGGAACAAATGCTTTCTCTTGCGAGTCGGATCATCGACAATGCAAATGACATCATCTTTGTGTGGGAAAAGTCAGGGAAGTTATTTCGCTTCAATGACGAAGCCATTCGCGAACTCGGGTTTTCCCGGGAAGAGCTGAGCAAAACCACCATCTATGATTTGGATGGGACCATTACGCCAGAATGGTGGGCCGATCACTTCGAAGACCTTCACAAGAACAAGAGTCTGACCTTCGAGTGGATTGCTACCCGGAAGAACAGTACCCGGTTTCCCGTGGAGATCAAAGCCAGTCTCATTCCCTTTGAAAGAAGGCATCTGAATTTCGCCATTCTACGGAACATCACCGGACGGAAGAAAAGAGAACTGGAATTACGCGATGCGCTGGAGGAAATAAAGCAGCTCAAAAATCAATTACAGATTGAGAACGAATACTTGCAGGAAGAAATAAAACTGGATCATAATTTCGAGGAAATCATCTGTCAGAGCGAGGCCTATAAGGAAGTCCTGCATAAAATCGAAAGGGTAGCGCCCACCGAATCGACCATTCTGATAACCGGAGAATCCGGTACGGGTAAAGAATTACTGGCCAGAACGGCCCACCAATTAAGTTCGAGAAAGGACAAACCCCTGATCAAGGTCAATTGTGCTACTTTGCCCAAGGACCTGATCGAAAGTGAGCTTTTCGGACACAAAAAGGGGGCCTTTACGGGAGCCATCGCCGATAAGCTCGGCAAATTCGAACTGGCCAATAACGGAACCATCTTTCTCGACGAAATTGGAGAGCTACCCCTCGAGTTACAACCGAAGTTGTTGCGGGTGTTGCAAGAAGGAGAATTCGATCGGCTGGGTGGCAGTAAAACAACAACGGTCGACATTCGAGTGATTGCCGCCACCAATCGCAACCTTGAACAAATGGTGAAGGAAGGAAAGTTTCGTGAAGATCTGTACTATCGCCTCAACGTCTTCCCCATCTATAACATTCCGCTCCGGGAAAGAAAAAGTGACATTCCATTGTTGGCCCAGTTTTTTCTGCAAAAGTACAGCGTGAAGTCCGGCCGGTCGTTTAAGCGTTTGTCGAAAAGTACCATTGACAAACTGTTACAATACGATTTCCCGGGGAACATTCGCGAACTCGAGAACATCATTGAACGCGCCGTTATTTTAGAATCGGGTACGACCCTTTTCCCGGGTTCGTGGATGCCCGTCAATACAATCGACAGCAGTTCCCAAACCCAATTCTCCACTTTCGAAGAAGCTCAGAAAAAGCACATCGTAGACGTTCTTTTTCATACGAAGTGGCGAGTCAGTGGCCAGCAAGGAGCCGCAAAAATATTAGACATTAAAGAAAAGACCCTCTTTGCCAAGATGAAGAAATTGGGCATCCGCAAGGAGGATTATTTAAAAAGATGAAGCATTCGCCACAAAAACGTGCGCATTGACAACATATACTGGGTGTAGTTGGTCAAAATGATGTTCATTAGTGCAAAAATTCTAATGAACTTCTCCAATTCCCATCTCCCTACCAGTATGGCCGTGGTCTTCATTTTTCTCTTCCTTTTGATCTTGCCGTTCGACCATTTACTGACTGCATCCCACCTGGATGATTTCAAATCGCACCATCTGGGAGACATCCTGAAAAACCTAGTCATTATACTATTTGGCTACGGATTGATCAAGCGTTTTGGTTACACCAAAATTGCGGGCTTATCCCAATGGTTACCCAACCACCCCATACTACTTATCATTGGCCTTTACTTTGTAGTGCTGGGGCCATTGGAATATCTCTTGTTGGGTTATCAATTCGATCATATTAAGACGGTTGATGTATTGGTTCTGCTGGCAGCGATGCTAAGCGTGGGTCTATCGGAAGAGATCATTTTTCGAGGATTCGTGCTGCCCCATCTGTTGACCGGTGCGCCAGCCCATCAATCTGTATTGCAACCAATTTTTTTGGCCTCCCTTTTATTTGGCTTACTGCATTTCCTGAATCTTTTCCAGGTCAATGCCTATTTGCCGCTGGTGCTTGCTCAAGTCATCTACGCCACTATGTTTGGCGTAGCTTTCGGCATCATCCTCTTAAGAACGGGTAGCATACTACCCCTGGGCCTCCTGCATGGCGTCATCAACTTTTCTTCCAATTGGGATGAATTACCAGGGGCGATCGCACCGGCGGGATTGGAACTGTATCGCCTGCCCGAGGCCATCATATCCGTCCTGGTGGTTCTACCTTTCTTGCTGTACATGCTGCGCGAGGTTCGAAAGGTCGATCGCGAGACTCTAACTTAATCTACCCTTTGAAAAGTACCGTGCGTTTCCGTGCGGGGACCAAAAGACGGTGCCGAAAGAAAATAGGTCTTAAGGGATCTGGCGGGCCGGTCGATTTCGATTTCAATAACGTATTGTAGCGTTCCATAAGTTGCCCCGAATATCGTATCATGCTGCAACTGCTCCATGGGAAATTCATAGGTTTCCCATGCACAATTACCTTGCACTTCTATGAGGCCGATTGTGGGATCAAGTTCGGCGGGTCTGATGTCTATTAATTCCAAGGTCATATTGAAAAAAGTATCGACTTCGTATTTGAAACCTTGATCAACATCCAGCCTTTTGGTCTCGGAGATACAAGTCCCTTTGTAGGTTCCCAATAGCTCGTCATTGACGATCGAAAGCTGGTCCTCTTTTTCGCAGCCGAGGCAAAAACTGGAGACGAAGACGATGTACAACAGAATTTTAAGCCTGGTAAAGTTGTTGGGAAGGGCCGGTATTGTAAGCATTTGCTTCGTATTATGGGAATCTTTTCGTAAGGATAGGACTTTTCTCATAACATTGCAATTTCTACCTTCTGTCCATCGATGAACACCCACTGTTCGCCATCGTACAAGAATGATGCTTGCCGCATTGATAGAACGTCAATAAACCAATGGTTTTCAGAGTCTTAAAAGTCATGGCATGTACTTTGTTGGAAGGATAACAAAATCGCGTGAGATGTGGAAAAACAATCTTAAAGTCGCCATCCGTACCTTGTTGAAAGACAAGACATACTCAGCCATCAGTATCCTTGGACTCTCCGTTGGCCTGGCCTTCTGTCTGCTAATGACGATGTATTTGAAAAACGAATGGAGTTATGACCGTCATCATAAGCAAGAACACAATGTATACCGCTTGGTCTTCGACAATTACGATAACTTAGGCAATTACGCAACAACTCCCCTACCCATTGGTCCTGCGCTTCAGGAAGAATACCCAGAAGTCGAAGCAATGACTCGCGTTTCGGTAGGGTTTCAATCACTGGTAAGATTCAACAACAATAAATTCTTCGAGCGGGTAGCTTTTGTAGATACCGGGCTGGTCGATGTTTTCCACATGGACTTCATAGCCGGTGATCCGGCCACTGCCCTTTCTCAACCCAACCAGATCATTCTCAGCGAATCAGCCGCCAAGAAATACTTCGGCGATGGCAATCCGATTGGGCGTGAGCTCGAAATCGGGAGCAGTGGCAGTTTGAACTCCCGGGTGACAGCTGTTTTCCGAGATTTCCCGCACAACACCCATATCCGGTTCGATATGGCAGTCCCTTTTTCGACCTTTGAAAAAGTCTACGGCCCCCCAAACTTATGGCAACAAATGCCGAGCAATTACACCTATTTCCGACTGATTGAAGGACAGTCCGGAGCAGATTTTGCCGCTAAATTGCCGGGCTTTGCCGACCGACACGTCGGGGAAAAGCTGGACAACCTATCCCAGACGTATAACATGGCTATCCAACCGGTATCCGACATCCACCTACATTCTCATTTGCAGCGAGAATTTGAGCCAAATGCCAAGATATCCAGTCTGTTTTTGTTGGCCAGTATCGCATTGCTGATTTTGCTCATCGCCAACATCAACTACGTCAATTACGCAACGGCGCGTTTTTCGCGGCGTGCACGTGAAGTGGGGATTCGCAAGGTAATCGGTGCCGGTCGGCGCCAATTGATCGGGCAATTTCTGCTGGAAACTTTTGTCCTGGCCCTGATTGCCGGATTGATGGCATTATTGTTGGCGCAGGTACTCCTGCCGACTTTTAATCGCATTTCCGGCAAAGCTTTTCAATTGGCCGACCTCAGTCAATTGACCATTTATGGCACAACTGGTTTGCTCATTGTCCTGATCACTTTCGGGGCCGGTATTTTCCCCGCACTGTTTCTCTCTAACTTCAAGATCATTCAGGTCCTGAAAGGCAAGAGTTTCGGATTATCGCTCCCAAATCTATCTCGACGCTACCTGGTCGTCGTTCAGTTTACAGCCTCCATCGTACTATTGGTCGCCACAATGGTGGTTTATTCCCAGATGCAATTTGCCCAGCGTCAATTCCGATCGGACGACCAGCATCAGGTTGTTGTCTTCCAAATCAATTCTAAGATCAATGAGAAATTCGAAGTTGTGAAAGAGGCGATGTTAAAATTACCGGGAGTAGTCAATATGAGCGCGGGAAGCAATATCCCCACCTTCTACGGCGACAGCTGGCCGCTGCGTACCGAGCTACATTCCACTCCTGTCCAAACGGAAAACTACACCATTGAAAACGATTTTATTCCCACCTTCAACTACGAACTGATAGCCGGTCGGGATCTCGATAAGGAACGCAGCGAAGATGTTGCAGCCGGCTTCGTCTTGAATGAAACTGCTGTTGGCAAACTAGGATTTGCCAGTCCGGACGAGGCACTCGGCCAAACCCTTTATTGGGGCAGCGACAACCCCAAAAAGGGATTTGTAATGGGGGTAGTCAAAGATTTTCACTTCCAGTCGCTGCGCGATGAAGTAGCACCCGCGCTCTTCCAATTTTCACCCTACGAATGGTTAACGAACAATTTCATCGCCGCGAGGATTGATACTCGTCAATATGCTACGCTTCAACCTGCCATCAACCAAATCATCACCGGCGTCGACCCCAAATGGGTAGCAGATGTCAGATTCCTGGACGACAACTTCGAAAAGATCCATCGCAACGAAATACAGCAGGGACGCATTTTTGCTGCCTTCGCCCTCATGTCCATCCTGATTTCCTGCTTGGGACTCTGGGGCTTGGCCGCCTTTGCCGCCGAACGCCGCAGCAAGGAAGTCAGCATTCGGAAAATCCTTGGTGCCTCGCTCCACGACATTGTTGGCCTATTGTCCAAAGATTTCTTAAAGCTCATCGGCATTTCCTTGCTCATCGCCGTTCCCCTTTCCTATTATCTAATGAATCGGTGGTTGCAAGAGTTTGCTTATCACATCGATATTCAATGGTGGATGTTTGTGCTGGCGGGCGGACTGACGGTTGGTATTGCTTTCCTAACCGTAGGTACCCAGGGCGTGAAGGCGGCGTTGCACAACCCGGTGGATAGCTTGTCGAATGAGTGAACTACTCCATCATCGACAAATCGCTGATTCGCCGGACCGGCTTCTTTTGACCGGGCAAGCGCGTGAGGATAATGTTCCGACGATCCGCCAGATCTTCAAATTCAATGCTGAACACAACCGTACGGTCTTCGATCAACTTCCCTTTTTCGTCAAAGGTCCTCATCGCCATCGATGCATTGGGTCTGGATTCGACCCGAAACCAACTACCCGATTCATTGTAAACGATGCCGGAAAATGTAACTGGTTCGTCGGTAGAAAGGTTTTCGATGAAGTGGCGAATGTTCTTAGGAAGCAGTTCCTTGCTCAGGTGAAGCCTGGTCTGAAGCCAATCGCCCTGAGTATCAAAAAAAGCTTTATTTATGCCCTTATCGCTGGTAAAAGTAGCGACAATGATTTCGCCGTTGTGATAATTCCACTTGGGATTTTCTACCTCCGGATAAAGTCGTTCAAATCGCACTTTCACCGATTGAGGTACATTAGCCTGCAAAAGCTGTATCGTAAATATGAATGAAAAGAAAGAAAGAATCATTGGTAACTTTCTCATAGTTTTGCGTTTTTGAAGCGTAAGATAGCTTTACTATCATCAATACAAGCTTGGCTCATTTTTGTTCAGAATAACGTATAGTTTTGCGAGCTTTTGGCAAAAGGAGTCCCATGAAAGAGGTTACTCTTGAATTTTTGGGATTATCTTGTCGAGTGTTATCCCAACTAATTCGCCATTTCGCTATTTCTGGAAGTGCCCCGTGGAGTAAACCGGGGTACCAAAAAACAAACTCAGATGAATACGAACAGAACGCATCATTTTGCCGTCGCGGTTTTCCTGACAATGCTGACCGTGCAAATGGTTTTAGCCCAAAAGATTTCCCATCCGCTGAATCCGTTAAGCTGGCAGGAATACTGGACTGTTCTGGAGGTTCTGGAAAGTGCCGGCCACCTCGATAGCGATACGCGATTCTCGATGATAAATTTGAAGGGGCCAGACAAAAAGAAGGTGTGGAACTGGGAAGCGGAAACAATCATTCCGCGTATTGCATTTGCAACAGTTCATCAAGCTCCAAAGACCTATTACGCAGAAGTAGACCTAACTGCAAACCGCCTGGTGCAATGGAAGGAGCTGACCGATGTTCAACCTCCATTCCTTACTGAAGAGTTTTACCTGTTGGTAGATGAAGTTAAGAAACACCCGGATTTCATAGCGGCGATGAAAAAGCGGGGCATTGACAATTTCGCCTTGATCGATTGCTATATCGACGTACCGGCCTATTTCGGAACGGAGGAGCAAGGAGATCGAAGGATTGGCCACTGTTTTTGCGAAGAGGGGAACGGCGTAAGGAATACCTGGTCTCGCCAAATAGAAGGTTTAACGACCATTGTGGATTTGCAAAAAGGAGAAGTTATTCGCGTGGTCGACGAAGGTGTGATTCCGATGGCAACGGTTTCGGGGGACTATGATGCTGGCAGCATTGAAAAAGTCAGGCCTCGCGCCAACCCGATCCATACTACTCAACCCTTAGGCCCTAGTTTTGTAACACAGGATCACGTAATATCATGGGAAAACTGGACATTTCACGTTAAGCCCGATCATCGAGTCGGCATGGTTTTGTCGACCGTTACTTATAAGGACCAGGCAAAAGAGCGCCCCATTCTTTACCAAGGATACCTGTCTGAAATCTTTGTACCCTATATGGACCCTTCCTTTGCCTGGTATCACCGGACCTTTCTGGATGGTGGAGAATTCTCTCACGGCGGACTGACCAAACCATTGCTACCGGGTTTGGACGCCCCCATGAACGCAATGTACATGGATGGATTGGTTTGTAATGACTACGGGCGTCCGGTGCACCGTGCCAATATGATTGCTATCTTCGAACGGCAGACCGGTGATCCGGCCTGGCGACACTACAGTCCTTCCATCGGATCCGAAAGTCGAATCAAACGGGAACTGGTCGTTCGGTCTGCAGCAGTCATTGGAAATTATGATTACCTGTTCGATTGGATTTTTCAACAGGACGGGTCCGTGACCGTAAAGGTTGGCGCAACGGGAATCGTAGAGGCAAAGGTTTCCGCGCAAGATGATGCCCTGAGCACCAACAAAAATACCCGGCTACCCGGCGATGCCTACGGCCGGTTTGTAGATTCTAATGTTGTTGCCGTCAATCACAGTCACTACTTCAGTTTCCGGCTCGATCTGGATGTTGACGGTACCAACAACCACTTCCAGATGGATCGACTCAGGCAGAAGATGCTTCCGGAGCCGCAACCGCGTCGTAGCATTTGGGTCGTAGAACCACTCATTGCCAAAGAAGAATCACAGGCGAAACTCAATATTAACCTAGAAAAGCCAGCCTTATGGCGGGTATTGAGCACCACCCAAAAGAACCACGTTGGCTACCCCACGAGTTACCATGTAGCTCCCGGCAAAACAGCCAGTTCTCTATTGAGTATGGATGATTATCCCAGACGACGTGCAGGGTTCATCAACCATCATTTGTGGGTGACCCCATACCATGCCAAAGAATTGTTTGCAGCCGGAGATTTCCCCACTTTAAGCAAGCCGGGCATGGGCCTCCCCACTTGGACAAAAAAGAACCGATCGCTGGAAGGAGGCGATGTAGTACTCTGGTATACTATGGGAATGCATCACGTGGTTAGGGCGGAAGATTGGCCCGTTATGCCTGTGATGTGGCATTCCTTTCAGTTGCGGCCATTTGATTTCTTTGATAGAAATCCTGCACTGGATTTGCCGAAGGTGAAGCATTGAGATCTGATTTCTGATAGACAAAACCTCAGATTAAAACAACATCCGAAGGCTGGAATAAGTCAGCCTTTTGGCAGCTTCGTGCTTCCGTAATTTCTTAAGGGCCCGATAAAGATGATTGGCAACGACCTGGTAAGAAATGGAAAATACATCGGCGATCTCCCGGATACTTAAATTCTGGTAAAATTTCAGGTAAATAATTTCTCTTTGTCGCGGCGATAATTCGTTGAGCAACTGTAGGATAATTGCCTTGTTCAATTCCTCCGACTCCTCTTTGATGATGATGTCTTCCTTGCCGATCACAAAAACCTCCGAGACTGATCGCTGATTGGTGACCAGGCGGTCTTGCCTTGCCTTGTCACGTCTTATTTCCAATAATAATTTTCTGCGAAAAGAGGCCAATAGGTAGGAGACCGGAGAATCGACCTGCTCCGATAGACGAGCCCTATGTTCGTATAAATAAAGAAAAAAATCCTGAATGACATCCTTGACGAATTCTTCATCTCCGACCAACTTGAGGCCGTAGTTAAACAAAGGACAATAGAAAGCAGAGAAGAACCTGGAGAAATCTTTTTCTCCTCCGGTTCTGAACGAAATCCAGATGGCCTGATGTCCTCTATCCTTTTGCGCCATTCTTTGTCTTTTCTAACTAAAAATACACAAAAAACAATTGAATAATGCAGTTTTATAATTTTCAAACCTAATAATTATTCTGTGTTTTTCTCTTTTTTTACCATTAAAATGGTTTTTTTAAAAATTTTGGGTTAAAAAATTTCAGCTAGGTGCTCTTTATAAATATACAAGTGAATTATGAAAGAAAATGATTACCGTACACTGGAGGATTTGTTAGCGGAGGAATCGTTCCGGCAATGGGTAATGAACGATTCAGGAGGTGATGATTCCTTTTGGGAAGACTGGGTAAATGAAGCTCCAAAACGGAAGGGCTTGGTTGAAAAAGCGACCGTTATCTTGCGGGGGCTGCCCTTTGAATTCCAGGAAAATAACCCGGAGCAAAAAATGATACAGCAGGAATGGGAACGATTGAAGTACCGAGCCGGCAAGGAGGAGCCAGCAAGGATTTCTGCCGTGAAAACTTCGGTCAAGCGTCGATCTTTATCTACGAAACGGCTGATCAAAGCGGCAGCGGGAATCCTTTTGCTAGCCACTCTAGGGGTGTTGCTACAGAATTATGTATTAAATCCACTGGTGAGTTTTCAAACTCCCTTCGGGAAACAGATGAGCGTTGTGTTGCCGGACAGCACTCAAATCATGTTGAATGCCAACTCTGTTTTGACTTACCGCAAACTGGCACCCCGGAAGGTTTGGTTGGAGGGTGAAGCTTTTTTTCAGGTCAGAAAAAAACCGAGCAACAATGCCAACTTCCTGGTTCTGACCAACGATCTAACGATAGAGGTGTTGGGAACTACTTTTAATGTAAATGAAAAAGGAAACAAAACGGAAGTCATTTTGGAAGAAGGTCGCATCAAACTAAACCTGAAAAGGGATTTTGAACAAGAGATCTATATGGCTCCCGGAGAGCTGGTTACCTATTCCGTAAAACAAACCGGAACAATAGAAAAACGCCAAATCAAACCCCAACGACTCACTTCCTGGAAGGATGGCGTGTTGGAATTTGAGGACGCAGCCCTTAGAGAAGTGATGTCGAGGATAGAAGAGATCTACGGTTGGCGCCCGGTTTATCAAAAGGAAGAATTAGCCGAAAGAAGAATTTCGATGGGCTTGCCTTCCAATGATTTGGAGACCGTCTTAACAATGCTTAGCCGGGCTATTGGCATTGAGATCGAAAAAGTGGCAGAAGAACGAACCTTACTGCTGCACTAAAGGACACCCAACACAGAAACTAGACGATATCGGTGAGGTAAAGACTGCAATTTACCACACCATTGGCATAGGTAGCGAACAGACCTGTAATGGGATTGTAGTGGCTTGAACGAAACGAAACGAAACAAGAACAAAAACATCACAGCAATATGAAAAAATTGAAACTTCAGCTAACGGTTCTCATCTTGCTCCTTTTCGGGATAAGTGTCCAGCCCTTGGGTGGATCTACCACGAAAGTGGATAGGGCAGATTCCCACCAGGAGGTTTTGCTGACCGAAGTGCTCGATCAACTCAGTGAGCAATATCAGGTATTCTTTGCTTATGATGCTGATCTTTTGCGAGACATTATGGTCGAAGAAGATGCCAGTCATTATGCCTCTGTAGAGGAGGCCATTGGCAACCTACTGGAACGATCTGGATTGAGTTACGATATGATCAACGCAAAATATTGTGTCATTTATAAGGATAGCAAAAAGGGTCACCGAACGAAGAAAAGACTAGCGAGAAAAATAAGACAGATTGAAGCCTTGGAAAATAAAGGGATCATCAGCCTTCAGCGGAACGTCAAGCACAAAAACTACAACTTTCCAGTAGGAGCCTTGACCAGGGGTTATGCTGATTTGACAGCTGCCTTTCCGGTGAATGGCCAGGTGACCGACCAGGAAGGTTCCCCTTTAATTGGGGTTACCATCCTGGTCAAGGGTACTACCACCGGGACTACCAGTGATTTTAATGGAAACTTCTCGCTGGAACTCACCGATGGAGATCAAATATTGGTCTTTTCCTATACCGGCTACGAGACGCTGGAAGTGGCGGTCAATCAACGGTCTGATATAGAAGTTGTCTTAAACGAATCAATCTCTGAGCTGGATGAAGTCGTGGTAGTCGGTTACGGTACCCAAAGGAGGGCAGATATCACCGGTGCAATCAGCTCAGTCTCTGCCGAAGACCTGACCAACACTTCTTATGCCAGTACCGGCGCCTTATTGCAGGGCAAAATTTCGGGCGTAAGAGTAGAAACCAATGGCGGAGAGCCCGGATCCAGCGTCAACATCGTGATTAGAGGTACAGGGACATTTGGTAATGACCAACCACTTTACGTCGTGGATGGAAACATCGTCGAATCGATGAACTTCCTCAATCCCAACGACATCGAATCTGTCGAGGTATTAAAGGATGCCGCTGCCGCCGCCATTTACGGAAATAGAGCGGCAAATGGTGTGGTTTTGATCACCACTAAAAAGGGACAAGCAGGAGCCATCCGTATCAACCTTGACGCCAAATGGGGCGCCCAAACACCGACTAACACCTTCGACTTTCTCAACGCCCGGCAATACGCAGATTACCGGAATGCCGCCAACGATAACGACGGTGATCCGCGGGCGGTACCCAACGATACCGGTTTTGACCCCAGCATCGATACCGACTGGCAAGACCTATCTTTGAATACGGCTTTGTACCAAGACTATAACCTCAGTGTCTCCGGAGGAGGTGAAAATGCAACCTTTTACATCTCAGGTCAATACCTGGACCAGGAAGGCATTGTGGTCGACTCCGATTTTAAACGGTACAACCTCCGAGCCAATTCCACCTTCACCAAGGGAATTTTCTCCATGGAAGAGAACCTAGCCCTCAGCCGCGAAGAAAACAATCCCAACACTTTTTTTGGAAGAGAGCGGGGTGAAATACCAACGATTCCAGTATACAACGAAGATAACATCGGTGGTTTTGCGGGCATCGACCCAGTTTTTCACGGGGTTGCCAGAGGCATCAACTGGTATGGCCGGGCCATCTTGGAAGAAAATAAGTTTACGACTGATCGCATTGTCGGCAATATTGCGCCGCAACTTAAGCTGCTACCGGGCCTTACCTATAAATTAAACCTAAGTCTTGATTATTCCGTGCAGCATAATTATGCTTTTCAGCCGGTCTTTTTCCTGAGTACGTCCCAGGAAGCTTCCAACGATATCGCCCGACTCAACGAAAGCTATACCCGATTCGTGGGCGTTCTAATTGAAAATACACTCAATTATGCTCAGTCCTTTGGCAATCACAACGTGGATCTGTTGGCAGGATATACCAGCCAAAAGGGAGAAGCCCGAAGTGTCAATGGCATCGGTACCAATTTCTCTACCAACGACCAAAGGGTGCTGTCGGCCGCCATTGACAACACCGATGTAAGGGGCCAATTACAAAAAAATGCCTTACTCTCTGTTTTGGGCCGGATTAACTACAATTATAAAGGCAAATACTTACTCAGTGCTACCATCAGGCGGGACGGTTCTTCTCGTTTTGCCGAAGAAAATCGTTGGGGAACTTTTCCCTCCATATCCGCCGGATGGAGGATCAGCGATGAGGATTTTTTCCCACAAGGTTTCATCACCAATCTAAAAGTTCGGGGAAGTTACGGTGAATTGGGAAGTCAAAACATCGGCAACTTCGACATTGTCAGTGGTATCAACATCGATAATGGATACAATTACGCCGGTGTAAATAGTGGAACCTCCGCGGGCTCCATCGTTCGGCAGATCGCCAATCGCAATTTGATTTGGGAGACGACCAAAACAACGAATATCGGGATCGACGCCGGATTTCTGGACGATAAGATCACGCTCACGCTAGAGTATTTCAAAAAGAGATCGGAAGACATCTTGACCAATCTTCCGATTCCGCTGCACGGAGGTCTCGGCAATTCATTGCGAAGCAATGCAGCAACCATTGACAACCAGGGTTTTGAACTGGCTGCCACCTACCGTGGAGGCTCTTCATTAACGGATTTCTCCTACAGTATCGGTGTTAACCTGACGACGCTCGACAATGAAGTCATTGCACTGGGGGAAGGGGTCAACCCAATTACCGGAGGCGGATTTAGTCAATCGGGAGTCTTGGCTACCCGGACCGATGTCGGACAGCCAGTAGCTTCCTTCTACGGTCTTATTGTGGAAGGTTTGTATCAAACCGAGGCAGAAATTGCTGCCGACGGAAGAACGGATGCCGTCTTAGGGGATTTCAATTACGTAGACATCGATAATGATGGCGACATTGATGACGATGACCGTACTTTTCTTGGAGATGCCATTCCGGATCTTACCTACGGCCTTAATTTCAATGCAACGTACAAAAATTTCGATTTTGGAATATTCATTCAGGGGGTCTCCGGGATCAATATTTGGAATGGAAAGCGCCTGCAGTTCATTTTGGATGGTAGCGGAGGTAATAAGATTACGGATGTATTGAATGCCTGGACACCTCAAAATACAAACACTGATATTCCCCGGCTAACGGTGAGGGATCAGGCGAATAATCGGCGATCGTCCAGCTTTTATGTAGAAGATGGTTCCTACTTACGACTGAAAAGCCTTCAAATCGGGTATTCCCTGCCCGACAAGTTGGCTAGCGCATTATCCCTTGGCGGCGCTCGAATCTACATCAGTGGTCAAAATATTTTCACCATCACGGATTACACTGGGTACGACCCCGAAATTGGGAGGGGAGGAATTTTTGAAAACACCAGCATTTTCAATGGTGGAGTAGATAGAAACACCTATCCACAAGCTAAAACGTGGTTTGGCGGCATTCAGGTTAGCTTTTAATGAATTATTCAAATTCCACAATTATGCATTCATTCAGATTTAAAATAACTAAAAAACTGGTAGCATTAGGAGCCCTCTTTACCTTGCTTACCTTGTTCACTTGTAGCGATGACTTAGACATTACGGACCCCAACCGCTTGAGTCCGGATGTGTTTTGGAGAAATCAGACGGATGCTGAATCCGGCGTAACCGCGGTTTATGCTTCTCTACCGGCTATTCCAGCCTTCGGCCGCATTGGAGTTGGGCTGTTGCTCATCCACCGATCGGACGAAGTGGACCCCTTCCCCCAGATCAATGTCAACGATGGAGGAATTTTTGGTGCCACCCCCGATTTTCCGAGGTTGAGAGAACCCTGGCAGGAGCTGTACAAACAAATTTCTGCCGCTAATCAAGTGTTGGGCAACGTCCCAAATATTGACATGGATGCCGAACGGAAAGCCCAAATTTTGGGAGAAGCTCGATTTTTAAGGGCCCACGCCTACTTTTACTTGGTCAATCAATGGGGAAATGTCCCACTGATTTTGGAAGAGATCAACGAAGGAGTAGAGCAGATTTTCGTGGCAAATTCAACTCCGGACAAGGTCTTCGAAGCCATGATCGAGGATTTAAAACAGGCCCAGAGTTCATTGCCGCAAACGTGGCCGGCGGATCAGGTTGGAAGGGCATCCTGGGGAGCAGCAACCGCTCTTCTCGGCAAATGCTACCTCTATACTCAACAATGGAGCAACGCCGCGGCCGAGTTTAAGAAAGTGATCGACACTGGTTTGTACCAATTGACGGGCGACTACTTCGACAATTTTAGAGAAGAAACCACCAACAATAGTGAGTCCCTATTCGAAGTACAGTACGACGGCAATATCACCGGTGGTTGGGGTGGAACCGGGGCCAATGTCTGGCGGGGCCAAGCTTGGGAAGCCGACATCGCACCACGGGCTTTCTCCAGTCAGCAAAGTGTATCGGTCAATCAATGGGTTTTCGACCTCTTTATGGCTCAGCAAACGGTTGACGGTGGAGAGGATCCCCGGGCAAAAGCAACGATGGTCTGGAATTATCCTGGTGCCATGATGTATCAGAAGACCTTTACCGAAGCTTTCAGCGGCGTCGACCTGGATCGCATCTGGGTGCGCAAATATTTGAACTTTGAAAATGAAACCTCCCTGGCTCCTGGAAGCTGGGCAGGGGACACCAATAATTGGCGGCTGATCCGGTATGCCGACGTGCTGCTCATGTATGCAGAAGCCATCAACGAGAGCAATGGACCGACTCCGGATGCTTTCGATGCGATCAACACCGTTCGCGCAAGAGCCAATATGCCTGCGTACGCAGGTATGGACCAAGCTACCTTACGGCAGGCCATCCGCGATGAGCGGGTGCGCGAGCTGGCAATCGAAGGGTATCGGTGGTGGGATTTGCTGCGTTGGGGAATTGCCGCCGAACGTTTTCAAAACAATCCCGATCTTAGAGGAAACAGTGGCGGACAGTTTGTGACCGGCAAGCACGAATACTATCCACTACCACGGCAAGATGTAGACAGCAATCCCAACTTGAATCAAAATCCGGGATATTGATCTAGATTTGCTTTAAGTGCTTATTGAACAGAGAGATCTTGCCGCATAGCAAGATCTCTTTTGTCATTCTTAATCCTATGTTGCAGCGATTATTCACC
>JANQRV010000248.1 GCA_028284395.1 Saprospiraceae bacterium
AAGGGTAGAGGGAGAAAAACCCAGAACGACCCACTATCGTCTTCGACAGATTCTCAGTCAACCGGATTCCTGTCTGCGGATGGCGGGAATAACCTCGTATGACGGTAGAAAAGTCTACCAGTTTGTATTCGATTATCTGCCCCATCAAAAATACATCCGCTACACCGGTCAGGTATTCATCGACAGTGAGGATATGGGTATTTATCGCGTCGTTTATCGACAATCACTGGACATTTTTGCGGGCAGTGGAATTGACACAACGAATCTCGAGGAGGATCGTCGTAAGCATTATCAAAAAGTACAGGCCTGGATCCGGAACAGCGCCTATGAGGAAAACTTTTCGGACCAGGTAACAGTCGACTATCGGAGGGTCAACAACCAGTATTTTCTATCCCGGATTGAACACATTGATCTATCCGGCTTTAGCAAAAGCAAGCTATCGGGAAAAAAAAATACGGCGACGTATGATACGGCCACCTTAATGATCAGTACCATTGAAAGGAACAAAAAGCAAATGGAGAGGATCCGGAAATGGCAAATGGTCAATAGAAATAAGGATTTGAAAACAATGAAACGACGATACAACAAGGATTTCTGGAAAGATTTCAACATCTTGTTGGCTACACCATTGGAGCAACGATTGATCCAGGACCTTGAATTGCGACGATCGCTGGAAAAACAATTTGAGAAAAACAGCAACTAGCTAACTATCAAAAGAACCAATGATAAAGATCAATGTACCTTGGTTTCTGAGAGCTCTGTGCGGCGTTTTAGCAATCAGTGCCTTCGATCAATTGGCCGCCCAGGCAGTCTCCCAAATCACCGGAACTGTTGTAAATGCCCATAATGGAGAGCCCATTGGCTATGCACACGTAGGCCTTCCCCTACGGGGCATCGGCGTAATCACCAATGAGAAAGGGGCTTTTAAGTTCTATTTCCCCTCTGATTTTGCCACCGATACGTTGACCATTAGGCATTTGGGGTTCTCAAGCCGATACATCCCATTAGAGCAGATAAGGACTGTAAACCTTCGGATATCGTTGGTACCGGAAACCTACCAAACAGAAGAGGTAGTGGTCAGGGCCGATCCCGATTGGCCAAAGCATCTGCTGAAAAAGGCCATCGATCACTTTAAGGATAACTATCCGTCTAGTATGCTACAGATGAACGCCTTTTATCGGGAAAAGACCCAAAACAGCGACGACAATCGCTTTACCCGTCTCATGGAAGCCATGGTAGACATTCAGGATTATGGCATTGCGGCACATCCAGACAGGATTCGGATCCGCTTGAACGAATTCCGGAAAAGCACCGATTTTGCGGACTACATCTCTGAACGAGGAACGAAAAGGAAGTTGTTTGGTCGGCAAAACCAACTCTACGATATTTTGCTCCAAGATCCCGTCCGCAATTACTCTCACAATGACATTGTCAACTCCGCATATACCTTAAGTATCTACTGGCTAAAGGTATTGCTTACCGAACCCACTGCCAGAGTTGAAATGCGCGGAGTCACCTCGGTCGACGGCATCCCGGTATACCGGCTGGGCTTCAGCTGCAAGGGGCAAGACGGCATACTTTACGTAAACAGCACCGATTTTGGCATTTTTCGGATTGAATACTTTAAGCAGAAGTTCCCGCTACAACTTGGAGCCCTGAAGGATGATCTGCTCGTCGATGGTCGACTTCCAATGTTTACCGATTCCTCGCAACTGATGCTGCAAGTCGATTATCAGAGAATAAAAAACCGCTACTATTTATCCTTCATTGAATGGACCCACTTGGATAAGATCAAATTTAGCAGCATCCGAAAAGGAGAAAAAACATTTAGTTATAATACGAGCTTGTTAATGGTCAACTCGATCACAACCGATCGAAAACAGATGGAAAAGGTCCGATTAGGTAAGATGGTGCATCAAGATCGGGACCTGAATGGGATTCAAAAGAAATACAATAAAGATTTTTGGAAGGACTACAATGTTCTTTTAACCACACCTCTAGAAGAGAAAATCCTGGAGGACTTGGAGTTTGAGAGATCCTTGGAAGAGCAATTTGAACGGAATTAGGGCTCCGGGATCATTCCCAAAGCCCAAGTCGGGGATACCAGGATCAAGTACCTGATGACGACCGTTGATCAGGGACGATGTTTGCCCCAAACTTCTACGGTAGCAGTACCTCCAGCGGTGTTTTTACGGTACCGCAATGATACTTTCCTGATCACTCTCGGGTTGGAGCCTTTAAGCTGTAATTCCGGAGAATAACTACCGGAACGGATCATTTTGTTGACCACTACCTTTTGTTGTCCTCCGTTTTTGAAGTGGACGGTAAAATCCAGCATATAAATGGATTTACCTTTGGTCCTTAATTTGACTGCATTGAAGAACCCTTCGTAAAGACCGACATTAATGACATCCTTTTCTGCCCGTAGACTGACGTTCTTTTTACCGAGGCGATCCCAATTGCTGAACGCTGCTTCGCATTCAAAATGGGAGGTTGGTAAACTGAACGATTGTAGAAAGAGTGCGACAAGCATTGCTGCGGAAAAAAATAAAGTTTTCATTGTAAAACGTTTAAGAGGTTATGTGATGAAATGTTTACAATGCAAAACTAGAGGCATCCGCAAAGGATTCCTTCACCCCGTTGAGTGAATTTAGTAATGCCTAATGCTTCACGAAAGACATGGTTTTTTGTTTCTCATTCGACCGGCAAAGTAGGTAATACAAACCGGGTACAAGGTTTTCGGTCGAGAAAAAGAAGCTCTTTTTGCCTTCAAATTGAAGGCCGAGATCCAGGGTCCTTACATGACGCCCTAAACGATCGTACAATTCAAATTGAAAGAACTCTGGCTTCACAATGAGCATTTCGATGTTCAAATTGTTCTTTACCGGATTGGGAAAAACGCGGCACTTAATGGCTTCTCTAGGAGATGTTAGTGTTGTATCGGTCACTCCGTCTTCTCCTTCTACCATACCAGCTTTTTCCAACAGGATAATGGACTCGAAGGGCTCCAAGTTAATACTATTGCTGTATTCATTGCCTCGGACATCGATGTAAGAAGCCGCCAAATCGATCTTTCTAGTCGAATTCGTTGCATTGTATTCAAAGCGGATGCGATCAACGGGGTCAGACATGTTCGCTTCCACTTCCATTAATTGTACGTTATCTATCCAGTAAGTCAAATTGCTCTGATCAGAAGTAAACTCGACGACTGCCGCATTTACCGAAGATGGAAATGAAAAAAGTAATTCGTATTCCTTTCGGGACGGACCTACATCAATGGTATTTACTGAAGAAATCAGGGTCCGAGAACCAACTCCCTCCTGCCCTAAAGAGACCTCGATAGCTGCCTGTTCTATTGCCAATGCACTAAACTGCAACAAATATTGCTTGGATTGATCTACCTCTCCAATCCCAAGAGTCAAACGAGAGTTTGTCGAATTCTGTATTTTTAAAGCTCCTTGATCCAATACGTTTTCACCATCCCAGGAGAGGGTGCAAGTGCTACCCTGACCAATGCAATCGGCCCCTTCAAGATCCCGATCAAAGCTGCCGTTGTCAAATTTATTGTCACCGATCAAACTATCGATGGTAAAACGAGGGAGAGCAATAGGGCTCTTTCTGGATCCTTCATCCTGACCAAAAGCCATTTGCCAGGATTCCAAAGTATGTCTGCGAAAATCAAAGTTGGAAGTGCCACTAAGGATTTCACTGGCAATAGTAAGATCATCATCGAATGGTCTGGCGTAAAAATTATTCTGCAACACTCCAAAATCGCCCAAATCATTAGTAACCGTTTTGTAGAGGGCCGTCAGATTATCCGCATCTTTTGAAAAAAAGATATTGTCTTCCACCAAGCCTTCATTTACAATTTCATCATTCGAATCACTAATAATGGAAAATTGAACCCGATTGCCAAACAAAGTATTGTTTTTCACGGTAAAGGAACGGGCATTGTGTACAAAGATCCCGTAATTGGCGCCAAAAGCCACCGTATTATTCGATACCGTGACATTGTTGACATTGTCGTCCAGGTAAATACCTTCTGATGCGCGATAATTCGGATTGGTAGTCCCATCGGGTGCACCGATGGCATTCAGGACAATGTTGTCGATGACCTCTTGATTTTGTCTGGTCTGATTGAGTGGCCCAATGAAGGAATAGATACCACCACCATCATCTTTCACCATACAAAAGTGATCGACAAAGTTATTTTTGACCAGAGAATTGCTTCCACTGAATTCGATACCGGAATATCCAGTATTGATGACGCGATTGTTCTCTGCGACCAGGCCATCCGCTCGATTAAAGATCGCGACGCCATTTCCATCACCGCTCTGACCCATACCAGCTATCATATGCGTATTCTGAACCAAATTGTTCCGAATAATGGAGTTTTGGCTTCCATTACTCAGATAAATCCCGTTATTGTTGGAGTTTTCGATCGTACAATTCTCAATTTGAATGTCCCGGGCCGGACTACAATGCACAGCATCGATGCCGGAGAATGAAATGTGGCAATCCTTGACCAGAATGTTCTCCACTGAGGGTTTCGTGCGATCATTATAAATGGCATATTGATTGGCCCCGGTTAGTGCCAATCCTTCCAAAACAATGTGATTGGACCGCAAATCCACCAATATACCTTCGGTCGAGACCAACACCTCCTGGTCATCGGGTGATTCTTCACCAAAGTAAACGATTAGTTTTCGGTCGGTCGATTCAAAATACCATTCGCCAAACCGGTCCAGTGTTTCGATGTGGTTTTGAATGAAATAACCTTTCCCCCTAGAGGGTGTATAATTGATAACCTCAGAATCGTAGAACAGGGTATTGTTTTGATGATCACGGATGGGTGTCCGATCCAAGATCCACCTTTGATTCCGAAGTACCAACTCCCCTCCCGTCCAGTCGACCGTTGACCCCAGATCGCGATCGGTGATCAGATTAGACCCTTTTGCATCGATGGTCAGGTAACCACTGTTGTCTGCATCGGGATTGGGAAACCTCCCCATTCCATAATTCTGCCCATTGATCACCACCATGTTAACACTGGATTCAGCAGGCAAACGGACACTTTCGTACCGCCCATTACCGAGAGATGTCCATTCGGAAATGGAATAACACCCATTGATGATCGGCCTTTCACCATCACCATAAGCTCCCATGATAATCGGTGCGCCGGCGGTCCCGGACTGTGTAACAACAATCCCGCCGGTGAAGACATCCCCTCTTTTGAAAAGAATGCGGTCTCCTGGTTTAAGACTTGGGAAAACGTCATTCAATTTATTGAGCGTTTTCCAAGGTGTCAAAGCATTTTGCGCCTGCTGAAAACTACGGGCATCATTGCCATCGGATGAGGAGAAATAATAATCGGTGGCCGATCCCATCAATGGAAAAAGGAAAATAAAAAAATGGGAAAAAACTTTGAAACTGGCGGATAAATTGGAATTATTTTTCAATGCCTATTATTTTTCGAACGTTCATAGAATTGCCGAGTATGATTGCAATGGTAAAACCCTGCGGCCAAGTAAACACGAGAAATTTAGAGTTGTTCGATTAGACTGGGGGGGAGAGCATGTAATGCATCAAAATTACGAGAATATGTTCTTATTTCTGTAAAAGGGAGACAAAACTTTCCATTGATGAAAAGTATTGTCTCCCCTCTTACAATCCTTGTACTAGTATTACTATCTTATAAAATTACATTTATCAGGATCATTGGTGCTATTGTGTTGTAGCTTGAATGTCGCGATCGGCTGTTTGTCTTTAGTCGTCATTAATTCATATTGATTATGATTTGCCGTCGAACCACTACTTCTTATTAGCGATTTTGATCGATGATTTCCTTGACGGCTTTTGCAATGCGCACGTAATCTTCTTCTCCGATCTTGGTATAGAGCGGAAGAGAAATATCTCTTTCGAAGAACCAGTTGGTATGTGGAAAATCCGTTTTAGCCAGTCCCAGCTTTTTCTGGAAAATAGGATGGTGATGGATCGGCACATAGTGCACAGAAGTCCCAATCTTGCGCTTTCGCAATTCTTGGATAAATTCATTTCTGCCAATATTAAGGTTCTCATACTTAATGACGAGCGGGTAGAGGTGACGGGTGGCAATACCGTTTTCGTATACTGGTGGAGTGATGATGTCATCGTAGCCAGAAAATTCTTCGTCATAAACCCCAGCGAAATAATTGCGCATTTGGTTGAACTTATCAATCTTCTTGAGTTGGTGCAAACCAAAAGCCGCCTGCATGTCGGTGAAATTATACTTGAATCCCAGCTCTGCTACTTCGTAATACCAGCTACCGGAGGCTGAGTATCTTTTCCACGCATCGTGATCCATGCCAAATGATCTCATTCTTCTGATGCGATTGGCCAATTCCTCGTCTCGCGTGGTGACCAAACCACCTTCGCCGGTCGTTAGGTTCTTGGTTGCATAGAAGCTGAAGGCAGCTGCGTCTTCAAAGGTTCCAATTTTTTTACCTTTATACTCTCCCCCAATTGCGTGGGCGGCATCGGCCAAAATTAGGATTCCCCGCTCTTTAGCAATCTCCTTCAAACGATCATAGTCAAAAGGATTACCGGCATAGTAAATTGGAACAATAGCCTTAGTCTTATCCGTAATCTTATTAGCTACGTCCTCAATATCCAGATTGTAGGTCTTAGGATCAATGTCTACGAATACGGGGGTAGCACCGCATTGCATGATGGTCAACACAGTAGCACAAAAGGTAAGTGGTGTGGTAATCACTTCATCCCCCGGTCCGATATCATTTGCCGCCAATTGTAGGTGAAGACCGGCAGTACAGGAGCTGACGGGAATACAATGCAAGCCGTCGGTCTCGAAATAATCGAGTAGCGCCGCTTCAAACTTTCGGGCTTTGGGTCCGGTAGACAACCAACCGGAATCAATGGTATCGAGTACTTCCTGCTTTTCTTCTTCGCTTACATCCGGTACAGCGAAAGGTATAAAACGCTCTTCATTAATCCGGCGCCAAGTGCGTACATTGTGGTGCTTCTCTTCGTAGATATTGACATCTTCGCGCTTCGCAAATTCATAGATCTCACGAATTCCTTCAGGAAGGCTTCTCGTAAGCTCAAAGCCCAACGCACCTTTGATCTTGTCAAATGAGACATGATAGGTCCGATCATCCTCTTTATTGGCTGACAGACTGATGTTGGCCTCAGGAACGGTTTCCTGGATAATCTGCCCCACTTTGTCCATTTGAAAATTAGCACTATTGCAACCTACATTGAAAACCTGGCCGTGAACTACATCGCGCGGCGCTTCCAAAGCCATGATGAATGCTCTGGCGGCATCATCGGCATGAATAAACGGTCTCCACTGTTTTCCACCGAAAACCTCTACATTCTCGCCCTTGGCGGCCTTGGCTGTCATAATGTTGATACCCAGATCAAATCTCATTCGATTGCCATAACCGTAAACTGTTGACAGGCGAAGAATCACCGGACTGATCTGATCCTGGTTTTTGATGAGTACCTGCTCAGAGGTAATCCGCGTTTTTGCGTAGAGGCTCACCGGAGCTAAAGAGGACTCTTCCGTAATGGATTTCCCATCATTTTGTCCGTACACGCTACAAGAAGAGGCAAATACAACCCGATCAATGCCAAACTCGATGGCCTTTTGCACCAATAATTCGTTGGCTTTGTGGTTGATGCGGTAAGTGGTGTCCTTATTGACCGCGCTTGCCGGATCGCCAACAATGGCTGCCAAAGCAATGATTCCTTCGACACCTTGCAAGGCCTTGTCCATGTCTGCAGCATTGGCAATATCACCTTGTACAAAAATACAATTGGGGTGACTTACGAAAGTATTTAGACCATCTTCCCCATAAATCAAATTGTCCAGCACGACCACCTCGTATTGTTTATCCAGCAGTCTTCTCACTACGTAGGAACCGATGTAACCGGCTCCTCCTGTAACCAGAACTCTTTTCATTTTAAGAAATTTTTAAGGATTAAGAATTATTCACAGCGTTAATGTTTACTGTCTCTTTTAGTTAGATCATGTCTAGAAGTCGGAATTGTTAGAGCATTTTCCAACCTCTTCAACTCCTCTTACAAGGAGCTTTTAAAAGCTAAAGATTTCCGGTAAGCAGCTAAGTTTTTCGGGACTTCAGCCTTTGGTGTGTGTAGTTTTCTCCCTGGTGTAGTTGTCGAATCAATAGAGCGCCTAAGCAACGTAGTGCTCGATCAATTCCTTGGTTTCTTGGATATGGTTCTTAGAACTTGCCCCGAAGAGTACCGATTCGATTTTGGGGAATTGGCCCACGTATTCAATAGCTTCCTTGGGGCGCAGTGCACCGGCGGCCAATACTTGCATGGCAATCGGACGCAATTGACGGTTATTCAAACAATCTTCATTGGCCTTGATCCCGCCCGACATCCGGAATCCAATCTTATTAATGGATGCACAGATGATGGGATTGGTCACTCCGACCGATTCCAGGGCGTCTAACAATACCGGCATATTCATCGTAATGTACCCGGGTTCAGCATCATAGGTTTTTCGAATGTAATCATCGAAATCTTTGAAAACATCATACATTTTCAATCCTAAAATGAGATCGGTCAATACATTTTGAATAAAAATGACCGGAGTCTTCACCCCTTTGAACATCTTCATCTCTGCATCGATCAGGATCTGCATTAATTTGCTGAAGTCTTTGCTCAGCATTGCCATGCCCCCTTTGGCGAAGGTCCCAAAAATGTTTCCGGGTACATATTGCTTAATGGTCCCCATAATCCCCAACTCTGTTACCGCATTTGCGTATTTGTGTGCATAGGGCATACATGGGAAAATATTGAAATCCTGATACCGAGCCGGATTATCTCTCATAATCTTGCAGATGTTGGCGATCCGATCGTGCGTCGTACACATAAAGGTATTCACACCGAGATCAATGGCCTGATCGAGTACGCGCATAATGGCGGCATCTTCCTTAAACCTGAGTGCCTGCGCCCTTGATTTCTCATCGGAGGCATGATTGACGCCAAAAAACTGGTTGTCTCCAAATAGTACTTTGTCCACTTTAATTCATTTTTGTTTTATCAACAATCATTTCTATCACCTTATCGGTGTATAAACCTTGTTCGAAGGTGTTGATCACACCTTGCTTTTTCTGCTTTACATTTTCGATGAAATAGTCGATCTGCGCACTGTATTCTTCTCCACGCAAGTAAAAATCAACGGGGATGGCCAGGTCGGTGATCCACTTTATGTTCCAGCCTTTTTCTAGATTTTCTTTTGCATTCGCTTCTTTCAAATAGATCTTAATTTCCGTCGCATCACAAATGATCTTACCCTTTTTGCCTTGCACTGTAATGGAAGTACTCATCTTTCGATAAGTCTCGTCGCTCCAGTTCACCAACAAGGTTCCCGTAAGTCCGCTCTCCAAGGTTAGCAAAGAGTAGACGGCATCCTCCACTCCTTTCGAAAAGATACTTTTGAGGAAGGAACCATTGATGTTAGTGGGCCGCCCTAATACCTCCTGAATGAGGTTTAGTACGTGGGAAGCATAATCGAATAAGCAGCCGCCGCCCTCGCTGGATTTGGAACGCCAAGTACCGCCTTTCTCTTTGGTCACCACCGGGCCATAAGCTTCACCGGAGAAGTGAACGAGGTCGCCCAAAACGTTTTGCTGTAGCAACCGCTTCAGTTCTCGGAAAGTGCCGATGAAATGGTTGTGATAACCAACTTGGTTGATCAAGGATTTCTGGCGGGCCAATGCGACCAGTTCTTCCCCTTCTTCTCTGGTCAAACTAAAGGGCTTTTCACAAAAAACGTGAATGTTTTTCCCCAAAGCATACTTGACCATTGGATAGTGAAGTTTGGTCGGAGTAGCGATCACCACCAGATCCAGATCTTCTCTGTCGATCATTTTCTTGTAGTCGGAATAGGTCTTGGAGTTCGTATACTTTTTGAACCCACTCAAAACCAGCGACGAAGTATCGCAAACGGCTACCAAATCCACTGAAGGATTCGCGCCGACGATCGCCGCATGGGACAGCCCCATTTTTCCCAGTCCTATAATGCCTGCTTTAATCATACTTTTTTCAGTCTTAAAAAGGTTAATATCATGTGCCAAAAAAATCTCATTTGATTGCCGATGTTCCGTCTAAAGATCTCCGGACGCAGAAAGATGCGCACCAGCCACCCTAAACGCAGTTTGTACCAGATCTTAGCCACCTCTTTCTGTGTTCCCGCGTACCAATCAAATACATTACCAATGGAAAGGACCAATCCCGCATTGATTTGATCCCGGTGTTTGATCGCCCATTTCTCCTGCTTCGGGCAGGTCATTCCAACGAATAAAATATCGGGCTGAAAAGCGTTGACTTTGTCAATCATCACCTGATTATCTTCTTCCGAGAACTCCGGCTTGAAAGGAGGAGAATGGTATCCAATGGTGATGTTGGGGTATTCGCGCGTTGCCCGCTCTTCGATCAATTTCAAATTGCGTTCGGAAGACCCGAGAAAAAAAGCTCGACCTCCTTCCTTATCCAATCGTTTTATGAAGTGATCAAAAGCGTCCGGCCCTTGGTTCCGCTGAATGTTTTTACCATTCAATAGGATGGAAGCAAGGGCAAAGTATACGCCATCCAAAACGAGAAAATCGGTGGTCTTCAATGCCCGGTCAAATTCCGGATCATTTCTCGTAATTCCGTAGGAATTGGGACTGATCGTATTGATCACCCGACATCGGTCTCCTTTGATGGGGATGTGCGAAAGATCGTCTGAAAAAACCCGGAACCCCATCGTCTCCCGGTATACTACATTATTACTGATTACATTCGCTGTATTCATGAGTAGTTACTTCTTTGCTGTTTTTACCTTCAAAATGATTGATCGCCTGATTCATCGCGTTGACAAAGTTTTCTTCAAACTTTTGCAGTGTGAAGCGTTCGTCAAAGCTCTGACGAGCTCTTTTGCTCATTTCGGTTCGCAATCCCGGGTTTTTGACGAGGAACTCTATTTTGTCGGCTAGCGGTTCTGATTTCCCTTTAGGTACGACATAACCGTTGATATCGTCTTTGATCATATCGGGAATAGTGCCTTCGGGAGTGGAAATAACCGGAAGACTGTATTGGAGGGCTTCCAATATGGTCAGTGGCTGAACATCATTAAGGGTCGGATGAACGAAAAAGTCGACACGCTCAAAATACTCGATCTTATCGTCTCCGTATTTCGGCCCCACATAGGAAACGGCATCTTCTAACCCGTGGGTGGTAATAAATTCATCAAACTCTTCTTTACTGATGTCGATCGGTCCTCCAATAAATGTTGCTCTAAATTTCACTCCTCTTTCATGCAGAATTTTGCAGGCTCCCAGTAGGACATAGACTCCTTTCGCGAGCATCAGATTGGAAAGAAATAAGAATTCAGGGGTTTCTTTCTGAGCCCGGTCTTCAAGATAAGCTTCGGTAGATTTTCGAGCGTTATCCGGAATGCCTTCCAGGCAATAAAACACTTCTTCCTTAGGAGCGTATTTTGCAACGTCATAGTAGATCAACGGCGAGAGTAGAATAGTCCTTGCTCCCCAAAACTGAAAGCGGTACAGTTTGTCCGGCAACCACTTGTCCTGGAATCGCGCGACTCCCTTCATGTGGTAGTAGTAGATGGTTTTCAGTCGGAATAACTTCAAGAAAAAAACGATGATCATCTCCTTGTAAAAGGCCGGTCCGTGAGCATTGATGGTCAGGTAGCAATAATCATAACGCTTGCGGAATAGAGCCGACAATACATTCCAGTACAAGCTGAAGAAGATCCGCAGCTTTCCCAACCCTCCTTTACCGATCTGTCCCAGTTTACGGGACGTTTGTAGATTGATATAGTCAATATCAAACGCATCATTGATGATTTTGCTTTCTTGTTTGTAACGCCCCACAATTGCGGGTCCGTGAATGGGTGGAGGGAGGTGGAGAATAAAAAGAACCTTGCGCTTAGACATATGTTTCAGTTTAAAAGCTCGCGATTTTGCACGTACTTAAATTCATGGTTATTTCCTATCAACTTTAATATTTGCTCGAGATCCTCCCATAGGTTGTGGTTGTCGATCTCCCAGGAATGCCCCCATAGGTGAAAGCATCCACGTTCTTCCCGAGTCTGTTCCAAATAGTAATCTACCAGCCGCATCAGGTTGGAGGTGGAGCCGGATCCCAGATATAATCCGATCGATTGAAATTTCAATCGCTTCAACAGGTGTTTGAAGTAGGTAAAAGACGAATGATTGTAAACTTGCAAGGTAGTAGGTACGACTCCGGTAACATTGCCAGTTGTCGGGTTGAGCAATTCCGTGGTTCGGATCACCTTGAAGCCAGTCTTCAAAGTATAAGCAACCGCCGGCTGATTATAGACACCGCAAGGGAAACAAAAAGAAATGGGTTTTTCCCCCAATAAATCGCCCAGCCAATTGTAGCATCCGAGGATTTCCTTTTCAAAAAAGGATTCTCTTCGGTTGTCAATCTTCACGTGATGGATCGTGTGACCACCGATTTCGAAATGGCCGGCCAATTCCCGAATTTGGGCTTCCGTCATTACCGGATAAGCCTCATTGGAGCGGGGAATATAAAAGGTACCCTGTACATTGTATTTTTCCAGCAGTTCGGCAATTCGAAAGTCATCCGGATATCCATCGTCCCAACTCGTGGTTATCATTTTCATAGAGAAGTATTTAAACTTAACTTTTGCCGCGTCTTGCGGTTAAATATTCGATGCACTCCATCGCTCCTCCTACCATCTTTTCCAATGGAAAGACTTGATCGACGGCGTGTCTAACATTTTTCTGCATCTTATCTTGTAGAGCCGGGTCATTGAAGTATTCGTAAACACTGGCCGCCATCGCTTCCGGAGTATGATCAGATACGAGAAAACCCGTCTGGTAGTCGACCAGGTATTCTACTTCTGGCCCATGTGCGGGGTAACCATTTTTGCGCTTAAAGGAAACAACAGGGCAATCGAAACAAAAAGCGTGATTGACGGACAAACCTAGTGCTCCGGGCAAAACCATTAAATCGCAGGCGAATAGAATGGCTCCATTATCTCTTGGATCGTGAATCGCTCCGTGGAAGTAAAAGTCTTCTGTGGCCCCAATGTCCTCTACGCGTTTCCGGATCAAGGGCCCCATCTCTCCGTCTCCTACAAAGTGTATACCTACCGTAATGTCGTATTTGGTTTTCAGCAATGTGTAAATATCAACCAGCAGATCTGGACTCTTGGAAGAAAGCAGGCGGCCAATAAAGACCAGATTAAAAGAGTGCTTGATTGCCAATCGATCTTTAACAGCTCTGCTACCTTCAATTTCGAGGTCGGCGCGAATCTTACCGAGCGCTACGGTGTCCAGGGTGTTTTGAGCTACAAAAATGTTATCCTTTTTGAGGAATTGCCGCAGCAGGTTTCGATCAGATTGGCTGTACACGATATTCGCATCAACCATCTTCAAAAGAAACAGACGATATTTGTCTGACCAGCTCTCTTCGGGATGAAACCCCGTCGTACGATTGTAACCATGCGACCAAAAAGCGAACTTCACTCCAAACAGTTTGCAAATGAAGATGATAATGGGCAAATTCAACATTCCCATGGCAAAATCGCTGATCACCACGCGGGGCCGATACCAAAAGATCTTATAGAGCGGAAAAAGAAAAATGGATGTGTCCTTTTTACCATATTGAAAAGAAGGGATCGATTCTGAATAGGTCGTTTGGAGTGTTTTGATTCCGGAATTATTCTTACCACTTAACAGTTTGAGGTTCGCTCGCTTGCTGATCCGGTCAAATACGGGTTTGCGGTAAAAAGAGAAGATCCGTTCGATGATGATTACTTTTTTCATGGTTTTTACGGGCTCTGATCAACTTGTAAAAACTGTTTCTTTTCGAAAGTCCAAATCGTATTGTTGGTGATCCAACAAATCCACTAGATCACCAGCACTATTGTAATCGGGATGAACCATGACTTCAATACTGCCGTTGGGCTCTTGTCCGGGATGGCCTTTCAGCCAATTGAGATAATCTACACGGCTGCCGAAAAAATCGGTCCGGTTGACTTTTTTCTTCCTCAGATATCGGTTTAATGTACTCCGGTAAGTTCGTTTATGGATCGAACTGGAACCGCCCAGGTTGTTTAAGATTCGAATCTGTGGAATCTGATATTCTTTTCCGAGCGCTAATAAGATTTTCAGTATTGGCCAGATCTCATGCATGTGATGATGAGTGTCCATATGGCTGATTGGAATTCCCCCGGCTCGCACTTTTTCGATTTGGGCAGCGTACTCCCTGTAGATTAGGGCGCATTGTCCATGATTGACCATAAATAGTTTTCGCCGCGAAGGAGATCGAAACCCTCTATCCGGGTCAACGAGGAATGTCAATGCTCGAATATCATCCGTTAGTGGCTGTCCATCCGTAAGAACCAAATGGATGCCAATTTTATCCTTCAAATTGCGTTCATGGGTAAGTTCTATGGCTTCCTCAAAACCAGGCATATTGGCCATGAGGGTCGTGCTGGTGATCAGCTCACTTTCCAGTGAATCGACGATTGCCCTATTTACCGATGGCTTTAGTCCGAAATCATCTGCGTTGATCTCCAGTTCTTTCATTGACTTATAGGTTACTGATGCCATAGACCCTCGACCAGATCTCCAAATTAATGACCCGCCAGAACGGGAATTCGGGATGATTTTGAGCCTGACCGAATACCTTTTTCAGTTTTTTGCCGTTCCAGATTTTTTTGGTCTGAAAACTCTGACTCGCTAGTACATCCGCTACGTATGATTTAAAATGGGCATCCTTCGTCATCGTATCGATAAAAGGAGTGTTGAACCCAATTTTGCGCCGATTCTTGGTAATGGAATCAGGAAGTCTCTTGCCAACCGTATCCCGAATGATGATCTTAGTCCGACCATGCTTAAACTTGAGGTCATTTGGAATCGAAAAAGCGAATTCCATTACGCGGTAGTCCATAAAAGGGGATCGGATCTCAATCGACTGATTCATCGAGGAGATGTCTTCGTAATGTAAGATCGTATTCAGTCCCTGGTGATTGATCTTATCCAGCAGGTATTTGCTGAAGTTGTTGCCCCTGACCGAAAACTTATACTCGGGCTTATAATGAGTATAACCGTTCCTTACGAAGGCCTTCTCCAGTTTTGCAATGGATTTTTCCTGGTATCTCGCCCTCAAATAAGAAGAGTAAGAAGGACTTAACATGGATTTTACCATTTGGGCAACCAGGAACGGTTTGGAATAGTGATTATGCTGATTAAGCAATTGAAATTCCTCACGAAAACGCCCCTTCTTTGAAATCAATTGATCGAGTAAATAAGCCCCAGAAATGTATCGGTCATAACCGGCGTAGGCTTCATCGCTTCCCTGCCCATTGATCACCACTTTAATATTTCGCTCGTTGCAAGCACGCATGATGTTGTTGTGGGCAATGCTTGTAAAGCTGAACAAAGGATGGTCGAGTCCATAGACCAATTTTTCGAAATCATCCAGGATACTCCTGGAGTCGATCAACATCTCATGCAGCTTGATGTGCTTGCAGGTCTGGACGAATTCGCGTGCAATGGGCGTTTCATCATCTTTAAAACCGGGAAAGGAAGCAATAAATGCATGGATCTCATTCTGTTCCAATCCGCCTTTCTGGATAAGATCATCCGTTACACGGGCAATGGCCGAGGAATCAAGTCCTCCACTCAAAAGCAGTGCAACGGGAACATCACTTCGATACCTGATACGCACCGCACTTTCGAACAATTGGGAAAACTCTTCGTGATAATCCAACCCTTGATCATGCTTGTACATGTCTTCCCGTAAGGTCCAGTATTTATCGTGATAGATCTTATCGTCTTCACAGATCATATTGGTACCCGGGAGCAATTCTGAGCATCCCTCAAAAAATGTTTCGCCATCGTTTACCCGGTAACCATAAGCCAAATATTCATAGACCTTGTTGAGGTTTGCTCGTTTCAAACCGCATACGGCATGCAATGCTTTCAATTCACTGGAAAAATAGAGTTCATCTCCTTTTAGATAATAGTAGAAGGGTTTGACGCCCATCCGGTCCCTGGAGCAGAAAAGCCTGTTTTTGCGAAAGTCGTAGAGCGCAAACGCCCACATCCCATTGAATTGATGGACACATTCATCCCCATATTCCAAATAGGCATTGATGATGACTTCGGTGTCGGAATCAGTCCGGAACTGATATCCTTTATTTCTCAGTTTTTCACGTACTTCAATATAATTATAGATCTCCCCGTTAAAAACCAATACGACTTCCCCGTCATTGCTGATCATTGGTTGATCGGCTTCAGTTCGCAGATCAATAATACTCAGTCGCCGGAAACCAAATCCGATCCGGTCTTTGATAAAGATCCCTTCCGAATCCGGCCCTCGATGCACAATCGTGTCATTCATCAATTGAAGCTTCGGTCTCAATTCCTCCTCATTGACTGTCGATCGGGAGTGTCCTAAAGAAATGAATCCATTAATGCCGCACATAGGTCTCTAGTGATTAGTTTTGAATTGATTGTTCTTGGTTGCTATTGTTGCTGTTGTTGCTATTCATATCACGTTTATACTTCATCCGTTTTCCAAACTACTACCACCCCCTACTTATATCTATCATAAACAACTGGAAATAAGGTTTTTATCCATATTTTTGCAATTGAAGAATACGTAATACTGGGAAAATGACGTCGAACAAACTTGACATAATCGGTATACGCCAACCCGGTTGGACTGTACAAATATTTGATCCGGTCCGGTAAGCGCGTATCGCTGGATTTGTAATCTTTGGCACCATGATCGTCCACACAGGTACCCAGCACTCCGGGCGGAATCAAAACCTTGAAACCAGCCTCCTTGGCTCTCAGTGTATAGTCGTAATCGCCGAAGCCGTGTGTATAAGCATCTGAAATGATCCCGATTTTGGCAGCAATCTGACTGGGCACCATCATGATGTTCGCACAGCCAAGATCACATTCCACAACTTTGTCATCATTCGGTACCAGATAGTGCTTCAGCTTTTTTCTCTTATACAGCCTATAACCACCGTAGGTCACCTCACCCGAAACGGGATCTTTCGTTCTTCCGACTGAGATGGCGTAGGTGTCGTTTTCGCGCAAATAGTCATTGATGCATTGGAGGGATCGCAGGATGGCATCGCTTTCCAAATAAGTGTCATCATTTACCAGTAGATAGTAGTCGGCGTCCGAGGAGAGCGCAGCTTTCCAGGAGCTTCTCATACCACCGGACCAGTACAGCGAACCGGTACCATCGATGACGGTGGTATCCGGAAACTGTTCCCTGACCGCATCTGCGGTCCCGTCAGAAGAGGCATCATCTGTCAAATACACCTCGATGACCGCTCCTTCAGGTAGTCTTTGTTTTTGCAGGTTTCGAAGACAGGTAAGGGTCTTCTCTTTTCGATTAAAAGTGGCTAATAAAATGGCGATTTTCATTGAGTTAATGTTTTGAGGGGCATTTAATTGAGCTACTTTTTCGATGTAATCCGTATTTTGATTTTAGCGTGTTCATTTTTAATCAGGATGGCTTCAGTGCTTTGAGACGGTCCTTCCAACCGGAGTAGACGTCGTCCGGCATGTAACCGAGTCGACAAAAGTTACCGTATGCTCTTATATCCCTGGGTTCGGCCATGAAGCGATCGAACTTCACAAAATCCGGAAGCGTCGAATTCACTGGGTTCAATTTCGAGACCGTCGTCATCACCATTCGGAGTCCAACTTCTTTTGACACCTCCAATACCAAGTCATTGTAGTTTCCGTTGGGATAGGCGATACTGATCGGTTCTTTGCCAGTTATTTCCAACAACTTTCGATTGCAATTCACTAGCTCATCCCGAATTTCCTGTCGGTTACAATTGGTCAGGATGGCGTGGTTTTCGGTATGATTACCAATGTAAACCCAGGGATTTTTCGAAAACTCCCTCAATTCATTCGGCGATAGTGGGCGATCGATGTCGGACCAGGGCGCCAGTGCTTCCGTCCCAAAATTTTGTCTGATGTATTTGGCTATGTAATCTGCCTTATAACGTTTTAATCCCTCTTGCTCAACTCTTATTTGCTGGAGGCTAACGCCTTCCTTCATCCGATATTTGAAGATGATGTCCCACCAATAGGATTGGTTTTCCGCCACGTTCATGGTAGTAATAAAGAAAGTAGCGGGGACTTCAAAACTCTTCAAGACATCGACCGCAAGGCTGTTGTTGAAATAGCCATCGTCAAACGTAGCCATAATCAAGGGCTGCCTTCCGTCGATTGGTTGTAATAGATCTTCCGGCGTAATGAAGCGGTAGTTGTATTCCAGGAAGAATTCGACAAAATCCTTGAATTGCTGAAGCGTGAGGTTGTTCTGAGGGTCTACGTGTCCTCTTTCTTTCTCCTGATTCGTAGCGTAAAGACCATGGAAATAGAAAATCAGCAACTGCTTTTCCTCAGCCCTGAGTCTGAGCAAGATCGGATTGATGCAAAAGCCCAGCTTTTCGATAAAGAGCGGTATGTATTTGTCTGCAATCCATTTCATAGCTAATTGGTATATCCTTCTTTTCCTAGTTAGCAATGCTCATTTCTTCCAAAGGCACAACCTGAGCCTGAGAAATATCAACCAATAATACCTGGCGATACGCTGCCGCCAAAAAGGTCAAAGAGAAAAAGAAAGCCGACTCAAAATAGTCCTGACTCATCCCAATCAACAGAATGGTTCCCAACATGACCAGTGCCATATGTTTTTTAGCCCCGTAGAGCCGGCAATATTCAGCAAACCCCTTGTAGTACAAGAAAAAATATAGGATGCCGAACAGGATTCCCCAGCGGGCCATCAGATTGGTTACGCCATTATTACGCATGACAAATTCAAATCGCTTATCAATTCTCGTTTCATCCCACATGCCCCTACCAGTAAGCGGGAAGCGCATGATATCTTCTAAATCCAGAGCGGCGGATGCCAGTCGGGAGTCTCCCCCCTCTTCCATGTCTGCGGCGACATCCGTTGACTCAATTTTGATTTTGGAGTTCAAAAAGGAAATGTTGAAAAAGGCAAAAATCGTCCCGGCAGTCAAAACTGTAAGAATCATCATCTTGAGGGCCGGATGAAATTTGCGAAAGACCAGATAAACTGCGATCACAAAAACAAATAAACCGATAAAAGCAGCAGTAGATTGGGTAGACAAAATAGCCAGCAGAAATACACAATTGTACTTCGTAAAAAAGTGTCCTTGACGTACGGTATTGAAGATCATGGCTACAATCAAATACCCACCAAATGCACCCGGTTCCCAAAATGGACCACAGTTTCGAACCAACAGTCCAAAGTCACCCATCATTTGTGTATTGAACTCGTATAGGATCATGCTTTTCTTCGAAACTTCCCCCAGACCTATCTCAAAGTAGGTGTAGCTCAGGAAAGACGGTAAGGCCTCTACAATAATTGATTCCAGCTCCGGTTTGATGAGAATCGGGATGAAAATAAGGAAGCTGAAAATCGACAGAAAATACATGACATCCAGAAAATTGTCGATGAATCGCTCTCGCAACAGTTTAACGGCTAGATATCCGGTAGTCACCCAGATGACGAGTCCGATGACCGGATCAATCTTAAAGAACGAAAAGATCAGCGCCTGGAAGATCACCAAGGTAAATGCAGCTCCTAGAATGATCGTAAGCTCTTTGTCTACCCGGAGATCTCGTTCAAAAAGAACGAGTAATAAAAATAGTCCCCAGACGCCGACTCTAATGATATCGTTGCCGCTGAAAATGGGCATTCCCGAAACAGCCAGCAACAAGAACATGATTAGGTAATTCCGATATTTTTGTTTCATATTACGTTGGTTGTATGTATTGCTTTGGAAACTTCCTTGCCATTCACACCGATGATATCTTGATAAATCTTCATCAAATCATCGGTTATCTTTTCGGGATCCTGTCTCTTTAGGGCCCTTGTTCTTCCATTCTGACCGTAAATCTTAGCCTGCTCAAAATTTTCTGCCATTTCGATTATCGCACCTGCCATACCGTACGGTTCCCCAGTCTGCACGAGAATGCCTTCTTTCCCGTCTTCCAACAAACTGGCGGTTCCGCCCACCTTGGTGGAAATACAAGGAACTCCGAGCAACATGGCTTCGCATAAGCTATTGGGGCTAATATCAATGTGTGATGGATAGACAAACAGATGTGCATTTAGCATCCGGTCGACCAATTGCTCTTCGTTTAGCCGACCTAAGAAGTGGATATTGGCTCCCCTTCTTTTTTTACCGACTGATTTAGCAGCCAGGTGCGTAACCGCGTCTTTCTCATTGGCACCACCAATTTCCCACCGGTAGTCGATATTGCGCTCATCCAGAAGGCTCGCAACAAAGAAAATCGTCTCGATCCCTTTGTAAATGACGGCACTCAGCGTAGTATAGAGCACCAGCGTCCCATTGAGGTCATTATCCCATTTGGCATTGTAAAAAGCATCTCTGAGCACTTCATCATTGTGGTAATAATTGCAGTGCGGGGCCAGTACCTTAGTTACCACCCGACGGTCCCAACGGGTACGACCGATGATGTTCCTTGAGTTTTCAAAAATGACCTTTTCTCTCTTCACCGTTTTGGCATACCAATAATAAGTATGTATTTGAGTACGTAAAAACAACCAATCTATGAGGTAGGAATACCGCAACACATCGAGGAATGTGATCCCGGCAAAGAAGTTGTGGAGTACAAATTGAATAATTCCCTGTATCGAAGTGACACAAGGTACCTTCGTATGCTTCTGAATCATTCCAAAGGGTCCTTCTGTTCCGTGGATATGAATGACATCTGGTTTTACCTCATTGATCACATCAAGGACTAATTGGATGTCTTTTTCCGATTCCATCAAATTGAAGATCCGCTGCTTAATTTTTGAGATGGCTCCTTTCTTGTAGAGGCTTATGGGTATGTAACGTGTCCCGTCGATCGTAACGGGATCGGCATTTTCGTAATGGTAAAATAAGATAACCAATTCCACTTTACCCTTCATCGCCTTCTCTAGAGACTTGATCCAGCCACCAGTCAAAGGTGCATTCTTGTAGTGGTTTTCAGCCAGTGAAGGCGTACCAGAAAGCCATAATACTTTCATAATGTGCTGTGGTTAAATTATTGGGTAAAAGACGAGTACAGTCTCTTCACCTGATTATTTTGGTATTTCAGGGAGAACTCTTCCTCAATTGCCGCAAACTGTTCTTCAGCAATCTCGGGCAAGCGTTCCTGATTCTTTTTCATGAATTTGATCATGGCCTGAAAATCATTCAGCTGGAAAAGGTATTTTTCATCCAGTATCTCCTTCAAGCCACCTACATTGAATCCGATGACCGGTATCTTCCGAGCTATGGATTCGATCGGCGAGTAAGGACAATTGTCGTTCAATGCCGTATGTATGTAAAGGTCTGCCTGATCCAGGTAATCGTCGACATTATTTACCCAACCGGGTAGAGAGAAGTACGCATCGAGTCCGCTTTCTTTGATTTGCTCGCGCAACGGTTCCAGTTCTGGCCCCTTACCGAGTATGGTGATGTGAAAATCGGAGAAGTTGTTCCTAAGGAATTCCTGGGCGATCGGAATGAAGATTTGTTGATTCTTTCTCTTTTCAATGTGCCCGGTATTAATGATGCGGAGTGTCTGGTCTTTCTTGGCGTGCTGTCCATTTTTTTGGGCAATTGCATCAAAATCAACGCCATTGTGAATCACCGAAACTTTGGTATAATCCGCCAGTAGGAATTTGCTCTTTTCAAAACAGTAATTCGAAACGTATATGAACCGGTCTACAGCGCGGAAATACTTTTTATTCTTCTCAATGAGCGACTGTTTGTGCTCCGGCTTTTCGACTTCGAATTCTATCATCTCTTCATGTACGGGACTGTCGTTGAAGTGGCAAGTCATAACAACGGGTACGCGCCCCTTAAAGAATCGCTTGGCGACAAAGGCACTCCTCCCCTCCTGCACATGAATTATATCAAATTTTTTGTTGGCGTACTTTTTCAAAGCCGATTGCAACAAGACAGTGAAGTAGACATCAGACGCTATCATGGACACGCGCTTGCCCAGAAAGGGAAGTCGGCTCCCAATCTTGTTGACTAAACCCGCCAATTTCTTCGAAAAAAAACTCGCGTCTTTTATGGTGGCCAAAGTCATCTTAACTTCGGAGTCCTTGGAAAAATAGCCCATTAATTTCTTGTAGTAGGTCACTACGCCACAGGGGGCATCCGGATCCATTTCGGATAGTATCAGGACGTTCATCGTTTTCATTGTTTTAGGTACCAATTGCAAGGCTACTCTTAGAAAAGAGCGCCCTCATAAACAATTTGAATTCAGCAAAACCAAATAATTGCGGCCAAATTTTGAAATAGACCAATGCACAACTCACCAAGAAAAAGGCCAGGGAGAAATTTCTGCCAAGAAAACCGTAGAGTCGCAATAAATAGGGCACAGTTACCAAAGCCATTGCTGAAATCACCAAGAGAAGCAAATTGATCAAAAACGCTCTTGCTTTTTGCTTTTCAAGACCAATACCGTTGAATGTCCCAGAACACATAGGCAGGTAAACAATCAGGTGGTAGATAAAGAAACTCCAAGCAATTGCCTTCACGCCCCAGAAACTTGCCAAAAAGATAGCGATTAGTCCAACTACCGCCTTGAAAACTCCCAAGTACAGAAATCGTTTGGTATTAAAATTCGACACCAGTAGTTGATCGGTGAGCGACAGGGTCATCCATATAATGGCCGAAAGAAAAAACGGTGGCATCAAGCCGATCAGAGGCTCCCAATCTGCGTCCAGGAACGTTAAAATAGCCCAATCATAATAGATCAAGAAGGGGCCGATAATTAGGACTAAGACCGAGACCAGCAGAAAAAGGTATTGAAACAGTAGAATACTTTGTCGTTCGGGAGTTTTGCCCGATATATCGGAAAAGTAGACTTGCCCAATGGGGTTCTTAACCGCTCGTTCGAGATTCATTACCCCCAAGTCGTAGCTCTTGCTGTAAAGCCCAAGCGCTGCACTTCCCGCCATCTTAGCAATGATGAGATTATCAATATTGACCGAAATGAAAGTAATGATGTTGAATAGCGTCAGTCGTTTTCCAAAGTCAACCGCCCCAAGACTCAATTTTTGACGGAAAGGGTTCGCAAACTGGTATTTCCACTTATTGTACCGAAAAGTCAAAAACAACTGGCAAATGAAATAGGACGTGGTCACTGCCAATAAGACCCAGTAATTCCTCATAAACACCAACAAGGCTATACCGACAAGCACTGATACAAAATTGGAAAAAACGTGAACCTTACCCACATTATCGAATTCCATATTTTTCCGCATTAGGGCCATCGGAACGAGTATGAAGGAACTCATGATAAATTGTAAGCCGGTAATGGGCAGTACCCAATAAAGTGCTGTTTCCTCATAAAACCAGGCTACCGGCACCGCGAGCAACGCCGTCACGATGGTCGCTCCAACTCCCAGTAATACCAGTGTGGTATTTATGGACACCAATTCTCTATTTTCAATGTCCTTCTTTTGAATGATATAGGTACTGAATCCCATATCATTGATCAATTGGACAATACCCGTAAAAGTCATGGATAATGCTATGATCCCAAAGTGCTCGGGAGCGATGAAGAAAGTGAATAACACCGTCTTCAAAATTGTTATAACCAAGTTCGCGCCTTGCGCAACGATGGATGCTTTTAGGCCCCGAATACTCTTCCGTTCGGGGCCCTTAATCTCTTCTGACATAGTTGTTCATGGAATTATAAAGTAATCCTTCCTCCTTCTATCAAAGGGCATTTTCTTCTCCCTTGACCATATTGAAAATGGTCAGGAAAACACATTTGTAATCAAACCAGAAGCTCCAGTTTTCGATGTAATCCACATCGTATTCAACCCGCTTGGCCATTTGATATACTTCAGTGGTAGGACCTCTCCAGCCATTGACTTGTGCCCAGCCTGTAATCCCGGGTTTTACTTCATGACGTATCATGAACTTATCAATGAGCTTAGAATAATCGGAGGTATGCTTCAACATGTGTGGCCTCGGCCCGACAATGGACATATCTCCTTTCAAAACATTGATGAATTGTGGGAATTCATCCAAGCTCGTTTTCCGTAAGAACGCGCCTACTTTTGTGATGCGGGCATCGTTTTTAGTAGCTTGCTTTTCATCGCTTTGCTTATTCACAGTCATGGTCCGGAATTTGAAGCATTCGAAAGGCTTATTCCAGTATCCGGTTCTTTTTTGAATAAAGAAGATGGGACCACGAGACTCCAATTTGATCGCAATTGCACACAATGGCAATAACCAGGGAAACACCAATAGAATGATGAAAAGAGAGAAGATGACATCGAAGACGCGTTTCAGCATCTTGTTCTCCATTCTGTTAAGCGGTGTTTTCTTGTGACGATAAACGGGAAGATTCAATAATTCTTCTACTTGAAACCCCTTTTTGAAGATGGAGATCTCCTTAGGCACAATTTCAAAGTCGATGAATTTTGTGCGGCATAGTTCGATGATGCGTTGTATCTTTTGTTGTGATAAATTACTGCTGAAATAGAGTAGTTTATTGATCGGGTTGTTCTTAATAAATTCCTCGATCTGTTCATAATCCCCCAGGTGATTAGTACCCTTTAGATCGCTCTTCGCAAACCGACCCACACAGTGCGTATTGTTGCCGTATATCCTTTCGAATACTTCTTCTACATAACTGATGTTATTGGCATTCCCTCCTACGACTGCATAATAAAGAGAACCAGTATGACTCCGGTTGTAATAACGCATGCCTAAATGTATCAGGGAAGCAATTCCAGTGAAAATGAAGAAGGACGGGACCAGAAATTGCACTTGGAAGATATCGGAAAAGAACTGATGGAGAATCATACTGATCACTCCAAAAAACAGAAAGGCTCCTTTAAAAAGGTCTTCAACCTTAAGTTTTAATTTGACACCTCCGGAGATCTGGTAAATGTTCGAAAACTTGACGACCAGATACCATACGATCTGAACAATGATCAAGAAGATGATAGAGGCTGTAAAGTTTTTCTGCTGGGCAAAATTATCGTACAGATCCGCTCTGATCTGAAAATAGAAAATAGCATTCAGAAGAATGTAGTCAATAAAGATGACTAGCATACAGAGTTGTTCTGAATTCCTCTTAGTTCTTAAGAAATCCGTTCTGTATCCATTCATTTCATTTGGCTGATCTGCAATAAAAGAAGCAGGTGGTGAAGAAGTTGGGATGTCCATGAAATTTCCAGTTTTAGGAGTTTAAAACTCCATAAGACGATAAAAATTGGTTCAATAAGTTGCAGACACGGCTTCCGGGAGCTTTAAGGTTTGTATTAGGTTTCGTTCATCTGTAATAATTTGGTTTTGTTGAGAAAATCTTAATGTTCCAATACTCGTTTAATTCGTCTTAAAAATTCACTGGGGGTATTTACTGTGGCTGCTTTTGCTGCTATGGGAACAACAGCAACCACTTAGCAACTACCTAGTTATAAGAATATCCATATTTCTTATAATGCTTGTTATACACGTATTCTTTCTTTTTTACACCATTCAATACCAGGGACGGGTTTACCAGCTTGTTGCGCTCAAATAGTTCCATGGAGTCTTCCAATACTCCTTTTCTCGTATAACCCGATCTGACGACAAACAGGGAATCGGTCACGTGTTCATTCAACAAGAGTGCGTCGGCAATGAGACCGACCGGAGGTGAATCGATGATGACGACATCAAAGTTCTCCCGTAAATAGGCAAAAAGTGTATCTAATTTGTCGCGTTCCAAAAGTTCAGCTGAATCCAGTACAAAACGTCCACCGTTGATGTAAAAGAGGTGTTTGACCGTGGGTACCTGTTGGATGATGTCTTCAATTTCGACTTCTTCCAGCAGGTAATTGATTAAGCCCTGGCCATCTTTTTCCTTAAATAGTGAGGCAGTACCAGATTTCCGAAGGTCAAAATCAACGAAAATGGTCGACTTCTTAGTGAGGGCAAAACTGGTTGCCAAATTGGAAGCCACAAAAGTCTTACCCTCTTCTCCGGTGCTGGAGGTGACCAGAATACATCGCGATTCCTGTTTTCGCAGAAACTGCAAACTCGTCCGAAGCGATCGGAAACGCTCTCCGGTCAAATGGCGTTCTTTGCCCAGCAAAACCTGTTTGTTCTTACCACGGTAGTGATTAATGGTGCCCATTAGTGGAACGTTGGGCAACAGCCCCTTCAATTCCTTCTCCGTTTTAATGGAGTCTTTCAGCAGATCGCCAAGTAGCAACAACATAAATGGAATGACCAATCCACTAGCTGCTCCCCCCAGATAGAAAGTTAACTTCTTAGGAGCAACCGGATTTAAGCTGCTATGAGGTTTGTCGATCACCAAGTAATTTGAATACTTACTGGCCAGAGCGAGGGCGGATTCCTCCTTCTTTTGTAGCAAATATAAGTAGAGGTTCTCGGTAATCGACTGGCGACGCATTTTCTCCGTCAAGCCGCGTTCTTTTACGGGGACACTCTGCAGTCTACCCATTGACCGCTGATATTGTGACTGGGCCGTATTTCTCTTTTGTTCCAGTTCGTTCTTCGCATTCTCTACAGCCACATAGATCGAACTTCTCAAACTTTGTAACCTTTGGTTTGCTGCCTGTACGACCGGGTTGGATGGTTGCCCGGTTTCGAGCAACATGTTCCTTTCCAATACCAAATCGTTGTAAGGTTTGATGAGAGACTGTAATTCTCCTTTGACCATAAAAAGGTTTGTCGGGATCAGTTCGAAATCATCTCCCTCCATACTGAAGCCGTCTTTCAAAGAATTAATCAGGCTCAATTGCAATTCCGCCTGTTTTTGTTCTGCCGATACCTGCTTGACATTGTCCAGGACAAAGTTGAGATCAGAGGTGGTCTCCGACACAATGTTGTTGTTCAATTTGTATTTCTCAACATTGCTTTCCATGGCCTTCAATTCTTTTCCAACCTCGTTCAGTCGTTCGTCGATAAATACCAATCTATTGCGGGTAATTTCCGCATTCTCTTTAGTCTTCAAAATATCGTATTCCTCTACCAGGCGATTGAGGATGGCTTCCCCTCGTCTCGGAATGGCATCGAGTAAACTCATCAAGAGAATGGAAGATTGCACCTTGGTGTCAGAGATACCGATCTTCAGATTTTTTAAATATTGGGAAGCGACCAGTTGAGGGTTTAGCAGTTCGACGTGCATGGTCGATTCCGAGGTTAATGGAATGTCGGTCTTACGTTGAATTTGAAAACTCCCTTCAGGTAAGGAGATCATTTGTCCAAACTGGTAAGGGCCACTCTCCTCCTCCTGTTTGATCTTGAAGGTGAATTGATCAATGGGAATGACTTGAAAAGACAGGCTATTACCTTGGTTCAAGGAAAAACTGTCGACTACAACTGGAAAATCCTGATAGACTTCGATGGTGGCCAGTTGCTTTTTCCAGTAATATCTCCGATCCAAATCCAGGTGATCGACAACCGAATTCATAAGCCAAAATGATGTCAGGGTCTCAATCTCGTTTGCAACGTATTCAGAACCTCCTGACACACCGATACTCCGATTCAACCAATCGTCTGGTGAATCGGTATCCAGTCCTTCAGGAGGGCGGATCAGCATTTTGCCGGTAATCTCATATTCGGGTTGTGTGGTTTGGAGGTAGAGTTGAGTCAAACCAATGAAAAGAGCAAGAAATAGAATGTACAAGTACCACTTACTGAGGAAATACTTATTAAGTAAGCCCCGGTAATTTGCTTCCTCTTCCTTCTTCGTGTTCAATCCATTGATTAGTATTGATTTAGTCGGATATGTCATCGGAGATTATAGTTTACGCGAAAAATTATTATTTAACTAAAGCAACTATGACGGCTACAAATGAAGCGACAACACCGACAATCGGCGTAGTCTTTGAAGTTTGATCATCTACCGCTCCTGCTTTGGCTCTTATGGGTTCTACATACAGTAAATCATTCTGCTGCATATAGTAGTATTCAGATTTAAAGATGTCCGCAGATTGGAGGTTCAGCCGAATTTTCGTCCGGTTTCCACCATTCTCGCGGACCAATAGTACATTTGTTCTATTAGCATGGCCGGTTAGATCTCCAGCTAGTGCCAACGCATCCAAAATGCTAATTCTTTCATTGATGATATTAAAGGTCCCTGGGTTGCGCACCTCTCCGGAAACTGTTACCCTGAAGTTCAACAACCGCACGTTTACGACCGGATCTTTCAAGTGTTCCATTAGAAGACTGTTGATCATTTCCTTAATTTGAGGGACTGTTTTGCCTTGCACTTTCAATTCACCCAAAACCGGAAAATCGATGGTTCCTTGTGGACTCACCAAATAACCGCCCAATTGCATGGATTCAATATTGAAAAAACCGTCTCCCTCATTGGGTGAAAAAAAGTTGAATGGCGCTGCCGTTTCAAGGTTGTTGCTGTGTACGATGATTCGGACTACATCGTTTGCCTGGATCTTCAACTCCGGGTAATTTTGAATTTCAACATCAATTGAGTTGGCGTACCCTTCCTGATAATTCACAAGGTCCTGATGTGTTACACAACTGGACACAAAAAATAGGCTCAATACATATAAGGTGGCCTGGATAATTCTCATATCTCGTAAGTTTATTGTTTATTTATTCTACTGCAATACGATCTCTCCTAATCCTGATCAACAATGGATAGAATTAGTTATAGGGTTTACCCGCGTGCTCTTTGACTTTAGCTCACGCCAACAACGTGTTATTCGAACGGGTTAAACAGAATACAAAGTGGGAGGTAAATTTTTAAAACAAAATTCCAGAAACCTGTGTAGAGGAAAACCCTCTATCCAGCAGCAATATCCAGGCAGATGAACAAATAGATAGTTTTTGCCGACGGACTTCCAGAAATAAATGGAGGGTAAAAAGTACAGTACGGTGCAGTGAAAGGTTAGGAAGACTTTAGGAAGAGACCCTGAGAGTAGCACAATGTCACTATTATGCAACTTATTTAAGGGAAAACCTAAACTTGTCGGGTGTGAAAGGCCGCAAAGAATCAAAAAATATTTTTTCATAATTCTTGCGAAGTGACACTGGATAGTTATAATAACTGGTCACTTGTGCAGATAATTCTCTCAGGTGGTAAAGTTAGCTATAAATTTCAAAAAAAACAAATTATAGCCGAAGCCGCTTATCAACGTGTTTACTTAGTATATATCAATGTTGAACTTGACATAGCTTCGCCGATCATATGTCGCACTTCCAACTGTGGACATAGGGATACTGGCCCAAAAATTGATGATTTTTTTGGGTAAAAGGTTGTTAAACCTAATGGCAAAACACTACAACCCTCTCATATACCATTCCTGGTTAATATGTATAATAAAATACCTGATTGCGTTAGTATGGAAAAGTACAGAGATAGTTGGGATGTAGAAAACGGGGGTTATTTGTAGGAGGTAAATTTTGGCAGAGCTATAAAGCTCCTAATACTCGTAGAAAGATAATTTGTTATATTGGGTGTAAATATACACACCTTAAAACACATATACAATTTATTCTTATTTTTTTTTGAGATTTCGCGATCCTCGGTTGATCTTCAATCAATCTGAATCTTTATTAGCAATTGCCACAACCAGTGATGGCCTTGCTATCTGTTCTACGTACGGTCATCACTTAAGATGCACTGCCAACGAATTTTGATTTAATGATGCATGAACAGATTTGATCTTTAAGCGAAAGCAACCTATCCTCCATACTTGCCAGGGCTGGTTGGTTATCACATAAAAAAGGCCCTGCGGTAAAAATTTCACCACAAAGGCCCTTAAAACTCAAGGTTTCTGTTTAATTCAATCAATTAAATTGCGCGTTGCTTCTGCTGAAGATTCTCCAAAATCGATTTCGAAAACGAAGGCGTGTTCACCGGGTTTGGATGCTGGCAATTCAATCCGAAGCCCTTCGTTGGTGTGTTCCCAGACGATGGAATCATCAGCTCCGAGTAGGCGGACCTGTTCAATGTCCCATTGGCAATTTTCACTGCCTTTTGCCAGCTCAGTAACCACCGTCTCATTGTCGGTTGGCCAATCCATTGCAATGGCATATAACTTGTTGCGATTGGTCGTAAAGCGAAAATCTTCAGCAGTAAAATCTCGGTTCTTTTTTTCTGTATGGTGCCCTACGGCAACAACGGTTGGCCCCTCGCCAAAGATTCGCCATGGTTTGGAGCCGTAAATGGCATCACCATTGACATTTAACCATTGCCCAATTTCCCGCAAAACTGCCTGTTGATCCTCCGGGATGGTTCCGTCAGCCATTGGTCCGACATTGAGCAAAAGACAGCCATTTTTGCTCACAATATCAATCAAATCATCAATCAGCTTATTTGGTGTTTTGGAGATCCAGTTGGTAACATAGCCCCAGGAATTGGCTCCAATAGACGTATCCGTCTGCCAGGTCTTCTTTTGAATATCGGACATTTTGCCGCGTTCCAGGTCAAGCACATTGGTTCCCGGTGGAAACGATTCGAAGCCGTTAAAGTTTTTGTTTTGCAAGACCACTTCTTTCCCCCATTCAATGCCCTTATTGTAATAGTACGCTGCTAATTCCGGATGATTGGGTCGAAATGGTTCCTTGTCCAGATAGAAGTCAAACCACAAAACATCAGGTTGATAATTGTCAATGATGTCGGTGGTCCGGTCCCACCATATTTTACGCCAGGCATCGCTGATCTGATCGTTCTTCTCCCGATTGATTCCATAAAGATCATCGTATTGTGGATCCCAATTATCGAACTCTGGTTTTCGATTAAAATAGGCCCAGTTGAAGGCAAGGTGAGAAGAAACACCTGTTTTTAAATTTTTTCTCCTGGCAGCTTCGAACAACTCTCCCACTACGTCCCGCTTGGGGCCCATATCTACGGCATTCCATCTGGTAAAATTAGATTTGTACATCGCAAATGCATCGTGGTGTTCAGCTACCGGAACAACATACCTGGCTCCGGCTTCCAAAAACAAATCTATCCATTCGTCTGGATCAAATTTCTCCCCTTTGAAACGTGGAATAAAATCCTTGTAACCAAAATCCTTCAAGTCGCCGTAGGTTTCAAGGTGGTGACGATACACTGCGGAAGGTCCCTCCGATTGAACTTCAAATTCCGCATTCCAGACCGCTTCATCCATGTACATCAATCTTGGATACCACTCCGAGCCAAATGCAGGCACTGCATAGGGGCCCCAATGAATGAAAATCCCGAATTTGGCATCCTGAAACCAATTCGGGATTTCGTATTGTTGCAGCGATTCCCAATTCGCTTCATATCGTTTTGTTTCTGTTGCGGTGTCCTGCTCTGCATTACCGGGCACCTGATTGCTACAAGTACTCAGAAGATACAACATAGCTAGAGCGGAGAGGAAAGCAAGCCAGTGAATACTAAGTCGGTATTTCATCTCAGAGAAGTTAACGGTTTGATGATTGGAATGAATACGCTCCAAAGATGGCCCGAAAAGGGCATTGCCAGTGCAATAAAAGGTTTAGAATGCAATACAAATGATCAGCTGAAAAGCTTCTGACTTCGGCGAACATCAATTGTACTACCGAAACTATAATTGGCTTGAAGAGGCGGCTCCGCGCCATTGATCATCCAAGGATGAGATCAGACTATTCGTCCTGCCAAAATTGTTTGATGATTTCATCCAAGTGTGGAAATTTCTCATCGGTTTCCCCGAGTTCTTCCCTCATCTTCAACAATTTTGCCTTCAGATCAACTATTACTTCAGCGTAGGAAGGCTCATCATAAAGATTAATCAATTCTTGAGGATCTTTCGTGAGGTCATACAGTTCCCAGGCTTTAGGAGTAGACTCGATGGGGTAAGACTCTTTTTTCCACCACATAGACCCACGACCTACCCAGGTTGTGTCATAATGCTCCGAATAGTAATAAATCAGCTTATGCCGATCAGTCCGAATGCCAAAATGGGCCGGAACATCATGGTGAACCAGATGCATCCAGTATCGATAGTAAGTACCATTTCTCCAATCATTCGGTGTTTTACCCTCTAGCGCTTCCGCAAAACTCATTCCTTGCATGTAGTCCGGTGTGGTTCCTCCTGCCAACTCTATCAATGTCGGAGCAAAGTCGGTATTATTGATCAGCAAATCGGATTGTCCACCTCCTTTCAAAAGTTTGGGATAGTGCACGATGAACGGCATCCGCATAGATTCTTCATACATCCATCGTTTGTCAATCAGATCATGGGCGCCCAACATCATTCCCTGATCAGCAGTGTAGACAATGATGGTATTCTCCCACAGGTCATTGGCCTTTAGATAGGCAAAAAGTCGAGCTAAATTATCGTCTATCCCCTTCACACAACGCAGGTAACTTTTTAGATACTGCTGATAAGCCATACTCGTCACACTGTCCCTCGATCCGGCGGAGATCTTATACTGATCTGCATAACTTCGATAGGTATGGCGGTCCGAAACGGAAGTCCCGATCCGATGGACTAGTTCACCATCGGTTCCAAACAATGCATCGGAACCAAAATCTGGTTGATGATACAGGGAAGCTGGCTCCGGAATTGTAACATCCGAAAGATAGGTTTCATATCGGGGCGCATATTCAAACTCGTCGTGTGGCGCCTTGTAATGGTGCATCAGAAAAAAAGGTTGATCGGGCTTTCGTTTATTTTTTAACCAATCCAGGGCAAGATCGGTAATGACGTCCGAAGAATGGCCCTTATAGCCGGTCACATTTACGGTTCTTTTGATGTCTCCGTGAAAATTTATTTCCTCTTGACGCTCTCCCGCCTCTCGGGTATACAATATCGGATCAAAATACTTTCCCTGCACCGGCAAAACATTGTAGTAATCAAAGGCTTCAGGAGCTTTCTTGAGGTGCCATTTTCCAATCACGGCAGTCTGATAGCCGAGTTTCTTCATTTCGATGGGCAGGTATTGCTTATCTGCCGACAAATGTCCGTTCAGATCCAATACACCATTCGTCTGAGGGTATTGTCCGGTGAGTATACTGGCTCGACTGGGCGTACAAATAGAATTATTACAAAATACGTTGGTAAATAACATACCCCCGGCTGCTAGTTCATCCAAAACGGGGGTCGGATCAACTCTTGATAATAATTGATCATAGGCACCTACGGCTTGATAGGCATGGTCGTCCGACATAATAAATATGATATTGGGTGGCGGATCACTCTTCTCGCAGGAAAAGAAGAAGGTCAGAAGAAAAAAGGACAGCGTTCTTGTTAATGTTGGAGACATTTTTTTACTTGTTTGAATGTTGTTTGAAGTTTGGAATGCTTCCCAGGTGGGAGCCATACATCGTGTTTCCTTCAAAAGTCATTGATCATTCATCGATCGAAATGGGGGCGATGCTTGTTCCCTTTTTCTGCTTTCTCAAGTATTCGCTTGGAACGACACCAAATTGCTTCTTAAAACACTTTGAAAAATAGGAGGCTGTATTAAAGCCCGTCATATACATGATCTCCTTAATGGTATAATTGCTTTTCTCCAGAAGTTGGATGGCTCGCTTTAGTCTTATGGTTCGAATGAATTCGCTTGAGGATTGTCCAGTCAATGCCCTCAATTTCAAGTACAACTTGCTGCGACTGATGTACATTTCTCGAACTAGAGCTTCTACATTGAACTCTGAATCGGACATATGCTCTTCAATGATAGACATGGCTTTTTTGAGAAACTCTTCATCGGCGGAGGTGACCGTTACATCTTCGGGTTCCAGGATAACTTCCTGTCTGAAGCGTTGTTTCAAACGTTCTCGTTGCAAGTAAATATTGACGAGTTGGGTGCGCAAGATGTCTAGCTTAAAGGGTTTTACGACGTAGGCATCTGCTCCCGTTTTCAAGCCAGCCAACTCATCCTCTTCTGTGGACTTTGCCGTCAATAGCACAATCGGGATATGGCTGGTCAGCTGATTGGTCTTGAGGGTCTGGCACATTTCTATTCCATTCATCTTCGGCATCATCACATCACTAACGATGATGTCGGGCAACGATGCTGTCGCGATTTCAAGTCCTTTTTCACCATCTTCAGCTTCGATGATTCGAAAATCGTTTTGGAAGCCTTCACGAATGAAGTGCCGGATATCCGAATTGTCATCGACAAAGAGCAATAGGGGTAATTTTTCCTCTCTTTCTTCCAATCCCATATTGACGGCAGCAGGAGGCAAATCCATCGCCGGGTGCGCCACCAAATATTCCAATGGATCCGAGGTGGTTTCGAAACGCTCTAGATGCACCTGGTCAATTTCCGATTTCAAGTAGGCCTTTTTTTCCATGGGTAGTCGAACAATAAAACATGCCCCCTGCCCCTTGATGGTTTCTACTTTTATGTGCCCACGATGTAATTCAACCAAACTTTTGGTATAGGCAAGGCCGATTCCGGCTCCATCATTGTTTTCTTTTTTGGAGCTCTCCTTGTAAAATCTTTCGAAGATTTTCTTCACCTTCTTTCTGGATATTCCAGGACCATCATCTTTCACCCTGATCTCAAGGTACGAGCCTTCAATTTGACGAATCGGGATGTCCATTTCCGTTACCCTGATCGTGATCGACCCATTGGGAGGGGTAAACTTAAAGGCATTGGACAAAAGATTGTAAATCACTTTTTCGATCACATCGGGGTCAAAAAAGGTATAAATCCGGTCTTCCGAGCTCATCACCTCAAAATGGATTTCCTTCTTGTTGGCAAGAAATTGAAATGGCTCCGTCGTTTCCGCGAGGAAGTTAACAATGTCGCCCCTGCCCGCTCGCAAATTGAAATTCCCCTGATCCAACTTTCTAAAATCCAGCAATTGATTGACCAACCGCAGCAAATATTTGGCATTTTTATACATGTAGTGATAGTGCTGCTGCAACCGTTCCGGGGGAATGGTCTTCCCCTTTTCCAAAATGCGTTCGAGGGGAGCAATAACCAGGGTTAGAGGCGTCCTCAATTCGTGGGAGATGTTGGTAAAAAATCGCAATTTCATCTGGTTCAACTCTTCCAGCTTTTCTCTCTCCATATGTTCGAGCGTCAATCGATGCTTTTCGCGAACACTGATTACGGTATAACGTCGGTACAACCAAAGTGCCCCCATGATCATTGCTCCGTACAAAAAGTAGGCGTACCAGGAAAACCAAAATGGTGGTTTAATGGTGATGTCCAGACGACTGGGTTGCTCGGTCCATACATCATCGCCGTTGGCAGCTTTCACTAATAAAGTATAATTCCCGTGGGGAAGATTAGTGAAAGTCGAATATCGTTTGTCTGCTCCCACCTCTACCCAGTCTTTATGATAGCCCTCCAATTTATAAGCAAAGCGATTTTGTCGGGGTGCCGCGTAATGCAAAGCCGCAAATTCGATTGAAAAATCGTTCTGCCGATATTTCAGTACAATCGATTCGGAGTTGCTGATCGAATTGGTCAGAATCACCCGATCATTGATTTTCTGCCCTGGGAGCACTTCTCGATTGTGTACCAGCAATTTGGTAAACCTCACTGTGGGCGGAATACTATTGCGTTCTATCTCATCCGGATAAAAGACATTGAAACCATTGACACCACCAAAAACCAATTCACCATTCGCCTTCTTAAAGCTCGCTCCCTCTAAGAATTCACTGGCCTGAAGACCATCGCTGGTTCCAAAATTCAGGAATGTTTCTTCTGCCGGATCGAATCTGGACAAGCCTCGATTACTGGCTACCCAAAGATGGCCGTTTTCGTCTTCCTGAATGGCCTTTACAGAGTTGTTGGGTAGTCCATGATCCTCCGTATAACTTCTAAAAGTAATGGTCGTATCTTCTTTTCCGTGGAGGAGCCGATTCAGACCTCCTCCAAAAGTGCCGATCCAGAGTTCACCGGCAGTGGACTCAAAGATGTCCAAAATATAGCTATGTCCAAGGCTGGTGGAATCTCCCTTGACATTTTGAAAGGTTTGAAACACAAACTCGCTGTCGCGCGTTTTTCCACCTGGCAAAAGATGGAGACCATTTGCGGTACCGATCCAGATATTACCTTTGCGATCTTCAAAAATCTTTCGGATGATATTGCTTTGAAGCCCCTTTTGCTGTAGTGAATCCATTCGGATAATCTGCTTGTCATAGCTACCATCCGCCCGCGGGATCCATCTTGAAAAACCCTGATTGTAGGTCCCGAACCAAAGATTTTGATGTCGGTCTTGTAGAATGGAAAATACAGAGCCATCCCGATCGGCAACTTCCTCGATCTCACCAATCCCATCCGTATTCAACTGAACTCTTTGCAGGAAAGGGGCATCTTCCGATCCAATGTAAATGACTTTTTCGTCAAACTCATTCACCTCCGTCATTACGAAACCACTGGACGAATTCCCTACCGACAAAAGGTTGTCATAGGGCGCTGCCTTCGCATTATTTAGTTGCAGGAATACCCCTCCTCCCTCTGTTCCTACCCACGAATTTCCTGCACTATCTTCAAGGAAAGAACGAATCTTGCGGTAGCGATTCCCCCTCTTGAAAAGACTGGTACCAAAGTGGTAAAATGGCTTTCTGGATGGATCAAACTTATTGACGCCTCCACCATCCGTGCCGAGCCAAATAATTCCAGTCTGATCTTTGTAGATACATTTGATCACATTATTGTTGAGACTGTGCGGATTGTCTTTTTCCGAGGTAAAAGTCATCTCTAGCCGGAACAGTCCTTTATGTTCGTCTTTGTCAAAACACAACAAACCATTCTGGCTAGCGGACCAGATTTTATGGTCCTGCTCAACAAGAAAGTCCAGTGCACGAGGAAACTCATAGACTTGAATAAATTTAGCACTATGCCCCTCATTGACCCGATAATACATCCCTTGAACCGTGGCAACAAAGAGTTTACCATTTTGATCGAA
>JANQRV010000256.1 GCA_028284395.1 Saprospiraceae bacterium
CTTCAAATAGGTCACACACCTCCGAGGAACTACTCACCTGGTTACTTCCTTTTTTCTTTTGATCCGGACCTTTGTCATGCCAAAACCTCGGAGGAGGTAGGTATTGTTGAATTATTAGACCCGGATCGTAACCGTCGTCCCCTCCCCCTCTGTCGATTGCAACTCCAGATTGCCTTTATGCATGCGGATGATTTGGCGAGAGAGGCTAAGGCCAATGCCCGAGCCTTCTTCCTTGGTGGTATAAAACGGTACAAATATTTGTTCCAGTACTTCTTCGGGAATGCCGGCACCATTGTCAATGACTTGCATCATGATCTTTCCTTTGCCGGTGCTGTTGGTCGAAGCAATGATCCTGGGGGCTTCCCGATCTTTCACCGCATCGATGGCATTTTTGAAAAGGTTGATTAGTACTTGTTCGAGTAGGTGGGGATCTCCGTGAAAAGATACTTTGGAGGGAGGAAAGTGGCGTTCGAATTTTACGTGGTTTTTCTCCAAGTCCGGTGTCATGAGGGTATGTACTTCATCCAGGAGGTCGCGGGCATCGACGATCTGAAATTTTGGAGGAGGAATGCGCGTAAGGCTCCGATAAGTTTCGGTAAAATCCATCAGGCCTTCGCTTCTTTTCTGGATGACGGCAATGGATTGCTTGATCTTGTCCATGTGCTGGGAAACGGACTGACCGTTTTGATTCAGCATCTGATTGATCGTCGAACTAAGAGAGGTGATTGGCGCTACGGAGTTCATGATCTCATGCGTGAGAATCCGAATCAGCTTCTGCCACGCCATCAATTCCTGAGCTTCTAATTCATTTTGAATATTCTGAAAAGATACCAGTCGAAAAGGTTCCTTTTGTAGGGTAATGTCTACTGCCTGGATCGACAGCTGTAGCAACTGGTCCTGTACATTCAACTTGAGCAATTCCCGGGTACCGGGCTTGATTTCTACCACTGTTTTCCACAACGCTTCATCTATTTTCTTCAATCCATTGATATTCATCAGATAAGACTTGCGCAACAGGTTTTGCAGGGCCTTGTTCATCAGGATCACTTCGTCTTTATAGTTGGTACACAAAAGTCCGATGTCAATGTGTTCTACCAGTGTTTGCAAAAACTGGTGGTTGGCTTCCTTTTCGGCCCTGATATCCCGAAACTTGCTATTGATGAGGTTCAAGCCGCTGTGCAATTCGCCAAACGATTCCCCCTTGTGGCCAGCCGAAGTATTCGTCACAAAGTCATTGTATTTGACCGACTCAAAGAAGTTGGCGAGATCCCGGTTGGTCTGGTTGACATAACGGATCAACCCAGCTACTGCAATAATGAGTAAGATCACGACAAAAGCAGCCGTCAGGTAATACTTATAATACAGGCTTCCCATAATTCCCGAGGAGAGAAGAATGATCGTGGCGACCCTAGCGATGATATTGAACCGGAATTTTTGCAGCATGATGGAGAAGATTGAGAGATGAAAGGCCTAAGACAAACTTTGTGCCAAAACCGAGGGCACACTATAAGTTGTACTTTGACATTCTCCGATAGAGCGCAGCCCGGGTGAGGCCCAATTCATCAGCTGCACGGGAAATATTCCCCGCATGTTTGGTCAGAACTTTTCGAATGGCCCACTTTTCGATGTCTTCCAGGTTCATGCTGTCCAGTCCCGTTCCTCCCTGTCCATTTTCGTTGTTGTGCTGCAGAATGAAATCGGAAGTTTCTAATTTGCTGCCATCGCATAAAATGACGGCGCGTTCGACTGCATGGCGCAACTCCCGGATGTTACCGGGCCAGCGATATTCCTGTAATTTGCGGAGAGTAGCCTGACTGACCTTCAGCTCGTTCTTTTGGTATTTTTTCGAATACATCTTGAGAAAGTGCTGTACCAGGGCGGGAATATCCGTCGGCCGATCGCGTAATGCCGGCAGGGTAATTTCCACGGTATTGATCCGATATACCAGGTCTTGCCGGAAACCGTTTTCCGTCACCATTTTATAGAGCGGCATATTGGTAGCACAAACCAGTCGAATATCAATTGGAATTGGTTTGTTAGCACCAACTCTCAAAATATTTCGGTTCTGCAAAACCGTCAATAATTTCGCTTGCAGGGGTAAGCTTAAGTTTCCGATTTCATCTAGGAAGAGGGTTCCTCCGGAGGCAATCTCAAATCGCCCCATCCGGTCTTGTTTGGCATCGGTAAACGATCCTTTGGTATGACCAAAAAGCTCACTCTCAAAGAGGCTTTCGGGAATGGCTCCCAGATCGACATTGATGAAGGCGGAATCGGATCGCGGCGATTGCCGGTGAATGGCTCTGGCCACCAGTTCTTTACCGGTTCCGTTCTCTCCCAAGATCAAAACATTGGCATCCGTTTTAGCTACTTTTTCGATCAGCTGAAAAACGCTTTGCATAGCGGGAGAATCTCCAATGATTTCCCCAAATTTGTCATCCGTCGTCGTAGCATTTATGGCCTTTTGTTTGTCCTCCAGTTTTTTGACTTCCTGCTTGGACATACTGAGTTTATAGGCCGATAGCAGGGTAGTGAGTAATTTCTCATTACGCCACGGTTTTTCAATGAAATCAATGGCTCCCTTCTTGACCGCATCGACTGCGGTAGATACGTCGGCATAGGCCGTTATCATTACTACATTTGAAGAGGGTTTGAGCTCCATGATCTTTTCCAGCCATAACAAGCCATCCCTCCCAGTAGTATCTCCTTTTTTGAAGTTCATATCAAGGAGAATCAGATCATAATTGTTGTTCCGAAGTAGTCGTGGTACGTGATAAGGGTTATTTTCCGTATCTACCTTTTCAAAATGCTGGGATAAAAAGAGCTGCATGCTGAGAAGTATGTCTTCTTCATCATCAATGACTAAAATGCGTCCCTTCTCTTTCATAGTTTTATTCAGATATAGCCAATTTAGATATTGAACCTGTCTAATAGACAACAAAAATGTGCCAAAGTCGGCATCTGCATAAATTTAAAAAATTTTAATTGAGAAAAATAAAATTGTCAAGCAGCCAAAAGGACCGATACTCCCTCCCAAACAGTGTCCGTATTCGAACAGCAAGTGTCCAGTGATGAACACAATTCCGGGGCAACACAACAATATTGTTTTATTAAGTTCTGATAATCAATTATTTAGATCAATTGGCACATCCATTGCAACTTTTGAGTTCAAAAGTTAGTCTGTATTACAGAGTTTATTTACAGATTTAACGTCACCCGACTGTTTCTTTAACATCTTAATTAACTCCTAATAGTTTTTGGATATGGCAATGGACAAAAAAATTGAAAAGAAAACCTGGACGGTACAACGCATCGGGCTATATGCCGCAGCAGTGATCCTTGTAGGCCTACTCATCTCTGCCATATACCGGGAGGCTGGCACTTCGCGATTGAATGTAGACCAGGAAAGGGTTCTGACCGATACGATACATACGGGCGTATTTAAAGAGTTCATCACCTTGTTTGGTGTTGTCGAGCCATTCAAGACGGTATATCTGGATGCCATTGAAAGTGGAAGAGTGGAAGAAATCTTTGTAGAAGATGGAACCATGATACAGCGAGGTCAATCCATCATGCGTCTTTCCAACGTCGACCTGGAATTGCAGGTATTGACCCAGGAAGCCAACATCATTGACCAGATCAGCACCATTAGAAACCAAAGCATTTTGATGGAGCAACAAAGTTTGAATTTGAAACAACAGGCACTCGATGTCGATTTTCAGATTGACCTTTTTAACAAAAGAACCCGACGCAACAGGGATCTCTATAAAGATAGCGTGATTGCTCAGGTCGAGTACGAAGAAACACAAGACGAATTCGAACACCTACTGAGACGCAGAAGTCTGCTGAAAGCAACCATCCAGCAGGACTCCCTCTACCACGTTTCACAGAAATTGCAGATGGAAACTTCGCTCGACTTGATGAGAAGAAACCTGGAATTTGCGAAAAACAGTTTGAACAACCTCATCGTCAAAGCACCGATTGCCGGACAGCTCTCCTCGATGGATTCTGAAATCGGAGAATTGATCCCCGAAGGCAACCGCGTTGCCCAAATTGACGTGTTGGACAATTACAAAATCACCGCTCAAATCGACGAATTTTACATTTCACGCATCTTTCCGCAACAAGAGGGGTCTTTTACTATGGACGGGGTCACTTACAATCTAGTCATTAAAAAAATCTACCCGGAAGTAACCAACGGGTCCTTTGAAGTCGACTTAGTATTTGTAGGGGATCGTCCCAACAACATCAAGCGGGGACAAACCATCCCGCTGAAACTATCCTTGAGTGATGAAACGAAGGCGCAATTGCTGGCCAAAGGAGGGTTTTTCCAGAAAACCGGTGGCAACTGGGTTTACGTCCTCGATCCATCGGATAATATTGCCCGTAAGAGGGACATCAAAGTAGGACGCCAGAACCCCAACTACTACGAATTATTAGAAGGGTTGCAAAACGGGGAAATTGTCATTATTTCGAGTTATGACAATTACGGTGATAAGGATGAACTTGTGATGAAGTAAAGCATAGATGTGCATACAAACTCAAACTATTGTGAAGGATCTTTAAAACACAACTGAATATGATCAAAACAATCGGACTAACAAAGGTCTACCGGACCGAAGAAGTGGAAACTACTGCTTTAAACGAGGTAGACATCGAAATCAAAGCCGGTGAATTCGTTTCCATCATGGGCCCTTCCGGATGCGGAAAATCTACACTACTGAACATCCTCGGATTAATTGACAATCCAAGTGGCGGAGAATACCACTTCCTGGACCATGAAGTAGCAAAATATACGGAAAGGCAAAGATCAAAATTGCGGAAGAATAACATTGGATTCATCTTTCAAAGCTTTAACCTGATCGACGAACTAACGGTATTCGAAAATGTAGAACTGCCGCTGATCTACACCAAGGTCGGTTCCAGAGAACGGAAACAAAGAGTGGACGAAGCACTGGAGAAGATGAATATGATGCACCGCCGCAATCACTTCCCGCAACAATTATCCGGTGGTCAGCAACAACGGGTAGCAGTTGCACGAGCCATCATCAACAATCCAAAGTTGATCCTCGCGGATGAACCTACGGGTAACCTCGATAGTGCCAACGGAAATGATGTAATGAAGACGTTGGTACACCTCAACGACGAGGGCGCCACCATCATCATGGTAACGCACTCTCAATACTGTGCCGAGTTTGGCGACCGGATCATCCGCTTATTGGATGGGCAAGTCGTAACGGAAAACATCATACCAAAGCAAATGCTTTGATGTTACTTGATCATTGATCAAATCACCCGACTGTACTGATTGAATTTTAGCTTGGAAATCATTTCCTTCCTGACTAGCGCATGCCTGTAAGTGACCGGTATCGGCCGGCTACAGGCATGTGTCACCAGTCAAATCCAACCGCTATGCTAAGGAACTACCTAAAAACAGCCTTCCGCAACCTCTTCAAAAACCGGCTATTTACCGTCATCAATATTGCGGGCTTGTCACTGGGAATTGCCGTGGCCATTCTCATCCTACTCTTCGTGCGCAATGAGATGGCATACGATCACTGGTTGCCCGATTCTGATCGCATTTATCGTGTTTGGCGAACCTCATTTGGACACAAGGGTACCGTTTTCACCCCCGATCCCCTTGCCGAAACGCTGGTCGAGAACTTTCCGGAAGTAGAGCAAGCTGCCGCCCTTAGTCCGGCTGGAGAAACATTGTTGGACTTTGAAAACGAAAGACTGTACGTCGAAGACATCGCTGTAGTCGATAGTACTTTCTTCAATATTGCTCAATTGCCCTTCCTACACGGCAATAGAAAAGAGGCTTTAAAAAAACCGGATGCCATCGTACTCTCGAAGAGAATTGCCAATATCTTCTTCGGAGAAGTCAATCCCATTGGCAAAAGCATTCGATTGAATGGTGAGACCGATTTTACGGTAGCCGGAGTATTGGCAGACTTACCCGAAAATACTCATTTTGACTATGAAGTTTACTATCGCTACCGGTACCGCTCTACAACGGGATGGATCGGAAATAGCCGCGCCACCTATGCCCTCTTAGCACCAACGGCCGATGTAGCTGCATTGGAAGTCAAAATGACGGAATTGGCCCTGGGAATCATCGAGAGAGAATTGATTGCCGATGGGCGCGAAATGACCTCCAGCCTTAAACGGGATTGGAAACTTCAGCCATTCAGCGAAATTCACTTGCATTCACAAGATCTCAACTGGTGGGATCCATCCGGGGGAAACATCAAATATGTTTACATTTTCAGTCTCATTGCCATTATTGTCCTCATCATCGCCAGCATTAACTACGTCAATCTCTCTACGGCCAGATCCGTAAGTCGCGCCAAGGAGGTGGGTATCCGGAAAGTGGTGGGAGGGCATCGCAGTCAATTGATGTTCCAATTTCTGACCGAAGCTTCGCTGCAAACCGTTATTGCCCTGATCATTGGAGTTGGACTCGCGGAATCTTTCCTCCCTTGGTTCAACCAAATTACGGATCGGGATCTGTCATTTTTGCAAGGAAATTGGCTGCCAATGATCCTGCCATTATTGAGCCTTGGGATATTGGTAAGCCTGATGGCCGGTAGCTATCCGGCATTTCTGCTGTCCTCCTTTGAACCGATGCGTGTGATCAAGGGGCAAGTTGCGAAGGGCGACCAAAAGCAAACTTTTCGGAAAGCCTTTGTAGTCTTTCAATTCGCTACTTCCATTATTCTGATCATCGTCATGACCTTTATTTATCGCCAGGTCAATTTTATGCTCAACCAAGACCTGGGATTCAACAGCGATCAAGTGGTGGTTATTCCCTTCAACTTGAATGAAACCGGAGAAAATGTGCACCGCCTAAGGGACCAGTTTTTGTCCATTCCCGGGGTCGAGCAAATGACCGTTGCTTCGCAGGTCCCCGGCGGACCATTGGTCGACTGGATCCTGGACATCGAAAACGATCCGGAAGAAAGGGTGCCGGATGTTTTGTTCACCGATTTCGACTTTGCGGAAACACTGGATCTGGAAATGGAGCAAGGACGTTATTTTTCTCCCCAATATCCGACAGATACGCTTAGTGCCTTCGTTGTCAACGAAGCTTTCGTCGATCAATTCGGCCTCCAAAACCCGGTTGGTACCCGGTGCAAATTCTCCTGGGCGGAGGAATTTGGACAGATCGTCGGCGTAGTCAAAAACTTTCATTACCTGGATTTACAGCGGGAAATCAAGCCCGTGATCATCGGGATGAGATTCAACTACTCCGAAGTTGCCATTAGGGTAGCGTCGGATAACATTACGACTACCATTTCGGACATCAGAAAATTGTGGAGTAATATCGAGCCCCAACACCCCATGCGGTATTCCTTCCTGGATGAGGATTTTGCCGCCCAATACAGCGAGCATCAGCGTCTGGGCCAAACCCTGCTTTACGGCACCATCCTGGCCATATTTATTGCCATCTTGGGCCTTTTCGGCTTAGCCACCTATTCGGCTGCCCGACGCACCAAAGAAATCGGGATCCGCAAAGTACTGGGAGCATCCATTCAAGGTTTGACCATCATGTTGGTGAAGGACTTTGTCAAATGGATCTTAGTGGCCGGTTCCATCGCCGTACCACTGGGTTATTTCTTAACCAAGCGTTGGTTGAGAGATTTTGCCTACCAAACGGAAATTTCCGCCTGGCCATTTTTAGTGGCCATCTTTTCCGCACTGGTGATTGCAGTTCTTACGGTGAGTTTTCAAGCTATTCGAGCAACCACTGCCAATCCGGTGGAAGCATTAAAAGACGAATAATAAAAGACTGTTATGATACGCAATTACCTAAAATCTGCCCTACGCAACCTGTTGAAAAGCAGAATGTTTACTCTGATCAACGTGGGTGGCCTTTCTTTGGGCATCAGCGTTGCCATTCTCATTCTGCTTTACGTACAAAATGAACTCAATTACGATAAATGGATTCCCGAATCCGACCGGATTTACCGCGTTTACCGAAGCTGGAACAATGGCGGTCGAACAATCTGGACGCCGGACCCGCTCGCGGAAGCACTCACTTCCAATTTGCCGGAAGTAGAGCAATCCACTGGTGTTAGTTCTTTTGGCGAAACGCTTCTGGACTACAAAAAGAACAAACTATACATTGAGGACGTTGCGGCTGTCGACAGCACCTATTTTGGAGTCGTCGAACTGTCCTTTTTGTATGGCAATCCGCGAGAAGCTTTGAATGAACCCAACTCTGTCGTCATCTCCAAACGGATTTCCGACGCCTATTTCGGCAATAGAAACCCAGTAGGCGAAGTTATCCGGTTCAATGGAGATCGCGATTATACCATCCAGGGTGTATTGGATGAATTGGAAGGCGAGACCCATTTGAATTTTGAGGTTTTCTCACGCTTCACTTACCAAGCACCGAGTTGGACAGGGAATAATCGGTCGACTTACATAAAAGTGGTACCAGGCACCAAAGTTGCTGATTTAGAAGAAAAAATTACCGAGTTGGCAACCAGTTTTATCACCAAAGAAATGGTAGCCGCAGGCAGAAGTCTAAACCCGGATTATATTCCGGCCTGGAAGTTGCAACCTTTTGGAGATGTCCATTTGAAATCAGAGGGTATGTACTGGTTCCAAACGGTCAACGGAAACATTAAATACGTATACATATTCAGTCTCATTGCCATCATTGTATTGATCATTGCCAGTATTAATTATATCAATCTATCGACCGCTAAAGCAGCGCAGCGGGCCAAAGAGGTGGGCATCAGGAAAGTAGTGGGTGGTCAAAAAAGGCAATTGATCGCCCAATTCTTGACGGAAGCTTCTCTCCAGACGCTCTTTGCCATGGTCGTGGCAATTGGTCTGGCGGAATTATTCCTGCCGTGGTTCAATCAAATAACGGATCGGGAACTGGCATTTCTGGCCGGCAACTGGACCAGTTTGATTCTTCCTCTGATCGGTTTGGCTGCCGTTGTGAGCCTAATGGCAGGTTGCTATCCTGCTTTTCTCTTATCTTCCTTCCAACCGATGAAAGTCATTAAAGGGACCGTGGCTCCGGGGGCCAACAAAAATGCTTTCCGCAGAACGCTGGTCGTATTTCAATTCACTGCCTCCATTATCCTCATCATCGTGATGACCTTCATCTATCGACAAGTCAATTTTATGATGGAGCAAGACTTGGGCTTCAATGGTGACCAGGTAGTCGCGATCCCTTTGAGTTTGCGAAATTCGAAGGAAAGAATTCAGCCGTTAAAGGATGCTTTTTTGGCCATTCCCGGTGTGGAATCTATCAGTACTGCCTCTAATTTGCCCGGCGGTCCCTTGCCGGACTGGATCATGCAGATCGAGGGAGACCCCGAAGAGCGGAACCCCAATGTGATATCTACCGATTTTGATTTTGCTAAGACATTAGACCTGGAAATTGTACAAGGACGTTTCTTTTCTCCGGACCATCCGACCGACACCATCCAGACTTTTGTAGTCAATGAGGCTTTTGCCAGGAGATACAACATCGATAACATTTTGGAGGCGAAGGTAAAATTCACGAGCGATGAAACTTACAGTCAAATCATCGGTGTGGTTAAAGACTTTCACTATCGCGACTTAGAAGCCGAAATCCGGCCGGTAGTGATGAGAATGGGGGGTAATCATTGGCAAACCGCAGTCAAAGTCTCTTCCGATAACATTACCTCAACCATCGCTGAAATCCGCAGTTTATGGCCCAGCATCGAGCCCGAACACCCGATGCGATATTCTTTTCTGGACGAGGACTTTGCGGCGCAGTACGGAGAACATCAAAGATTTGGTCAGACACTGCTGCTCGGAACGATTTTAACCATTTTTATAGCAATATTGGGACTGTTTGGCTTGGCGGTATACTCTGCTGCACGCCGGACAAAAGAAATCGGCATCCGCAAAGTATTGGGAGCGTCGGTCCAGGGACTCACCTTCATGTTGGTCAAAGACTTTGTGCGTTGGATCGTCCTGGCGAGTGTTTTGGCCGTTCCCGTCGGCTACTTACTGACGAAGCGTTGGTTACAGGATTTCGCCTATGCCACCGATATCTCAGCGGGACCGTTTATTATGGCCATCGTATTCTCCGTATTGATTGCGATCTTGACGGTGAGTTTCCAAGCTATCCGGGCTACGACTGCAAATCCGGTGGATGCACTAAAGGATGAATGATGGGAACTACTATACTATGGTGGCTGTGGTTGCTATGGTTGCTATGGTTGCTATGGTTGCTATGGTTGCTATGGTTGCTATGGAAACTTTACTTTAGTCACTAAAGAAGCAACAGCAACAATAGAAGCAATAGTAACAACAGAGACCACAGAAGCAATAGAAGCAATAGAAGCAATAGTAACAACAGAAACCACAGAAGCAATAGTAGCAACAGTAACAACAATAACAACAAAACAATGCTGCAAAATTTCATAAAAATGGCCTTCCGCCATATGATCCGAAGCAAGGGCTTTTCTGCCATCAACATTCTTGGGTTGGCCGTTGGCATTGCTTGTTGCGTGCTCATTCTTATGTACGTTCGCAACGAATTGAGTTTTGATAAATATTTGGGGAACTCCGAGTCCATTCAAAGATTGGCACTAGACCGTAAATATCCGGAGCGGGTACGCTCTTACGTCGTGACGCCGTATTCCTTTGCGGGTGCTATGAAAGAGACTTTTCCCGAGATTAAGGAAGTCGTAAGGATTTTCAATTTCAATGGCCCCGGCAATGCCCCGATGCTACTGAATATCGATGAACAGGTTTTTGAAGAGGAGAATGCGATGTTTGTCGACACCAGCTTCTTCAATGTTTTTGATTTTCACCTCGTTCGCGGAGAGCCATCGGAAGTGCTGGTTCAGCCCAATAGCGCAGTGCTGACGGTAGCTACGGCCCGGCGATTGTTCGGTGATGCCGATCCGATTGGCAAAACCATCAAGGTCCCCAACGGTCAGATTGATTTGGTGGTGACCGGTATTTCTGAAGACGTTCCGGTAAATTCCCATTTTACCTACAATATTTTGTTGTCGACCAATGCCCCGAATTTCAATTTTCTGCAACAGCCGAACTTTGTCAATTTTGCCTGTTATACTTATTTGCTCATGGAGGAAGGGGCCTCTCCGGCATCGGTAGAGGCGGGTATGGATGATTTTGTTACAAAACATGCATCGGGCGACATTCTCCGTATGTCTGGCTTATCGTACAGCGAATATCTGGCAGCAGGTCATGGCTACCGATATTTTTTGCAACCATTAGAAGACATTTACTTGCATTCCAACCTGGAGGGTGAGTTGAGTCCCCCCGGGAGCATGACCCGAATTTACATTTTCACAACCATTGCCTTCTTCATTCTTCTGATCGCCATCATCAATTTTATGAATTTATCGACGGCTCAAGCAACGGAAAGGGCAAAAGAAGTAGGCATTCGAAAAACACTGGGTTCCGTACGTGGTCAACTGATCAGTCAATTCATGGTGGAAGCGCTGTTGATCAGTGTGATCAGTACCTTATTGGCCATTGGTGTCCTTTACTTTTTGGTGCCGGTCTTCAATGATGTTTCCGGTAAGACCTTTACCCTCTGGCAGGTTGTTAATTGGGGAAGCATTCCATTGTTTATGATGTTTGCGGTGTTGATCGGTTTGTTATCCGGTAGTTATCCGGCCTTCGTCTTATCCGGCTTTGACCCAATCTCGGTATTAAAGGGCAAATTGATCTCAACTAAGCATGGGGCCTGGATGCGCAACGGACTGGTCGTATTTCAATTTGCCATCTCCGTAGTACTGATCATCAGCACCATCGTTGTCTATTCGCAATTACAATTTATCCGCAATAAAGAATTGGGATTCAACAAAGAACAACTCCTGACCCTGCAAAGAGCCGGCGGACTGCAAACCAAAACGGAAGCTTTTAAAGACGAGTTGCTGAAACTACCACAGGTAACCAGTGTTGGGGCCTGCAATGTAATGCCTGGCGGCACTTACGCCGGTTTGTCCTTCCGCAAAGCCGGGAGTAATGAGCCACTGGTTGGAAACGGAGTATTCGTCGATGAGGATTTTGTTGAAAGTATGGAAATGGAGTTGGTTGCGGGGAGGGACTTCGACGAGCGGTTTGCGGATTCTGCGGTAGTAGTACTCAATGAAACCGCAGTCCGGGAGCTGGGATTGACCGACCCCGTTGGCAAACGACTGTCCACCAATGATTTCAACCTGGCGCAAGGAGGTGGTACTGCCTATTATGAAGTCATCGGCGTCGTGAAGGACTATCATTTTCAATCGTTGCATCAAACCATCGCTCCCGTTTACATTTTTCTGAATAACAACCCCAACGGTGCCAATAATTTACTGACGGTCCGGGTCCGACCCGGCGATGCCGAAACTTCCATTGCGGCCATCGAGGGACTCTGGAAACAATTTATGCCCGATCAACCTTTTAGTTTTACTTTTCTGGACAATGAGCTACAACAACTTTATATTGCGGAGCAAGTGGCACAGAAAATCTTTGGATTGTTCTCTGTTTTAGCCATATTTATTGCTTGTATCGGATTGCTGGGTTTGGCAGCTTACCTGACCCAACAACGTACCAAAGAGATTGGCATCCGCAAAATACTGGGTGCTTCGATTGGGAATATCATTGGACTTTTGTCGAAGGACTTTTTAAAACTGGTGCTGATCGCCCTGGTCATCGGAATTCCATTGGCATGGTACGCCATGGATCAGTGGCTGACAAATTTTGCTTACAGCATAAAATTGAGTTGGTGGATCTTTGCGATTGCCGGCCTATTGGCCGTTTCCATTGCATTTTTGACGGTTAGTTATCAATCTTTGCGCGCCGCCATCGCCAATCCGATAAAATCTTTGAGAGACGAATAACTATATTAGAAGCTGTTAAAATTTAGAAAATTCACATGATAGAACTAAAGAACATCGAACGCTCGTATCGGCAGGGTTTAAGAAAATCCTGGGTTTTGAGAGATATCAGCCTGAACATCAACGAAGGCGAATTTGTCACCTTTATGGGACCAAGTGGTGCCGGCAAAACGACTTTGTTGAACATATTGGGCATGTTGGATGAACCCAGTGCAGGAGAGTACTACTTCTACGACGAACCGGTCCACAAATTAAATGAGCGGAGGAGAAGTGAAATTCACAAGCAATACATTGGTTTCGTCTTCCAAGCTTACCATTTGATCGATGATCTGACGGTCTATGAAAACATTGAGACACCGCTGCTCTACCGGGGCATCAAAAGCAAAGACCGGAAGAGTATTGTAGCCGAAATTCTGGACCGCTTTAACATCGTTGCTAAGAAGGATCTTTTTCCCGATCAATTGAGTGGTGGCCAACAACAATTGGTAGGAGTAGCTAGGGCGGTGATCAGCAAACCCAGGCTTTTGTTGGCGGATGAACCAACGGGGAACCTGCATACAAAACAAGGGGAGCAAATCATGGAATTGTTCCGCGAATTGCATAAAGATGGTGTGACGATCATTCAGGTAACTCACTCAGAAAAGAATGCATTGTACGGTACCAGAGTTATCGAAATCGAAGATGGATTTGTACGCGAAGATCGTCAGGTCGATGCTGCTGCCGGCCCAGTTCCAAGTACCGAAAATGCTTAAAATCCTCTAACATGTGGCGAAACGCTCTCAAGGCTGCCTGGCGAACCATCTGGCGCAACAAGCTCCATACTTCCATTAACATCCTGGGACTGGCCTTGGGAATCGGCACGTGCATTGTGATTTATCTACTCGTCAATCACGAACTGAGTTTTGATACGCATCGGCCGGATAAAGAGCGGATCTATCGGGTCACAACTCGATTTTCGGGGTCGTTCGATGCTACGAACCCCGGTGTTTCAACTGCAGTCGAAGAAGCCATTCTCAACAACCTGGTTGGTTTCGAGGAAACGGCTTTCTTCCACACTTTTCAAGGTAATGTCCAGATCGGTAATGATGATCAAACGAATGACATCTTCAAAAATCAACGGGATCTGGTTTTTTGTGACCCCAGTTACTTCAAAGTGATCGGCGGATTCGAATGGCTCATCGGATCACCCACTCCCTCCCTTACCACTCCTAACCAGGTGGTACTTACCGAGTCCAAAGCCAAAGACTATTTTGGTGCTTTACCTTTGGAGGCCATTGTCGGACAAACATTGGTGTATGCCGATTCTCTGCCCGTCACGGTATCGGGAATTTTGCAGGACCCAAGTCAAAATACCGACTTTGCCTTTGGAGATTACCTTTCATTCAGTACCATCGAAAACTCCTGGATCGGTCGAGACCGCATTCGCCTAAACGACTGGGACGGCGTCAATAGCAATGCACAGCTTTTCGTCAAGTTAGAACCGGGTCATTCACAAGATCGGTTTGAGGAGCAGTTGAAAAGCATTTCTAATATCTATGCAAATCTGAACCCGGATATTTCCTGGCAAATGCACTTGGAATTACAACCGCTGACGGACCTGCATTTCAATTCTAAGCTACGGGCATTTGGTATTGGCATTAAAACCGCACATAAGCCGACGCTGAGGATTTTGATGCTGGTCGCATTCTTGCTCCTGTTTATTGCTGGAGTAAATTTTGTTAATTTGGAAACAGCTAAAGCAACCGAACGTGCTAAGGAAGTAGGAGTGAGAAAAACCCTGGGAGCCGATAGAAAGACCCTGATCGGTCAGTTTTTGGGAGAGACCTTCGTGATCACCGGTATTGCACTTAGTTTGGCGTTGGTACTCACCAATTGGTCACTGGCCTATTTTGCCGAATTTATTCCAAAAGGAGTTCAACTGGAGCTTTTTCACCCCCAAACTTTGATCTTTTTAGCCGTCACTTTGATCACGGTAGGCTTAGCAGCCGGAATATATCCGGCGTTTATTCTTTCCTCTTTTCAGCCGGTCCGCACCTTGAAAAAACAGCTGGAGAATTCTAAAAGTACGAGAAAGGCTTACCTCCGCAAGGCATTGATCGTTTTTCAATTTGCCGTTGCCCAGATCCTGATCATCGGCACGCTTTTGGTCAACCGGCAGATAGACTTCATGGTCAACAAAGAACTCGGATTCAGAAAGGATGCCATTATTACCTTTTATCATCCGCTCGAAGCAAGAATTGAAAAAAGAGAATTACTTAGGAACAACCTAGCCCAGATACCACAAATCATAGATCAGTCGCTGCATCAATCTCCGCCGGCGCAAAGAGGCTACAACAGCATGGTCGTAGAATTACAGACCGAGCAAGGAGCAATACAGTTCAGTCCTCAGTCCAAACCGGCCGACTCCTCCTTTATTCACCTTTATGAAATCCCGCTCATCGCCGGCAGGAACCTGATCGAAAAAGACAGTCTGCGAGAATATCTGGTGAATGAAACTTTTTTGCGTCAAGCGGGCATCACCAACCCAATTGACATCGTGAATCGAGAGATCATTGTAGATAAAAAACCCTATCCGATTGTCGGCGTTGTCAAGGACTTTCACGCCCAATCTCTACACAACCCCTTTGTTCCGTTAGTCATTCACTCCAGACATGAATATTCCAATTGCCACAGCGTCAAATTGGCAACAACCGAGGAGGGCCAAATCCATCTAAACTCGGTGATCGACAAAGTGGGGCAGGCCTGGAAACAGATCTACCCGGATATCCCCTTCGAGTATTCATTCTTAGACGAATCGATAGCGGACTTCTATGCCAACGAGCGGAAAACAGCCAAGCTAATGCAGGCAGCTACTCTAATGGCCATCTTTATCTCTTGCTTGGGTCTCTTTGGACTGGCCTCCTTCACGGCCACCCAACGGGTGAAGGAAATCGGCATCAGAAAGGTATTGGGCGCTTCGGTGGCGAACATTGTGCAGTTAATTTCAAGCGACTTTATAAAACTGGTTCTGATCGGAATCGTCATTGCCAGCCCACTGGGATGGTTGGTGGTGAAGAAATGGCTCAGTAATTTTGCCTTTCCCGCCGAAATGGAATGGTGGAACTTCTTTTTTGCAGGCCTTACTGCCATTTCAATTGCTTTGCTGACGGTTGCTTTTCAAAGTATCAAAGCAGCCATCGCCAATCCGGTCGACAGCCTTCGCAATGAATAAATCATGTTTAGAAATCACCTAAAGACTGCCTGGCGACACATCAGGAAGGAATCCTTCTATTCGGCAATCCACATCCTGGGTCTGGCCATTGGACTTTGTAGTTTTGCTTTCATCCTGCTTTGGACTACCAACGAAAAAAGCTTCGATCGGTTCCACAAAAAAACAGATCGCATTTACCGGCTTGTAACAGACATTAAGACAGACCGGGAATCGTTCGCTCAAGCCACCACTCCCCCACCCCTGGCTCCTTTGTTGGCAAGGGAAATTCCCGAAATCGAAGCTCAGGTTCGGATGGACAACCGGGATGCCATTATTAGAAAAGGAAGGGAACAGTTTTACGAAGACGCAATTCTCTTTACCGAACCGTCCTTCTTCAACATTTTTGATTTTCAGTTGCTCCAAGGCGATGTCCGATCCTGCCTATACGACCCCTATAGCATCGTATTGACGGAATCTACGGCACAACGATTTTTCGGCTTGGAGGATCCCATTGGGCAATCGCTGACGATGTTGTTGTACGACCCCGACAATGATGGTATGCCCTATACCGTGACCGGAATCGTGGAGGATCCACCGATCAACAGCCACCTTCAATTTAAAATACTGGGAGCACTCT
>JANQRV010000268.1 GCA_028284395.1 Saprospiraceae bacterium
AAAAACGGAGGTAAATAGCAAGGTTAGGAAGAGGAGTCCCAGCAGACCGTAATACTTTGCCAAACGACGGAAAACCATCAGGTCATTGAGCAATAATTCGGCGTTTTTCTGCTGTTTTGACGGCATGGCCTGCTTTCCGTATTCGACCTGGTATTGCTCCAGTTGTGCTAATAGCTGATTGGCCGGCTCCCAGTTATGATCGGTCAAGGCCGTTTGCAGTGCGGAAATATAAACGTCGTAAAATTCTTTTGCGTACGTTTTGGCAATCTGGCCATGACCGTGGTGGCTGCTGTTTCCGGAGGGGGCCTCCCACGTATTGTTTGCATCGCCCGGAATGGGGAATACCCGCATAAAGCCTCCCGAAAAGACCATACTGCAAATGTTCACCTTCTCATCCAATTTCATCATCTCCTTTTCAAAAACACCGCGATCTTTTTTGGGCGTATTGTAGGCTGCCCGGACGTGGTCGCGCAACTTGTAGCTACCGTCTTTATGGAAGAAGTCGCCGTAGGAGAGCAACTTGCCAGCGGCCGGTTCGGGCAAGATGGCCCGGGTCCGGTCGTGTTTGCCGATCTTGATCAATGGGATGTGGTACCAATTCTTTGGCTGAGAAGCCATGCCCAATACGATCTGTTCTGCCGTCAGTCCGTGCAGGGACTCCTTGCGGGATAGCTTCCGGACGATTTCGCTGGCATAGGTGTTCATCGGTTTCATTCGTCCGCGATGGTCCTGCAAAATGACCAGACCAAATTTCGTTGCATGATCCTTACCGATCGAAGATGGTGTTGCTACCCTAGGGTTGGCGAGTAAGGGCGTACTCATCATCATAAGACAACCCATACAGGCAGTGGTCAGGACCTTTCCCTGTTCTCGCAATCGTTTCAAATTACGGGCTAATTGCTGAAAACGACTTTCCTTGTGAAAGAAGGTCAGGATCATCCCCAACGTAAGAATGGCGTACCCCAGATAGGATATCCAGGTGCCCCACCAATCGTGATTGACGCTTAGCCAGGTCCCCAATTCATCCTGGTCGAAAGACGATTGGAAAAAGCGATAACCTTCGTAATCCAGCACATTGTTCATGTAGATGCGGGTATCTTCGCGCAGGTTGGATCGCTGATCGATCAGTGTCACTTCACTGGCGTAAGAAGACGCGCTATTGGTGCCCGGATATTTTTCCAGGATGAAATCTCGTAACTGCAAAGAAAAGGGCAGCTCAATCTTTTTGGCGCCGTAGGAAATCGCCAATTGCAAGTCGCCGAGCTGGAAGACTTTGGGACGGCCCTCAATGCCCTTCGACCCAAAGACGTATTGTTCGACCTCCTCGTTTTCCGATCGGACGCGTACCTGGATTCCCGCTATGCTATTGCTGTTCATTTTTCGGCCTGAAGAAGCCAGTTTGACTTTTGCCTTGGGCAGAAAGTCACCAAATACAAAACGCTGTTGTCCGCTTGCGTAGAGGCTGCGTAACTGGAGGGGGTGAAACTGTCCAGGGGCGAGTGTGTCCGTTATTTGCGCAGCCATGATGGTCTGGGTAAAGGAGGTGGGCGCCTTGAAGAAAAGACGGCCATCGACTTCTTTGATGTTAAAGCTTTGCGGATCTTCTTGTTCTGTAAAGTTGAAAACCGTACTTCTGATCCGCTTTCGCCGACCTTGTTCGAGGTAGTATTCCTCCCTTCCGTTTGCTCCGCCAATGACGATCTTGACCGTTGGGAGGCCTTTTTCATGAGGGATCATCGACTCTGTTGGGTTGGGCATAAAATCCGTGACTTCCACCGTCACTTCGCGGTTGCCGAGCAGATAGGATCGTTCGAGGTGGTTGTTACCGAGTGTGGCGAAGAGCACTGGTTCGGTAAAAGCGAATTTGTTTTCACCTTCGACCCCTTCAAAGACCAGGTATTCCTCAAACGACAGAATGGTATGGGATGAACTGCCCTCTCGAATGTGCATCATGCCCTCATAACCGGTGTACCTCGTAACGGCCGCGCCGATCAGGATAACGATGATGGCGACGTGAAAGGCCAGAACGGCCCACTTGCGTTGTGAGATCAGGCGGAAGCGGAAGACGTTGACGAGAATCGATCCGCCGAAGAGGACCAATAAGAGTTCGAACCACCAGGACTTGAAGATCAGCTTCTGTGCCGAGCTCGTACCGAAATCGTTTTCGATAAAAGTGGCCAGCCCAATGGCAAAGGCGAAGGCGATCATGTATAAGCCAGCCGCCGAGGTAGAAAATAATTTATGGATAATAAATTGAATGCGTTTCATTTTAAGATGGCTTTTTCCATGATCAAGTCATAACGATAACCGGCACCAAAGTCCTTGTTCAGGGCAATCTTGCCTTCGAGGGTGACAACTTGTCCCAGCGTAACGACCTCAGAGGTGGTTACGGTCAAATCCAAATCCCGGCCGGAGCCATCCTGGATGTGGAGCCAGTTACGGTTCATGATGTTGGGATTCAGTTTGACACATCTTCCGGTTATTTTTACCGTCTTGCCTTCGTAAGTGGATCGGTCGGAGAACAATTTGGCGAGTGGAATAGCCCCCGCAGCATGTTGTATTGTTCCCACTTCCAGATCGGGCAAAGAAGCCCCGTGTAAGCCCGTCCCCGTCACGGCACCGGATGTTTGCGGGGCAGACGGATCTGTCCTTTCCCAAATTCGGGATACCAGGAAGACCTGGTCGAATACGCGATCGAATTCCTTGCTGTAGAAGTTCTTTTTCAAAAGGCCGTCACGGTAAAAATAGGTCTGACCTACTACAACCGGTCTTTTTGAAATGGCAATCCAGAACTTTTCTCCATTTTCCTGCACGTTCAGGTAACTGTATTTTTCGGTGTTCATGACCTCTTCGACGACGACTTCGTGTTCGACGGATGGAGGCTCGAGCAAAACACCCGGATTCCTGTCAGCATGGTGCTCCTGTTTGGAGATCGTTTTGCTCTGAATGACCCGCGGTTTGGAATTACAGCCCGATAGTATCAGCGCCACTAAGAGCAACATGGTGATTAAATTCAACTTTTTTATCATATGCGTTTTTATCGGTTAAAATCTTTTGATGATTCTCGTATTGAGCCGGTGATAGGATTGGTTAAGATTGTCGAGCACACCTTCGTAAAACAGATGCAACGACATTTTCTTCCCCAGGCTAATGGAGACGCTGACTCCGGCAATATTCTGGTGCAACACCCGGTTGCCGATCTTGTAGTGATAGTCTACCCAGCGATAGTAGAGTTCTCCGTTTAATTTGTTATTGAGAAAGCCCCTGGACACACGGATGCCGTAGATGCGGCTATCCAGAAAGTCGGTCTGCAAGAAATTAGCCCGAAAGGAGACCCGGGCGCTGATGATCGGTACGCGGCTGAATGTCAGACGACTGCTGAGATTTCTGGAAGGGTTGGTTCCGTTTTTCTGAAATCGCATACTGCCGGTGGCACCCCAGGAGATGGTTTTGAATGGCCGATGATTGATGCTGAACCGAAGGCCCTGGCGCGTTTCGTCTTCAATGAGTTGATCGATAAAGTTCTTGTAGGACTCGTAGTAAATGATGTTCTTCCGGTTGTCGTAGGCGACGGATAGTCGCAACTTTCGACCGATGCGATACCGCAACGAAGCGTAGAGGTTGGTGAGTTGGGCGGAATTGTTGATCTGTTCCCGGATGTTTTCATATAGATCCACCTCAAAGGAGCCGAAGAGGTGAAGGTTGTGCGCGAGCGAACCGGAATGTTGGAAGTAGACGAAGCGCCGGTCGGTTCTGCCGCCGTTGGTCTGTTCAATGAATCCCAAAGTGGTCTGAGCAGATCTGCCGGCTTTCCCCGAGTTAATGGCGGCGTAGGCTCCGTACTGGAGCATGGCCAGGTCCAGGGAATAATTTTGGAGGTTGGGACGGGTACCGACGATGGCTCCGAAACCGACTCGCCCCAACCCCTTTTCAAATTGAACGCCATCGATGGCGCCCATACTGGAAAACCGTGGATTGATCTTTCTCCCGACGGTCAGGCTGGTGGAGCGATTAAAGTCGTACCTAACGGATAAATTGTAAACTTTAAGCGCGTCCACCAGCGAAATACTGTCGTTTAATTGATGTCGAAAGGTAATGTAACTCTCGACGGATGTTTGTGAATTGTTTAGGTTGTGGCCCCGATAAGAGAATGCGTACCGCATGCGGTGACTCGTCCGGTAGTCGGAAATACTGCTGTAAGACGCAGCCGAAATCCGACCTTTTACTTTTTGTTTGAACAACACTTCGTCGGTTTCTTCGTCTTCTTCCGGTTTGATGATCGGATCATTTTCAACGAGGGAAGATGTCAGCTCCTCCTCCGTTTTGACGGTCGGTTGCAGTTGTTCCAGAGCGTCCGGATCGACGACTTCGACGGGGATCAGAATGCGGGCAGCGATCGAGTCTCCGATTTTGACTGCGACTCCGGCAACGGGGACACAGACGGTCGAAGAAGAAGATTTATTGTTGACAATCATAGCCGGTTGGAGCACAACGGCGCCTTCGGCGCACAAGGTGTCTCCAGGTTCTATAGCCACCGTTGATTGAAATTTCACATAGACATTTCGAGAGGAAATGTACGATACGTGACCCTTCATCAATACCGTCGTGTACTGTTCCTGAGCGATCGCAAACACCGCAAGTAAGAGCAATAGGGTTGTTAATGTTACTTTCTGCTTCATCTTAATGGACACTTTGATGCATAGGGGATCCGTTTCCGGCCGGTACACAACTACCGGTAGGGTTGAAAAAATTTGGCTTCGTCTTCGATTTAGTTAAGTCTGGTACCTAATCGCCCCTTGGGTGACATTCAAAACAAGCGGTGCTTTCGAACTTATAACCATTGACGCCATCGTGCTCATCCGCCAGATCATTCCGGTCGTTGTGCTCATGGCAGTCGATACAACTGAACAGGGCAAAATTCCCGGGGGTAGTATGGCATTCTACACAATCGTTCCACTCGTTGCGGTGATTGCCGCTGTAAATTGGAAAATACATTCCGTCGTGATCAAAATCAGCTGGTTCCCATGCTTCTTCCGTATGGCACTGCAAACAATCGGTGGGAAAGTTAGCTGCCCGGTGATTCGGATCGTCTGCTTCGTTGTAATCGTTTTCGTGACAACCGATGCACGTTGTCGGTGTATTCGTGAAAGTAGTATTATGGCAGGCCGCACAATCGTTGGCAATGCCGGCGTGTGCGCCCTTTAACTCGTAGAAATTATCGTGATCGGCAAAAGTTGCCGGCATCCAATCGGGGTCGGTGGTATGACAGGAGGCGCAATCCATGGAGAAACCAAGCAACTGATGGTCGGGGTTTTTAGCCCGATTGAAATCCTGAGTATGACAAGCCGCGCATTCCGTCGGCGTATTGGCAAAGCCATTGCTATGGCACTCCCGGCAATCTACACTGATGTGGGCTCCGGTCAAGGGAAAGCGGGTCCGGTTGTGGTCGAAATCGTCGTCTTCGCTTCCATTGGGGTGGCATGCCAGACAAGCGTGACTCTCGTATACATAACCATTCACATCGTCGTGTTCGCCGTCGGTTTCCGAGCGTCCGTGACAGGTGGTGCAGGTAAACTCCGAATAGTTGGCCGGATTCGGATGACATTCCACACAATCCGACCATTCTCCACCGTGTTCGCCGCTGTAGATGGGGAAATACAGATCGTCGTGATCCCTGAATTCGGCCGGCATCCAATCTAGGTCCAACGTATGACAAGCCGCACAATCGGTACCGAAATTCAATGCCTTGTGATCTGGATTGAGGGCGGCATCGAAATCCAATTCATGACAGGAAATACAATCGGCGGGAAGGGCTGCGTAGGTGCCGGTCGTATGACATTGGATGCAATCGATGTCGTGCCCTTTTTCCAGTGGAAAGAAATCGTGAAGAATATTCTCGGAAGACCAGTCGAAGGCGTTGATGTCGTGGCAAACGATGCAATCCCTGGAATAACCGGCCTCCACGTGATTTGGAGAGGTTGTCGCCAAGAAATCAGCCAAATGACAATTGGTGCATTCGTTGCCGATGCGGTGAAACTGGAGCCCGGATTCGGTCGTATGACAATCGTTGCAACTGATCTGGGCATGTACCCCCAGCAAGGGGAAGCCATTGTCCTGGTGCAATTCCGTAATGTTGTCTATCAACCAGTTTTCAACCGAATGACATCTTGCACAGTCGGAACCTACCGTCATATTGTGGAGGTCGGTATGACAGGAAATACATTCGGTACTGGTTTGCTGGAAAA
>JANQRV010000278.1 GCA_028284395.1 Saprospiraceae bacterium
AGGCGACGCAGATGGTAGGGGTATATACCGAAAAAGTCGAACAATTTTTAGAGAATGACTGGAATTCCTTTGTGGGACAAATCAAGCAGGCCGATGTAAACTGGTTGGGCCTACTGGAATAGCAGACGAATCGATCCATAACTGCTTTAGGAGGTTTTTCCTTATCTTCATTTTGATTACCCAACCAACTTTCAAAAAGATGAATCGCTTCAACTTCACATCAGTATTAGGAATATCTCTTGCTTTGCTGCTGCTGCTTTCCTCGTGCACCGATCAAGCACCGGATGAACGTCAGAGCCAGGAAGAAGCACCTAAAACATCCATTTCCCATTCCTTCTTTGTGGCCGGACCGGTACTGACCGGGATTGTTGGAGAAGACGGCGAAGTGATTTGGGACTCCGGCAAACCGGCGGCCAGAGACGGCTACGTGTTGGATAACAGCCACGTTCTGATTTGCTGGTCCGATGAAGTAAAAGAATTTGATAAAGATAAACGGGTGGTCTTTTCCTATACGCTGCAGCCTCCCAATAAAGAACTGGGTACGGCAGTGCGGCTGGATAATGGACATACCATGATCACCGAGTTGGGAGAAGAGCCCAAGCTAATTGAAGTGGATCGGGACGGTCAGGTCCAGGTAGAGGTCCCTTTACAGCCCGATACCGATAATGCGCATATGCAGACTCGGATGGCGCGAAAACTGAGTAATGGCAATTATTTAGTGCCTCATCTGTTGGCTTTTGCAGTCAAAGAGTATACACCAAATGGAGAGGTGGTCAAAACGTTTAAAACGGACCTGGAAGAACTAGGCGGACGGGAGGCAGAAAACTGGCCGTTCACGGCAATCCGCCTGGATAATGGCAATACTTTGATCAATCTGACCCACGGCAATAAAACCGTGGAGTTGAATGCAGAGGGAAAGGTCGTTTGGAAGGTCAGCAATGATGATTTCGAGGGCGCGCCTTTTGATGACCCTTGTGGTGCGCAACGGCTGCCCAACGGAAATACGGTCATTGCCAGTTATCACGCTCAGGAAGGCATTAAACTATTCGAAGTCACTCCGCAAAAGGAAATGGTTTGGCAGTACGAAGGACCCTATCGGGCGCACCATTTTCAGATCCTGACCACTGATGGCGAACCGCTGACCGGGCCCGTATTAAAGTGAATAAATTATGGCCAGGTAAGGAAGATTATGGCGGTAAAATTCTATTTTTGGCGACTCATTAACGGAGGGGCTTTACGGCCTATAATGGTACAATAAAGTTATGGTATGGTTTATGAATTCGATCTAAATGGAGCCGTCATCAGCAAACTGATCACCCACCAGGTAGGAAATAAGTTGCGAGAGGAAGGGGTCCGAACCTTTGAACGATTGACGGAAATTGACGAGGCCACCAGCGAATACTTGCTGACCTACCTGCTAAAGCCGTTCAAGCCGGAAGAAATTCAATGTTTTACCCACGCCATTGACCGGAAACAAAACGATGTATTGGCCATTGCAGAACGAATGTTCGAACAACAGGAAAGTTTCATTGCCGAATCCATTAATCTGGCTAAGCTATTGTACGAGGCCACGCACCATCCCCAGATCAAAGACGGTAAACTCAATGTCGTCTACTTCAGCGACATCAGAATTGAAGACGAATTGCTGGATGGCATCGGCTTGTTTAAATCCGAGAACGATGTCCCGTTTTTAAAAATGAATTCGCAGGAAAACCATTACCAGATTGTACACGAATTCGGGTTTGACCTCAATGGGGTAGACAAGGGGTGCCTGATCCTGAATACGGACCCTTCGGAAGGATACGACGTCTTGGTCGTCGACAATAGCCGAAGATCCGTAGATGCCCAATACTGGGTCCACGATTTTCTCAATGTCACACCCAAAAGCAATGAATACAATCAGACCAAGGATGTATTGACTTTTACGAAGGAATTTGTCGTCAAAGAACTTAAGAACAGTGTGGAGAAGACGGATCGAATCAATCTATTGAACCGGACGATGGAATATTTTGGATCGAACGACCAATTCGACAAAGAGAACTTTGAACATACGGTATTGCAGCAGCCCAATTTAATTGAGGCCTTCAATCAATACGAAGAAAATAAGGAGGATACCCGTCTGAACAATCATTTTGGGATCTCTCACAAGGCAGTAGAACAGCAATCCCGAAAATTTAAGTCTGTTCTAAAATTAGATAAGAACTTTCATGTCTACATCCACGGTGGAAAAGACCTGATTGAGAAAGGGGTAGATAGCGATGGAAGAAAATATTATAAAATCTACTATGACGTGGAGAAGTAGGATTTCAATTTAGAAGACCAACGTGCAGAGGACCAATTAGATGAAAAACACTTCAGACTATACCGCAAAAAGAATCGAGGTTTCCATCCCGATAGATGGCAATGTGAAAAAGGCAATATGGCAACAGGCGGATTGGAGCGGCCGGTTTGTGGATATGGTGACCGGAGAACCGGGCATATACCATACACAAGCGGCCATCCTATGGAATGATGCCTACCTCTATATAGCCTTCCAGGCGGAAGAGCCCATGGTCGTAGCTCAACAGAGAGAAAGGGATAGTATCATCTTTTTGGAGAATGATTTAGAAGTCTTTATCGATGGAGGAGATTGTTATTATGAATTGGAAGTAAATGCCGCCAATACCATTTATGAAGTTTTTTTTATTTGGAAGGATGCCTACCGGAAGGGAGGTAAATTTGACCTGCCACAGTTTGATGTCCATCAGGAAGATGCCTACACCTTCGGAGGCGATTACGACCGGACCGGCGAATCCTTCTGGAAAGGAAGGCACCCAAGAGGGATTCGCTGGGCATTCACCAACTTTGATCTTCCCGGGCTGGAAACGGCAGTACAGGTCGATGGCGTGCTAAACGATAATCGGTACATCGACAAAGGATGGAGCCTGGAAATTGGAATCCCCTGGAAGAGTCTCGATCTATTGGCTGGCGGTCGGAGTCTGCCGCCCGCAAATGGAGATATTTGGAAGTTGTTTTTGGGCCGATTCCAAAAGCTCGTTCTTTCCGGTAAGGAAATTCAACCGCATCCCGCCATGGTTCTGAGTAGTCATGGTGTTTATGACACCCATTTGCCGGAAAAATGGAGCCGGATCCAGTTTGTCCACTAGCGGGTTGATTTCAGAATTTATGTAAATGATAGAACCAGTATGAAACTCAAACTTTTAGCAATTTTATGCGCTAGCTCAATTCTTCCGACCGTATCCGGTTTTGCTCAAACTAACGTCGAAGGAAGTGAGGACCACCCCTTGTTAACGCCTTATCCGGATTCCTACATTGCCTACTTTGAGGAAGTTAAATTTCGGGAGTATTCCCTGGCAACGGGCCCGATCACCGGCTACCGTTACATTGAAGAAAAGGAAACATTGGAGGGCGAGCTAACCAGGATTACCTACGAATTGCAAAAAGATGTCGATGATCTTTCCATCACCGAGATCTATCGGGATTATTTGCGAGCCGTTGAAGAGGCAGGCATTGACGTGCTGGCAAAAGGCTTATTCCCGCAACGAAATGTGAAGAAAGAGGTGGGCGGAGGTAGCTGGATCGGTGTCGCACTAGGCGCCAATGCT
>JANQRV010000279.1 GCA_028284395.1 Saprospiraceae bacterium
ATTGTAGCCATTTTCCAACAGGCACTGCGCTACAAGAAACCCAAGATCATTTTCAGTTTTGGCGTAATCCCTCATGCTCCGATACTGTATTGCGGTAGAAAATATCCCGGCGGATCATTTGAATTCAATACCTATCTTCGCTCCACCAGGTTGTCATTACAAATATCAGTGAGGGGGCCGCCAAATATTGGCGGTGCATCAACTTTTCCTCCTTTGATGGAGATTTCCTTCTCTCCGTTTATATACAATTGGAAAGAAAACTTAACCTCATTATGATAAAAGTAACTCTGCCGAGCCGTATCATAGGTTATTGGAAAGCCCTGTTCCCTCATTTGTTGGAGCAGTCTTTCCAATGTGCGTTTTGAAACACCCAGTCTTTTTGCAAAATCTTTGGGTGTCCCAGTCGCCTTTAGCCGGATGAGCGTATGAATTCTTTCCAACTTGTGTAACTGTTCGATTAAACTTTCCATGGTCTATGCACTTTTCAGAATACCGGTTAGCTTTTCAAAGAGCCTTTCTAGAAGTCTTTTCTCACGGGTGATTATTGTTGCATTGCCCACTAATTGTTGCATGAATGGGATTACTTCGCCATGAGTCGTCGATAAAACATCCGGCAAGTAGGTTTCCATCAAATAGAAGTGCTTTCCCTCATCGGTTTTGGCCGGAAGTGGTGATATCTTATCGATCTGACCTCTTAGCATTCCATATTCTTGTTCTGGATAGGCATCCAATCGAATGTTGATTTCATCTCCCAATTTGATCGCCCCTACTCCCTGCAGAGGAACGTATGCCCGACCGGTGATTTTACCTTTACCACTCAACGGCAGGACGCTGGCGATTGGACGTGTAGCTTCGATAAATCTGCCTGAAGATAAGCCTTCCACAAAAGTGATGTGTCCGGATCGGGGACTGTGTACGAGATGATCCTCCAACCAGGTTCTGACAGCTTCTTTCAGCGTACTAATGTTTTGTTGGAGTGTGTGATAATAGGTGTTAAGGTTTTGACGCAACTCGTGTTGTAGTTCGATCAGCCGTCCTTGCAACTGCCGCTTTCGGATTTCATTCTGGATGATTCCCGAGCGCATACTTTCCAATTCGCGATATTTTTGGAGCAATTCTCCCTGTGAGATCTCCAGATCTCTGTCACTGATCGATTTGTCTTGGTTTAGCTGCGTTGAGCGATCATGGTCCTTTTCATCTAGATCGAGTTCTTGCTGAAAAATGGACTCCTGCCTTGCCAGTGACCGATTCAGTTGAGCAATTTGCTTAATCTCGGACTCTACAGCCGATAATTTTTGTTGGGTCAGATCTTCGGCTAAGAATTGACGGGCTCCATAAATTGAATGTTGCAGAATTTCATAAGGGGCCTGTAATTCTCCGATTCTTAGGCCTGACGGAATATCAAGTGCCACCAACGTTTGAAGATCTGGAATGAGTTCCATTTTTTCCAGCCAGCCGGACAATTGTTTGATATGTTGCCAGTCTGCGGTTGATTTCAATGTGAGAAGCAGCTGACCAGCGGTAACTTCTTGCTGGTCCTTTACCAAAAATGTGTCAATCTCGGCAGAGATATGACTTACGATTTCAATTGGAGGGTTTTCACTGGTGAGCATGAAAGAAGCGTTGATTTTATCGGGATATTTGATAATCCAGCTAAGAATAAGTGCCAGGCCCACGGCAAAGGCCATGATAGAAACTCCGGATTTGAGAAGCCAATTGGGTGGATTCATAACCAAATCGTCCATGAGGAGTGGTTCTTCCGAAGATGAGGGTGGATGCGGGGCCGTATTGTTGATATTTGGCATGTGATCGAGATTAAATTTATTTTAAGAACCCAGTTCCAGTTGATTTTTCACGAGGATATAGTAATGGCCCTTCTTTTGGACTAAATCTTCATGTTGCCCTACTTCTACTATCCTCCCCTGATCCAAGACTACGATTTGGTCGGCCTCTTTTACAGTGCTCAGTCGGTGAGCTACTACAATTACTGTTCGCCCTTTGAAAAACGCTTTTAGATTTTCCAGGATGAGTTTTTCGTTGTTCGCATCCAGTGCATTAGTAGCTTCATCAAGAAAAATGAATTCGGGATCTTTGTATACAGCTCGGGCAATGATCAGGCGCTGGCGTTGACCCTGGCTGATGCCATTGCCTTTTGCCCCGATCATCGTATTGTAGCCCAGCGGAAGAGATTCGATGAAGTGGTGGATGTTGGCGGTTTGGACGGCCTTCGTCAGTCTAGGGTAGTTTACTTCATCATCACTTTCTGCAATATTGTGTGCGATGGTATCCGAAAAAATGAAACTGTCCTGCATGACCACACCGCATTGGTTCCGCCAGGTTTGAGCGTGAACATTGTGAAGAGCGGTGTCCCCAATTTTGATCGCGCCTTCCGATGTCTTGTAAAATTTCAGGAGTAATTTAACAAGGGTCGTTTTACCACTGCCGCTGGTCCCGACAATTGCTGTCACCTTTCCCCTTGGAATGATTAAATTAATGCCTTCCAACACATTTTTCCCCAGGGGACTGTATTTGAAATTTAAATTTTCGACCTTAACGTGACCGGTTGGAACATGATACTTTTTCATAACATTATCATCTTCTTCGTTTTCCTGATCATGAATTTCACCGAGTCTTTCCAGGCTAATTTTAGCATCTTGTGCAGTGCGTATAAAGGATACCAACTGTTGCAGGGGGCCATTCAGTTGCCCTACGATATAACTTACCGCCATCATTCCACCGAGTGTCAATTGACCCTCTACCACTGCCCTGGCCGCTATAAAAGTGATTAAGATATTTTTCAATTCATTGATGGAGAGTGCTCCGCCATCCTGATACTGAGTAATGACCAGCGACTTCATTTTAATCCGAAATAATTTTGCCTGAATGGTAGCCCAGTTCCAGCGCCTTTTCAACTGGCTGCCTTGTAATTTGATTTCTGGCATCCCCTGGATGATTTCAATTAAGCTGTTGTGGCTTTCTGACATTTGCTGAAAGGAAAGGTAATCGATCTCTCGGCGTTTCTTCAGAAAAACAAAAATCCAGACGAGATAAGCGGCAGAACTCATCGCAAATATGAAAAATACGGATCTGGAATAGATTAACAATACTATTCCAAATATGATTAGGTTAAAAAAGGACAACAAAATAGTGAGCGTAGAAACTGTTAGGAAACTTTCGATTCTGTTGTGATCACCAATTCTCTGCAATAAGTCGCCAATCATTTTGGTATCAAAATAGCCCAGTGGTAAAGCCATTAACCTCAGCAAGAAATCAGCGATTAAATTGATGTTAATTCTCATGCTTATATGCAAAGTGATCCAAGACTGCAAGAATCCCACGATTGTTTGGCCGGCAAACAAAGCCAGCTGAGCAATGAGCATCAGGTATATGAAATGAAGATTTCGCCCCTGGATCCCGGTGTCAACAATGGCTTGCGTAACAAAGGGAAAGAACATTTGAAAAACGGATAGAAGGAGCAGACTTAGAAAAAGCTGAATCACCAACCGACGGTGTGGCCTGAGATATTTTATGAGATGTTGGAATCCTTTCTTCCGACCTCTCTCAAAGGCGTCGCGTTCGTAAAATTCCGGTCTTGGCTCCAATAAAAGCAATACACCTCGTTCACGATCACTTTGCCAGTTTTTCTTGAAAGTTTCGATCGGCAGTTTGAATTTTCCGTGGGCGGGATCCGCTATGTGAATGTACTTGCGTCCAATTTTATAGACAACTACAAAGTGGTTTTGATTCCAATGCGCGATGGTCGGTAAAGGAACCCCCAATAGGGAGGGGCTGCCGTTTTTACCTTTGAAAGGGACTTTTACAGCCATCGAGCGAAAACCAATGCTTTCTGCGGCTTGGCTGATTCCCTTGAGATTCACCCCTTCTCTGTCCAGATGACTTTTCTGCCGCAAGTATTGTACGGAGTAATTCTCACCGTGATACTTTGCGATCATTTGAAGGCAGGTTGGCCCACAATCCATAGAATCGAGTTGACGAAAGAATGGAAACGTCTTCATTAAGTGGATTTAAAGTTCTACAATCCGGAACACGGGCATATTGTCATCCAGATGAATGAAGACACTATGACAATGTCCGCTTGTCAATCGATTCAAACTGAAAACCTGTAGTCCTGATCATTAGATCTAGGCTATGCACTTAGAGGCGCTATGACCAATAAACTGGAGCTGAAAGTCTTTAGGAATTTGTGTTGGCCCGGGAGAAGGCGTCGTCTAGGGAAATAGAGAGAATGAAGATGTCCCGGACAGGCATTGTAAACTGGGATCGGAATTGTTTGGGAGCTGTTTTGAGTATGAAAAACAAAATTTGCATTTGCTTTAACAATGCATAAATAACTCCCTTACAAAAACTATTATTGTAAGAAAAGGGTTAAAATCTCTCTTTATCAAATTTGTCTACTTGGTTGGATGGGATTCGCACCTCAAGCTGCTTCTTTTGTCCTTGGCTGCCCATCCGCAAGCGGTTCGCAACGTTGAAAAGATTCCCCGAATCTTTTCTGCAAAGCACCACTCCGCTCATGCTAAAAAGCCCTGTATGACTGCCGTTAGCGCAGGCCGGCTCGCTGTAGCCCAACTATACCTACGTTTTTTGCCTTTCTGCCCGACCTGTCATTCAGGCGGGGAAGAGCAACAAAATAAACTACCCTGAAATACGTGCTCATCAATCCAATTTGGAATAAGAGCAGGTGGAGGTAGCGTAATAGTAGTAATTACATTTTCCTAAGCTCCCTTTCAATCATTTCTTCCACAGCAACCGATGGCTCGGGAATGTCTGCCTTGATGGTCACCCCTT
>JANQRV010000281.1 GCA_028284395.1 Saprospiraceae bacterium
CTGTACCACCTGACCGAAGACCCCTCGGAGAAAAACAACATCGCCCAAGAGCAGCCCCGCCGCGTAAAAAAAATGTTGCGCCAATTGAAAAAATGGTATCGCAAGACAACGAAAAAGGCTACTCCACAACCGGGAGGTTGGCTTGCTGAAAAAAACACCTGACCAAAATAGTGAAGAAATTTTTTCATCATTTGGCTACTGGCCGCAACCACAATACCCAATCCTGGATGACGGGAGGGGTTGGTACCAGCCATTCTCCCCGGGCATTGCTTTGTCCTTCCCGTGGTGGATAGGATTTTCCGGTAATCGGGTCAAAAAATACGAATTCATAAGGTGCACCCGGTTCCAGGCCCCGTATTTTAAGCGTATTTTTTCCAAAGGCAAACCGGAAATACACCAGCAAATCCTCCCCCACTTCGGCGGCATATGGGTCGTAGATCTGTTCTATATCGGCATGTTTGCTCACTCTTTCCGGGGCCGGGCGCAATTTCCACCAGGGCAATTGGCGAACAAATTGAGCACTGTGACCAACTTGTTCCGAGCCCTTGTAGTGCATGGCTTCCTGCCAGGGTACGTTTCCCCAGACATGTCCGGAAGGAGAGGGTCCGAAAGGCTTTTCCGTAGTATTGAATTGCCAGATACCTTCCACTCCGTACGAAAAACCGGGCGTGCCCTGCAAAACATTGCTCCAAAAAAGCAGACGCTGTACATCCTGCCAACTGCTGCCAAACATCCCCTCGAAGCAAACTTCGCCGTGAATCACCGGTTTGTCCGGAAACCTATTTTGATACTCCTTGATAAAGCGGGTGGATTTAGGAACAGTAGCGAAAGCTTGGTGACCGCTTTGTAACATCACCATATCGAGGTATTGCATTTCGTAAATGGGATTTTTGCCGTCGTTGATACCGGGACCGGGATGAGTGGTCAACAACCTGTCATAGGGATCGTTTTCCTGAATGAATTTGGCCACCTCACTCCATTGACTGCGGAACAAATCCTTGTAATAGTCCCATTCCTCCTCCATATCCGGATAATAAGCCAGCGTGGTCTCTCCGGTGAGACTAAACGTGACCGGATAAGCCGCATACCGGGCGATCAGGTATTGCCAATGCTTTTTGGCATTTTCTACCCCCATCCATTTCATATAATACCCCCACAGCCCTACGATGTTGGGTACGAAGCCCATTTCCAGTAGTTTTTCCAGGCGTTGATCGGTCAGATCAAAGTATGACGGGTTAATGCTGGTGAACGCCTCGTCCCATGGATCTCCCGCTTCATTTTGTCCGCGGGGATCAAAGGGCTCAATGTCGCAGGGAAAGCCAATGGCAAACTGAATGACGTTGAAGCCCTTATTTTTTCGATCGGTTGCCAGCGTTTCAAAATCAGCGGGAAATCCGAAACGAGTTGTCATGCCGTGCCACCAGGAGTCGGCCAACCAAAAAAACGGCGTCCCGTCGTAATGTTCGAGGTGGGGCCCACGTGCACTTACCCGCACCGGGCCGTGGCGATAAAGCGGATGATCGCCAACGTAGGGCTCCACCACGATCTGCCCCTTTTGTTGGTGTAAGCCTTTGTTGCTACCATCGCTACAATGCGTCAGGTAGGAATAAGTGCCGGAAACCGGACTGCTAAAGCGAATGGTCCACGTATTTTTACCGGCCCAAAAAGCAGAGATGATCTGCCGGCGGCCACTTTCCTGGTGCGTGACCGTTACTTCCAGATCGATGTTGCGAAAGGGGTTTTCGTAGGATTTTTCGGATTGCAAATGCCATTCGATGACCTGATTGGTGAAAGTATGCAAGGATTGGGCTAAGAATAAGATCGGACTAAGTAAGAGGGCCGCCGATAAAATTAAGCGTTTTTGAGCAAAGTGTAGATTCATTATTGAAAGGCATTTAATAGTTTAATAATTCCTTTTGGCCTCTAACGATGGATGGGGTTGATGGACGGATATTCGTGGGAGCCTTGTATCAACCGCAATGCAAATTTGCAATATATCTCCAACAAAAAGACAAATACACACCTGTTGATGCAGCCGTTATTGCTTATCTTTAGACGACCTCATCCTTAATAATCTAAGAAACACAATGGTATTTCCCCGCAAAAAGACCTGCTATCCTACTGGTAATCTCCAATTAAGGCGTACCTTCTTTTTCTTCGTATCCAAGTTCATCGTAGTCACCTATTTCAGTCTTTGTACCAATCATCTCTTAGCGCAGCAACAAATTACGGGTACAGTGCTCGATCGCGACACACGCCAACCCCTCATCGGGGTCAGCATTTCTGTTGTTGGCTCCACCATCGGTACCATCACGGATCTTGAGGGAATGTATAACCTGGAGGTACCCGAAGCGGCAATGTTGCAATTTTCTTTTGTGGGTTATGAAGACCAGCAGATCCGAGTTGGACATCAATCCGTTGTAGACGTAGAGTTATCGGCCGGTATTGAACTTGGAGAAATCGTAGTGACTTCATTGGGAATGGAGCGCGAAAAAAAAGCGTTGAACTATTCCGTCACCCAGCTGGAAGGTAACAGTTTTCAGGAAGCCCGGGAAATCAACTTTGCCAATGGGCTGGCCGGTAAGGTCGCCGGTGTGAACGTTAGTAATATTGCCTCCGGTCCGGCTGGTTCGACGCGGGTCATTATCCGGGGCAATGTATCGCTGGATGGCAACAACCAACCACTCTACGTCATCGATGGCGTACCGATCGACAATACTACCTTTGGACAGGCCAGCCGCTTTGGTGGGGTCGACGAAGGTGATGGGATGGCCAGCACCAACCCCGAAGATATCGAATCGATCAGCATTTTAAAAGGCGCCAATGCGGCAGCTCTGTATGGATCGCGAGCGTCCAACGGAGTGGTATTGATTACGACCAAAAGCGGGCAAGTCGGCAGCGGCATCGGTGTCTCGGTGAATTCGAATTTTGTCGTGGAGACGTTGCTCGATCACTTCGAATTGCAGCAAACCTACGGAAACGGCCGTAATGGCCGACCGCCGGCCGATGCTACCCAAGCCTGGGGTTTTTTTAGCTCCCAATGGGGAGGCAGGCTGGACGGCAGCCTGGTCCCGCAATCCGACGGCGTGAGCCGGCCTTATCTTCATCAAACAACAGAAAACCTCAGGCGGTATTACCAGGCCGGTACTACCTGGACCAATAGCCTGGAGTTTAGTGGTGGCACGGAGAATCATCGCATACGACTCAATCTGGCCGACCTGCGCAGCAATAGTTTCATCCCGAATGCCGGCTTTGACCGCCAAAATGTAAGTCTATCCTATACCGGTAACTTCGCCGATCGTTTACACATCACTTCCAAGATTAATTACTCCCATGAGTTTGCCGATAACCGGCCGCGGATTTCTGACCTTCCGGGTAATGGTTTTATGGGCCTCTTCACAATGCCGGCCAGTTATAATATCGACGATTTCCGCGGCGACCCGGACAAGTTGGGTTCAGTGCCGCAGGGTGTAACCACCCTGGACAACAAGATCCCGGGAGAGGAACTCCAGTTGTATCAAGTCCCCGTTCACCAAAATCCCTGGTGGACAGCTTATCAGTTTGGTAACGACGATACCCGTGACCGGATCATTGGCTCCCAATTGGCCCGGCTGAATTTGACCAAGGAGCTTTACCTTCAGGGGCGACTGGGAATTGACTGGTATACCCGGAGGGAAACAGACCTAACCCCATTCGGCACCGGCTTTCAACGCCGGGGCAGTTTGATGGAAAACGAACGCCGGGTACGGGAAATCAACCTGGAAGGCATCATCGGTTTTAACAAACGGTTCAAATCATTTTCCCTCGATGCGTTTGCGGGTGGCAACCGGATGCGGCGCTCCAGCGAGAGCCTTTTCCTGCTGGGAAGTGACTTCAACATTCCCTTTTTTCACACCTTTGCCAACCTCGCTAATCAAACGCCGACTTACAGATTCTTCGAAGAAGGCATCAATTCCATCTTTGGCTCGGCAACATTCGGAGTTAAAGATTTCATATACTTGACTGTAACAGCGAGAAACGACCGCTTTTCGACGCTCAACCCAACGACCAACGATATTCTGTATCCATCGATCGGCGGCAGCTTCATCCTGAGCGAATTGCTGAATCTGCCTGCCAACAGCTTACTGACCTTTGCCAAATTGCGCGCCTCCTGGGCGGAGGTAGGGGGAGATACGGAGCCATACCGCCTGAATTTGACTTATACGTTGGGAAGCGGTCACGGGGACCTGCCAAACGCCACGGTCGAGCAGACCTCTATTCCCAATCGTGCACTCCGGCCACTGACCTCCTCCGAATTCGAAGTTGGCCTGGACCTGCAGATGTTGGACAACCGGCTGGGCCTGGATTTCAGCTACTACCACCAAATGACGAGAGATGATATCCTGAATGCGGCGGTTTCCGAGACTTCGGGTTTCGGCTCCAGCGTCATTAACATCGGTGACGTATCTAATCGTGGATGGGAACTGTTGCTGACCAGTACGCCGGTCCGTACCCAGGCCCTGACCTGGAATGTCGACCTCAATCTGGCGAAGAACAACAGCGAAATCATCAGGCTTTCCAATGCGGTAAGAGAATTGCAAGTAGGAGGCAATCTGGGTGAATCCCGCTTTCTGGATGCATCAATTTTTCATATTGTGGGTCAGCCCTTCGGTAGCATCGTCGGGTTTACCCAGCAGATGATCAACGGTCAGCCGGTCTTCAATCCCAACAATGGCCAACCGGTGCGCAACAACCAAAGCACCATTATAGGCAATGGCATTCATAAGCTAAGTGGCGGCATCAATAACCGTCTCGTCTTTGGGAATCTGTCGCTCGATTTTCTGGTCGATTTTAAAATGGACGGCGACATCTATTCCGGCACCAATGCCTTCCTGGTGAGGACCGGCCTGCACAGTATGACCGCTGAGACCTGGAGTGATCTTGGCATTGAGGCAAACGGTCGGGAATCCATAACCGTTACTGGTGTTGACCCCAGCGGCAATCCGCTGACCAAAACACTTGAGCCTTTTGAAGTAGGGGGGTTTTATACTGCTTACAACCAGCTATCCGACCGCTTCATTCGCGATGCTTCTTTCATCAAATTGCGGCAGTTGAGTATTGGTTACAATCTGCCTCGGGATTTATTGAAAAAAACACCGCTCCGGACTGCCCGGATTTCGCTGGTGGGCCGCAACCTGTTGTTGATCTACCACAATATAGAAAATGTCGACCCCGAATCTACTTATAACAACTCCAACGCTCAGGGGCTGGATTTTTTTGGAGTACCGCAGACCCGCACCTACGGATTCAATGTAAGATTGGGCTTTTAATCGCAATGGCTATGCAACAATTTCATAAATACCTTACTTTCCTGCTATTGACCTTGTCCATCACAAGCTGTGACAAGGACAAACTGGCAGAACTCAATATTGATGCGACTTCCGCCAACGAACTGGACTGGCGCTTCTTATTCACCAGCGGTCAGGTCCAGGCCGCCGAAAACCGGCTAGTGAACCGGTTTGCACATCTGAGCCTTGCCGGTGGCTTGACCCAGCACCTGTCGACCCTGTCGACTAACAATGTGGAAGGCAGCGGCGACAAGTACCTGCGTTGTACCGATGGTTGTCTCGGTACCTACCTGTCAAGGGTCTACGGAAATTCCCTGAAAACACTGGCCGAAGTGATCCGACAAACGGGTCCGGAAGGCCTGAATCCCACCTGGACCAACCTCCACCATATGGCCCGGGTCATGTATCTGATTCCCATGCACATCATGACCGATCTGTACGGTAACGTACCGTATTCGGAAGCCAATCAGGGGATCGAAGGGCTCCCCTTTCCCGTTTATGATGACCAGGAGTCGATTTATCGGGATATGCTCAACACCCTTGAAGTAGCTGCTTCGGTCATCGGCAGCGGGCCCGATCAGGTTGGAGAGGCCGACTTGATTTACCGGGGTAATCTGTTGCAGTGGAAAAAGCTGGCCAACTCACTGATGTTGCGCCTGGCCATGCGCATATCGAATGTAGACCCGACGACGGCCGAAAAATATGTGCAGTCGGCAATAAACGGAGGCCTCATGACCAGCAATGAAGACCTGGCGTGGGTGGCTATGAAAACAGGACCCAACATCTGGTTCAACCAAAATGGTATTTCGCGAGCCTTACTTCCAACCGATGGAAAAGCGCCCCATATGATGAGCAGGACGTTGGTCGATTTTCTCCAATCACACGGTGATCCTCGACTCCGCATTTACGCTGTCCGCGGCGTCTGGGGCGGCCCCTATCTGACGGAAACCGATCAACAAATTGGTTTACCGAACGGCTATGATAATGAGACCATTAAAGATTTCCTGGGAACGGAGGATGAGGTAAACCGCGAACTTGCTTTCTCCCGGCTCAATCCGCTCCTGATTGAAGTAGATGCCCCCTTCCTTTTCATGACCTATGCCGAAGTGGAATTCCTGCTCGCGGAAGCCGCCCTGAAGGGATGGCACAATGGTCTTGCCGCCGAACATTATAACACCGGTGTAAAAGCGTCGATGCAGCAATGGACGCTCTTCAACGACTCTCTGACGGTCACCGAAAGCGAAGTGGGGACCTACCTGGCGGCACACCCTTTCGATGGATCGGAGCGCATGATCGGCGAACAAATGTGGATCAGCAATTTTATGAACTGGTACGAGGTCTACAGCAACTGGAGGCGTACCGGCTATCCGGAGCTGACACCCGTAGATTATCCCGGCAATATTTCCGGCGGACAGATTTTCCGAAGATTCGAATACGGCTCCAGGGAAGTGGCCGTCAATCCCAATGTAGTAAGTGGCGGCACTCAGCCAAATGATGTTAAAACCCGCGTATGGTGGGATGTCAATTGAACAAAAATTATCTGAAATCCGATGATGAACACGAAGCTTATCCGACCATTATTTTGTACCAGATTACTCGCTTGCTTTTTTTTCTGCCATGTGCTGATTTGCCCTGCGCAAAACGAAGACATCCGTTTTCGACGGCTTGAAGCGGAGGAATTGTTAGCCGGCCAGCGGATAGTTTTTAATGTTACGCAAGATGCCAATGGCTTTATGTGGCTCGGTCCGGTAAGATATGACGGCAAGAGTGCCACACCTTATGCGAATTATAATCTACTTGGCTTGAAATTAAGCAATTTGTTGCAGGAAAACTGGGGTAAAGCAGTCGACAGTTTGGTGTATTTCGACCCCAAACGGGATTCCTTCATTCACAATGTACCGCAAAGCATGGAATCTCTCCGACGGGGATTCAACAGTCCCGTTTTCTTTTGTGGGGGCTGTTTTGCTAAAGACGCGTCAAAAAACGTTTGGTTAGGCACATTGCGAGAGGGCCTGTTCCTGTACGATTATTCAAGTAAAGCGTTTCGGAAAGAAGATCATCAAAAGGATAATCCCGCCAGCCTTTCCTCCAATAAGGTGTCGGCAGTACTCCGGGACTCGTTGGATCAAATGTGGGTCAGTACCTGGGGTGGCGGTTTAAACCTATGGTTAGAGCCGGGCAAATTTCGGCATTTCCGCGCGGAATCGGACAATCCCGCCAGCCTCTCCAGTGATACCATTTTCTGTATGCAGCAAGATCAGCAGGGAATCGTTTGGTTGGGTACTAGCCAGGGGCTTTGCCGGCTTGATCCCGCTACAGCCACAATCCAAAGAATGACCTTACCCGGTAAGGTCACAAAAACGATCCTGAAAATATTTGTGCACTCCTCCGGGCAACTGTGGCTGGGGATCCGGGGGCGGAAAAGGCCGACAGCAGGCAAGGTCCTGAGTCAAATAGCGATTTTCGATCCCGCGGCTGAAGAAGTCCAAACGGTCTTTGAAGATTTAAGCATCTATTGGCCTTGGGACCCTTCCTTCTCTATCATGGTGGAAGATCATCTGGAAAGGGTATGGATGGCCAGTGAAGGCCAGGGCATTTACATTTATGACTATCAGACCAAGCAACTGACCCAACATCTTCGGGATCCCCGCAACCCCAGTAGCCTATCGTCGAACCGGGTCCGGGAGCTGTGTCGTGATCATCATAATCGCATTTGGATCGGCACCTTTAACGGGGTAAGTATCTATGACCCTAATCTTAAGGTATTCCACCATTTTGAATCTGATTCCGAATACAAACACTTCTTCAATTCCGAAAACAAATGGTCGGGCCTGGAGGACCCGGAGGGAAACATCTGGATTTCCAGTCGCGGTGCAGGTTTGATCAAACTGGACCCGGTTACTAAATCCATCAAAGTTTATAAGGTGGATAGCCCCGCCGCAAGTGAAACGATGCGCAATGACTTCATTAATATTGAATCAGACGACCGCGGCAACATCTGGGGAACGACCTTTAGTAGAGCAATATATGTGCTGAACCAAAAGACGGAAACCTTTACTTTACTTCCGACAAAAGCCCACGGTGGAGTGACAAAGGACTCCCAAGGTCGCATATGGGTTGGAGGATCTACAGGGTTGTACGTTTTTACCGATCCGGAATCACCACCTATTTTCTACGGTTGGGATGCAATGCATGGACCCAAGCTGCAATTACCGGGAGGGGCCTGGCCAACGGAGATCAGAGAAGATTGCGATGGCAATATCTGGGTATCCGGCGATTTTCCATTGATTAGGTTTAACCCAAAAGATCAGTCCGTTCGGCAAATCAAGGGAATACCTGAGCTGAATTGGTTTGTGACTTTGTTATTCGATCGGAATTGTGATCTTTGGATGGGATCAGCCGAACATGGATTGATTTACCTATCTAAAGCCGAACAAGTCAGCCCCACTCCAAAGCCCAAGTTTTGGCATCAGGAAAATTCCGCAATCCCCAATTCGCAGATCAGAGGTATTGCAGAAGATCGTGGAGGGAAGTTATGGTTGGGGACTAACGCCGAGATCATTCGCTTTGATCCTAACACGGGCACTTTTTTAACTTATGAACAGGAGCAAGGCTTTAAGACCCATTGCACTGGAATGGTCATTGGCAAAGACGGCACGATCTATAGTGCCGGTATGAACGGCATCGGCTATTTTCATCCCGAACGTTTAGCCGAAAATGACCATCCGCCTTCTCCCTTTTTAACCGATATTTACATCAATGGCCAGAGCATCGTCCACCAAGACAGTCTGCCTTTTCCTTCCCCTTTGCAGGAATCAATTACTTACGCAAGGTCCATTGAGCTCCAACACTGGCAAAATGAACTCACTTTTGAATTCATAGCGCTCAATTATACCTACCAGGAAAACAACCGCTATGAATATCAACTAACGGGTTATGATCAAGCATGGAAAACTACGGATGGCTCCGACCCGAAGGCAACCTACACGAATTTGAGTCCCGGCTCTTATACCTTTCGGCTGCTCGCTAAGAATAATGATGGTTATGAGAGCGAAGAAGCACTTGCTTTAAAGATCTACATCGCTCCTCCCTGGTGGTTGACCCCGGCCGCCTATCTCCTATACGGATTGCTGGCCGCAGCCGGCATTTGGGGCATCATACGATTGCGCACCTCCACGCTTCGGAAAAGGCAACGCGTATTGGAACAAGTCGTTGACGAACGTACGGCCGAGGTAGTAGCGCAAAAAGAAGTCATACTAAAAGAAAAAGAACGTTCTGACGAGCTTCTGCTCAACATCCTACCCGCCGAAACCGCAGACGAACTCAAACAATACGGCACGGCCCAGGCCAAAAACTACGATCTGGTCACCGTTCTTTTTACCGACTTCAAAGGCTTCACCAAAATAGCCGAAAAACTCTCTCCCCAACAGTTGGTCGCCGAAATCCACCACTGCTACGAAGCCTTTGACCGCATTGTGGAAAAACACAACGTCGAAAAGATCAAGACCATTGGAGATGCTTACATGGCAGCGGCCGGTCTGCCCACTCCTTCCACCGACAATCCGGTCGATGCGGTACGAGCCGCCCTCGCCATCCGGGATTTCATGGCCGCTTACCAGGTAGAGCGCATCGCACAGGGGCGGGAACCGTTCGAGATCCGGATTGGCGTGCATACGGGGCCGGTCGTAGCCGGCATTGTGGGCATCAAGAAGTTTGCCTACGACATATGGGGAGACACGGTCAATACGGCAGCACGGATGGAGAGTACCTGTGAGGTAGGTCGGGTGAACGTAAGTCAGGCGACCTATGAATTACTAAAGGATCAAGAAGCATTTCGGTTTACGCCACGAGGCAAGATCAAGGCTAAGAACAAGGGGGAGATTGAAATGTATTTTGTCGAATGAGTGATAGGTACTGGAAGCCTGCTAACAATAAATGAATTGATCATGAAAAAAGTACTACCGCTACTATTTATATCCCCCATTCTGGCATGGGCCCAACAACCCAAACTTCTGGTGCCGACCGGGCATTCCGCAGCAATAACCTGTGTTGCCTATTCGCCGGAGGGACAATACCTCTTCACCGGGTCTATGGACAAGTCGGTGAAGATGTGGGAAGCCGACGGTACCTTGATCCGCACCTTCATTGGTCATGAAGCGTCCATTACCGGTATCATTGCAGGGCCTAACCGCCATTATTTAATTACCAGGAGTCAGCATAAATCAATACTTTGGTCGATTAACGGTACTCATTTACTGAGTTTTGAAAGTAGAGACGATCCGCTCTTTTCTCCGGATGGCCAATACCTGCTCTACCAGGCAATTGGCACTGAAGCGGTCTTGTATCATATCGCAGAAAAACGGCGGACTTCTCTGGTCAATAACAATGGCAAAGCCTTGCAGTTCTGGCCGTCGGGCCAACAAGTCATCACACAACACGAAGATACCATTTGGCTAACGAGCTTTGCCGGACAAGATCAGAAAGCGCTGGCCAGGGTAAAATTCAAGGAGGAGCGGCTTCGCATCACCGGTGCACCGAATCAGGATTTCTTTGTCATCGGATATTCGAATGGAGTGGTCGACAGACTTGATGTCCCCTCGGGCACCATCACAGCCCTGATAGAACAGCCGGCGAAGCAGTTACGAGTGCTTAGCTGGACTTCTAGTCCCGCAAGGTCACGGATTACCCACCCAAGCGAGTGGGTCAATTTAGTTGTTTCGCCCGATTCAAAATACCTGTTCTTGGGCACCTTCCATTCCATCAGACTTTTAGACCTCGTAACCAAAGAAACAGTTTTTGAAAAGGATTACGCTGCGAATCTTCCCGACACCATAAATACGTATCGATTGCCCGGCAAGGTGGCTCCCGAACACCCCTTGTACGTTTCCCATGATAATCGATATTTGTTGACCAGGACTTATTTAAATCTGAACATCAATTTGTGGGACATAACGGGGAACAAAAAAAGTACTTTTGGATATTTAGACGGCGCTGAGTTGCGGAAAGAAATAAAGGGGGAATTAGAGATCCAAGTCAGCAGAGGAGGAACAAGTAGTTTACCGGTCGTTGCTTTTTCACCCGTCGACGATCACCTACTGGTGGGGTATTCCAGTGGCCATGCAGTCATCTGGGACCGCAACGGTCAACTGATCAGAACGCTTGGCGCCGGCAGCATCAATAAAGTGCATACGGTCGAGCAAGGGAATACTGCGGAAACAGAACTCTCCATTGTTCGTTTTAGACAAAATGTAACAGCGTCGGGCCCATTCCAGATCAGCAAAGAAGACAATGGAGTGAAAACCCGCTTTGACCTGACCAATCATCTCATTAAAAGCATTGAACCGGTACCAATTGGCCATTCCCGGATTCGGAGTGCTTACGATCTAGCAACGCACATTAGTTCGGCGGACGAACAATACACCATTCATACGAAGGCAAATGCACAAGCCGTTCCCATTTTCTTCGGTACACCCGTCAATAATCCTTCCGATGGAGTGGTGCTAATAGCATCGAAAGAGAAGCCCCCGATTGCTTTCCAGCCCTATCATTCGGTTTCTGATGTTGCATTTTCCGGCAACAATCAGTACCTGCTGGTAGCCCCAAGTTACGATGCTCCCACCTACTACGATTTCCCCTGTTTGCTTACGAACAATACTCCGATCGAAACTTCGAATAGGGGTTTAGAGGCAAATGTAAAGATTGCGGAGAACTGCGGTCCCAAAACACTGGATCATTTGCCGCAGCGTCCTTATTTCTTTGACTTTTCCACCAAGCAGGAAGGACGATTTCTGTTGAGTGACCGGAAAGAGAAATTATATCTCGCCAATGTCAATGATCGAGATACCCAGACCTATTTCGGGCATCGGCTCGGCATCATTGGTGCCACTTTTTTGCAAGACGAACGGTTTATTGTTAGTTGGTCGCACGATCACACGATAAAGATCTGGGAAACGATCAGTGGCAGGGAACTGGCCACGATCGTTTTCCTCGGTGAGCGCGAGTGGGCGGTCACCACGCCATCCGGACTTTTCGATGCGTCGGCCGGGGCCATGAGCCTGATGTATTACGTGGCGGGCCTGGAGGTGATCGAACTCGATCAGCTGAAGGCACGCTACTACGAACCCGGGCTGCTGCAAAAACTCATTGGACTGTCGGACGAGCCCATCACGCCCGTCGAAAAATTGAGCGCGGTCACTTTGTACCCCAAAGTGTCGGCGGAGATCGATGCCGACAATACGCTTCGAATTCAATTAACAGAACGCAATGGTGGTATCGGCAAAACCAGTGTTTTCGTCAATGGGAAAGAAATCCTGGAGGATGCAAACCCCAACCGGGGGTCCAGTTTTTTAGTTGACCTAAATCTTTATCAGCGTTTTCGTTTCCGCGATGGAGCGGCGAAAAATACGGTTAGCATCCGCACGCATAATGCGGAAGGTTGGTTAAGAAGCGCAGCTTTTGAGTTGGAATGGAAAAACAATGAAAAACAAAGTACGGCCAAGGGGATGGGTAATCATGACGAAGACCCCTCCCTTTCGGAAGCTGAGTTTGTGACTCCCAAACTGTACGTAGTAGCAGTGGGAACCTCGGATTACAAAGGAAAAAACCTGGATTTAAACTATGCCGATCAAGATGCGGTGAGCATGGCGAAGGCACTAGATATCGTCGGAACACCCTTATTCGAAGCCGGAATGAAAATAACCTGTTTGACGACGGACGGCGATAAAGAGGACGCCGGGTTTGCCGTTACCGATCGGGTGCAATGGCGTTCGGCCAATAAGAGCAATATCGAAGCCGCCTTACGGGAGGTAAAGGCCGAGGCAAAAGCCGAAGATGTACTGATCCTGTATTTGTCGGGCCACGGGAAAACTTACGGAGATTCGGAAGGAGCACAGTTTCACTATTTGACCCACGGGATCTCCGATGAAGATCAGCTACTCCGAAAAGATACGCGAGATGCACATTCGATTTCCAGTGAAGAGTTGACCGAATGGATCAATGACATTCCTGCCCTGAAACAAGTACTCATTATTGACGCCTGTAATTCCGGTCAAGTCGTTGAAAATCTTACCGGAGGTACAAAAAATCTAAATTCCAGTCAGATCAGGGCCCTGGACCGTATGAAAGACCGGGCCGGAATGTTTGTAATCTCCGGCAGTGCGGCGGATAAGGTGAGTTACGAATCCAGTTCCTTCGGGCAGGGCTTATTGACCTACTCCTTGCTACAGGGTATGATTGGAGAAGCGGTGCGTAAGGACGCTCAGGGAGCATACATTGATGTCATGACGCTGTTCAATCATGCCCGGGAACAAGTGCCCCTCCTGGCCCAAAGCATCGATGGTATTCAAACGCCCATGTTGGTGTATCCGCCCAAAGGAAGTATTGACATCGGCCTCTACCAAAAAGAGGTCTTTAACTTGCTGGCCGTGGAAAAACCTGTCGTTATGCGGGGTATATTTCAGAATGAAGAGACCCTGATCGATGACCTTCAGCTTGCCGGTGAGCTGGAACAGCTGTTTCGGCGGGAAACCGAGAAAGGAAAGGATGCCAACTATATCTTTGTCAATGTAGACGACCATCCAAAAGGATATATATTGGGAGGTCGCTATCAGCGGGGAACGGCCGACATTTCAGTAGAGTTAAAGCTGTACAAAGGCACTGAATTCATTCAGGAATTAGCGGTAAAGCCGCAATCTTCCGTGAGCGGGCTGGCACGAAGAATCGCTTCCGCTTTGAAAAAGGCACTTCGCCAACCAATGCATTAAGTAATCATACTACATATTTTATCCCCAACAAGATCTCATAATGTACACTTCTGAACGACACTGTTCAAAATCGGACAATCCACGCCCAAATTCTCCCGTGATTAAGTAGGTAAAGCAATGAAAATGAATTACATGTGATTTTCGGTACGAGTATTGCCATCAAGGAAGAAAAACTCGAAATATCTGATGTACTTTCTAAAAATTACGGTAAGGAGTATTTTAAGACGCAAATTTTCTTCTCTGATCAATATTGTCGGCCTGACCTTAGGGCTGACCAGTGCCTTTTTCATCTACCTGTGGGTACAAGATGAGTTCTCCATCGATAAGTTTCACGAAAAAGATGACCGGCTTTACCAGGTGATGTCATCACAGACGTACGCTAGCGGGGAGTCGGTGTCCAGTTATACGCCAGGTCTTTTGGGAGCATCTCTGAAGGATGACTTCCCGGATGTCCGGTACTCGGCCACCACAACCTGGATCCTTCCGGCATTACTGTCGCACGAAAAGACTTTTCTAAGGGAGCATGGTTACCACGTGGGAAAAGATTTTTTCAACATATTCACCTATCCACTGATCGTAGGAGATGCCAATGCGGTTCTCAATGACCGGACTTCCATCTGCATTTCCCGGGATCTGGCTAATAGATTTTTCGGGAGTGTAGAAAATGCCATGGGCAAGACGATCCGGTACGAAGACGATCGAAACTTTACCGTCAGCGGCGTTTTCGAAAACATCAACAAAAAATCAACGTACATCTTTGATTTCGTTTTACCACTGCAAGACTTTCTCGATCGGAATGTATGGGCGAATGACTGGGCGAACACCGGGCCATCCACTTACGTCCTCCTTCAGGATGGCGTAAATCCCCGGGCTACTTCCGATAAAATTGCCGGATACATCCAATCCAAAGTAGCGGATAGCGATGCTGAGCTTTTCCTAAAAAGGTACTCCGAGCAATACCTGCAGGGAAGATATACCAACGGATTGCCCGATGGCGGGCGCATCGACTACGTCAGGTTGTTCTCGATGATTGCGGTCTTCATCATGGTCATCGCCTGCATCAATTTCATGAATTTATCGACTGCACGCGCCTCCAAGCAAGCGCATGAGGTGGGCATCCGCAAAGCGATCGGAGCCGGGCGAATTGGACTGATTCGTCAGTATCTCGGGGAGGCCATCCTGATCTCTTTCGTCGCTATGCTCCTCTCCTATTCGCTGGTCACGATGCTGCTTTCCTCATTCAATGAAATCACCGGCAAGAGCATCGTTCTCTCATTGACCCCAGAGCTGATCGCCATCTCCCTCATTACGCTGTTGGTGACCGGTATACTGGCAGGCAGTTACCCCGCGTTTTACCTCTCTCATTTCAGACCGATTCAGGTCATCAAAAGTGAAATCAAGAACTCTCTGGGTGAAGTCTGGGCAAGAAAGGGCCTGGTCATTTTTCAGTTTACGATCACGATCATGCTCATCGTTGGAGTGGTTGTCATTCACCGGCAAACACAATACCTCCATAATAAGCCTCTTGGATACAATCGAGACAACGTGATTTTATTCAATCAGGATGGAGGCATTCCAGGCCAAAGAGCCACTTTTTTCAATGAGTTGAGAAAGATTCCAGGCGTCGTTCACGCCGGAGGAGTCAGTCATGGACTGGTAGGGCGCGTCAGCTCCAACCCGGGCCTCGAGTGGGGTGGGAAAGCGCCGGAAGAGCGGATCGTCTTTGAGCGGTTCTTCGTAGACCACGATTTCTACGAAACGATGGAGTTCCAAATGGCAGAAGGAAGATGGTTTAGCAGGGAGTTTACCACGGATACCACCAAAATGGTCATCAACGAGACCGCCGCAAAAGCCATGGGATTTACCGCAAAAGAGGCCATAGGGCAGCGCGTTCAGCTTTCGGAGCATTTTCATCTCGACATCATCGGCGTAGTCGAAGACTTTCACTACGCATCACTTCATGAGTCTGTACAGCCCGCCTATTTTCACTTGCAGGGCACTTGGAATATCGCGGCCAGGTTAGCGGCAGGCAGGGAAGAAGAAGCTCTCGACCAGATCAAAGCACTCCACCAAAAATTCGCTCCTGGTTATACATTTGATTACGCGTTTTTAGACCGGAGCTACCAGGCCCTCTACGAGTCCGAAAAGCGAGTCAGTACCCTGTCTTCCTGCTTTGCCAGTTTTGCCATCATCATTTCCTGTCTTGGACTTTTCGGCCTGGCCACCTTCACCGCTGAGCGCAGAATCAAAGAGATTGGCATCCGAAAAGTACTTGGCGCCACCGTCTCGAATATTGTAATGATGCTTTCTAAAGATTTCATTGGTCTTGTACTGGTGTCCATCATCATCGGGATGCCTATTTCCTATTTTTTCATGCAGGAATGGCTCGCCCAATTTGCCTATAAGATCGATCTCAGTGCCTGGATTTTCCTGGGTGCAGCCATAATTTCGCTGTTGATCGCCTGGCTGACGGTGAGTTCACAAGCTTTGAAAGCGGCAAATGTCAATCCCGTGAAGAGTTTGAAGAATGAGTAGCAGGGATTACGGCGTCTGGTAGGCATTGCACCCAGCACTGCCTTTTTCATGCAAGTACCTTCTTACAACGCCTCGGAACGAAACTACGTTGCGAAAACGAAGGCGAACAATTAGAGTTCAACTTCATCCAATTTGTGCTGTATCTAAGTCGCTTGATTAGTATTTCGAAGGCGGAAAGACAACTCTGAACGCGTCTTTTGCTAGACCTATCCTGATGTAACTTTGAAATCAATTGAACGGATGCGCGCGGAGATCATCTCACGTTGGCAGGAATAGAAAAAACTCCAAACAAAAAACCAAAACGGAACAAAAGTGTTCCAATAATAACAACAAAATAATAGCAAAACTATGAGCTTTAATTGCAATACTTTTACAGTCCGCTTTTTCCTATTGTTTTTTTCAGTCGCCCTGGTAGCCTGTGAACAAGACGACAATCCAAGCCCGGCCGACAACGACCTGGATGCTGTGTCAGCATTCTTAATGAATGACAGCGGATTAATTATTTCTCTTCTCACCGATGACGATGACGACGAAACCGAATATTTCGACTCCTACCGCTTCGTTTTCAATTCAGATGGTCGTGTCGTAGCAACAAATGCCGATGAAGTAGTTAATGGAACTTATGCTTTATCTCGTGATGACGAAAGAATTGAGTTAAGCTTAAACTTCCCGGACCTCCAAAACTTCGACGAACTCAACGACGATTGGTATTTTGTCTCAATTAATCAGAATACTATTAGGTTTGATGATGATGATGACGACGATGGAGATATTTTGGAATTTGAACAAGGGTGATTGGGAGTAGTTGGAGTAGTTGGAGTAGTTAGAAAGTTCCAACCTCTAACTTTTCTAACCTCTAACTCTTCCAACCTCTAACCACTCCACCCTATCTAGACTTAAAGATCGGCTTACTAAACACCCGATCTCCCTGCCGCACAACAAGTTGATAAACACCCGCGGGTAAATCAGACAAATTCATTCGGTATATCTGCGGTTCGAAGCGTTGAAGTACTGGTGCCAATCGTTGTCCCTTGATATTGAATAAAGCTACTTCCGCTTGATCAAAATCTGAATCCTCGATTTGAATGACGACATAATCTGTAGTTGGGTTGGGGAAAACCAGTAGGTCGGCCTCGAATAAGTTTTGGTCCGTTTCTTCTTTAGTCAGCGTGTAGGGCAGCTCAAAGGACATTACATACACGTGGTGCCGGGTACCAAAGGAGGGAGGTGTGGTTCCAATGGTGTCGAGCATACCTTCGATTTCTCCTTGGAGTATCCATTCGTCTTTAGAACCGGGTAATAGAAAGATGAAACCTCCCTGGTCAAACGCTTCGTCGGCCAGAAAGGCTCGCTCCGCTAAAAGCGCATCCGTACTGCTGTAGATGGCGGTGAATATTTGTTGTCGTTTTTGGCCAAAGGGAAAATGTGTATACGCTGGATAACTAACACGTTCGGATAGCTCTTGATATCCGGCTAAGGTATAGGTTCCGTCGGGGTTCGCAACCACCGCTTCCGGGATGCGTTCATTTTCTATACTCCGGAGACGAATGACCGTACCGAAGGGATCGATTTTGGCGAGAAATCCAGCGGAGGTACATTCCCGTGTTTTATGGCGCAAGGATAGATCGCCTAGTTTCAGGTTTCCCCGAAATCGACCGACCAACATCACATTACCTTGACTTGTAAAGCTAAGATCGGTGGCATACCAGGCATCGTCTCCCGACCATTCCTGCTCCAGGAGCACCGTTCCCGTTGGACTGACCTTGACCAGGCGGCCGTAAATCGTTCCAAAGTCACAAGATGCATTGTAATTATGCCCCATGTTGTTGAGAAACAGCCAGAGATTACCCGCTGGGTCGATGTTAGCTGCATGGACAGGGCCCCAGCTAGGCCAATCAATTCCCGGTTCCAGGCTTGCCGCCCAGTCGAGTTGTCCATCTGGTGACCATCGAGCCACAAAATAAGCAGGATTAACCCTCGAACTCAAGGAGGCGCCTTCAATAAGAGCTTGGTTTTGGTAGTTCCCGATGACCCACAAAAACCCCGACGAATCGGTTCGAAGGCGAAAGATCTCTCCGCCTCCAAGCGAGAGGGTTTTAACCCATTGTTCCTGACCATTGGCTTTTATGTTGGCCAGATATACATCCCCGGCTCCAGCTTGAACGGGCGTTTCCCCAATCTGAGACGACCGCAAGTAGCGACCACCGACGTAGACCCCTCCTTCCGGAGCATCGGAAATAAGAGGAGCATCTGCCCTGACGAAAGAGCCTGGCAACGGCAGTAACCAGTCGCTCACTCCCTGGTCATCCATCTTGACCACATAGGCGTCCGCAAATAAATCCTGAGCAAGCATTGGTTGCTCTCCCCGGTCAAACATGAGTTGGTCGGCACTGAGGTTGGTAGATCCGGAAGAGAATAGGCTTCCATCTGTCCCGCGAACCAATCCCAGACTGTAAATCCAGTTACTCGAGGCACCGGATTTGATCGCCGGGCGGATACTTTGCTGCCAGCGGATGGGCGCTTCTGCGGTTGGAATATCGACTTCTTGCCGGGGATTAAGCTGATAAATTTGATAACCTTGATCCATGTTACCTCCAATCAGGTACAGCATGCTGTCTACTTCTCCCAGGATCGGGCCTCTGGACCAGGCTCGCTGCGGGGCAATATCGGCCAACTGAAACTGACGCTGATCGGGGTGAAGCAACCAGGGCTCCATCCCGCTTTCGGCGGTAAAGGCTTCGATAACAAGGCTCCCATCACTCAGGCCCAACCAGTTCGAAGGAAAAATGGATCCCAGGCTGTTGGCCGGGCCGGTATGGAGGTCGTAAAAGGTAAAATCGTTGGTAAATAGAACGGGTTCCAGGCCATCCAAATCTGAATGCAGGTATAAGACATAGACGCTATCGTTGAACGGGTAACCCCAATAAACCCCATCGTCGGGCCCTAAAGGTTGAGATCGCTGAATGGTACCTTCGGGTGTTCCATCGCTTTCCCAATGTTGTTGGGGTTCAGCAAGTGTCCGAAGAGCCAAAAAATGGACTTTCCCGGCATTTTGATGCAGATAACGGGGAAATGATCCCGGGACGAAATTACCGGTCCCTTCAGTGGCGATGTCCTTTAACAGGTACGTCCCTTCAGCAGAGCCATCGGTACGCCAGAGTTCGGATCCATAGGTTTGGGTCGCAGCGGGGAAGAGATAAAGGCTATCCTGCAAACTTGCTCCAAACCATTCACCAAAAAAGCTCACTTGCTCATCCCAATCTTCGAATTTGTAATAATATTGCGGTCCCGGGCTACCCCAGTCGTAACGCACCAAGCGGGGACCTTCGCGCCAAAGCATTCGGTCGCCAAGAGCGATGAAATTGAAAACCGTTTGCTCGGGTTGCCAAAATAATTGAAGTCCGGTTTCGGGATCCGCCCGGTAAATTTGATGGCTTGCTGCCCCTCCGGATACACTCCAGAAGTAATGCCCCTGCCAAATGATTCCACGGTCTTCTTGGGTAGGATAAGGAGCAAATCCTAAATTTCGGGTTTGCAAAGTACGGAGGTCCACACTAAGAAATAATACATCGAAATACAGAAAAAGATGCGTATCCGAATGGTCGAGCAGGCGGGCACGATCAGCGGTAGCAGACCGCAAACTGACGGGAGTTTGACCTCCTTGCCCCGACCAAAACCAAAGCGTTACCTGGCCGGCTCCAAAGCGATTATTCCGATCTTTTTCCAACCAGAATATGCCCTGCGGGGTAATCTGAGAGTCCATCAGGAAGGTGGAGTCGGAGCTTCGTTCAAGGAATTGCTCCGTTTGGGTATCAAATTGCCAAAGCTGGTCCGTATTCTCATCAGGCCGTTGATTAGCGAAGAATAAGTGTTGTCCAAAGACGCCTAATGCCTTAAATTCTTCAGCCTCAACGGGCAAGGGAAAAGAGGCCGTTTGAGCCAAAAGCACTGCACCGACCAGCAGGCACATGAGAATGAGTATAAGTCTATTTTTCATACAAAGAGCATTGTATAATTATAGACAGATCGATTGAGGAAAGTGTCGGCTGATTTTCGTTAAATTGCTGTTAAGTAACAGCAAATTTAGATTTCTAGATCACCCCTTCGGTTTCAGCAGCGCTTCAAAAGGCGGATAGCCAAATAAGGATTTTAAAACTACAACAATAAAAACAACAACTGTACAAATAAAATCTTAATGATCAGGGAAAGCGGCAATACAAAGGTGAAACCAATGTTTGGCAGGCTGTTTCCGGCCCGGTCAATGGCGTAGTCCAGGATAGCAGGTTGGTTGGCCACCATGCCGGTTAAAATAGTAAAAGGTATTTTCAACAGCTTATAACCGATCAAAAGCGACAACATCGCCCCCAAAGTGGCGATGATGCCTCCGGCGAGAAATATCCAACCGCCGCCGCCCTGCAGGATCGTGGCTAAAAAAGTGTGTCCGGAGCGGATACCGATTCCGGCGAGCAGCAAAATTAATCCGAATTGCCGCAGAGTGAGACTGGCGCTGAAGGGTAAGGTCCACACGATCGGTCCCGTGCGCCGCAAATAGCCCAGGATCAATGCAATAATAAGGGGACCGCCGGCAAAACCAAGACTGAAATTGATATCGCCGGGCAATTGGAAAGTAACCATCCCAAGCAATAAACCAAGGGCCATACCCAGTCCGAAAGACAAGAGATTGATCTGGCTTAAAGATTCGTAGGAATTACCAAAAAAGTCGGCCATTTTAATCAATTCTTCCCGGCGTCCTACCAATAATATGCGATCTCCCAATTCCAAAACGGTATTCCCACTGGCCAAAATATCAATATCTCCGCGTTTTACCCGGGTGATGATGGCCGAATATTTTTCCGGTAGATTAAGAGCGGCAATGGTAGAACCCGCCAGTTTCGGATTGGAAACAAATATTCTTTGGGCATCGTAAATGGTCCGGTCGTAAGACAGTTGATTGATGAGCGGGCGCCCCAGCCATTCTATGGCTTTTTCTAAAGAGCCGGGATGGCCGACCAGAACGATCTGGTCTTCGACTTTCAGTTGGGTGTCCATATTGGGCAGGAACTGCTCTTCATTGCGTTTCATCCTGCCAAAAACGATTTGTTTATTAAAGCGATGAAAGATTTCTCTCAATGTGACTCCTTCGGCATTCGGGTTGTTGATTTCCAGTGAACACCTGGCCAGCTCCTCGGCAACCGCGTAGGTCTTTCGCAGTTCCTGCACCTCGCGGTCATCGTCGATTTTCATCCAACGATGCATTACTGCTATGGCCAACATAACGCCTACTACGCCCATTGGATAAGAGAGGGAATACCCTACGACCGCAGCATTGCCCAGGGCGGTGCGCTCCTCACCGGTCTGTGTATTGTTGATCAAGTCCAGCAGCCCGGCCAAAGCGGGCGTATTGGTATTGCTACCCGCTAATAACCCGGCAGTCGTAGCTGCTTCCAGGTGAAACCAGAAGTGAAGGGCAATCGTCAAACCGACAGATATAACCAGGGTCAGGGTGACGAAAAGAACATTTCGGAAACCTTGTTGGCGAAACGTAGCCACAAAGCCCGGGCCACTGCTTAAGCCGATGGTGTACACAAAGATGGAGAGCCCTAAAACGATAATGATATCCGGAACATCTAATCCGGGGTCCAGCGCACCAAATCCCAAGCCGACAAATAAGACTGCTGCCACCCCCAGCTTTGCTCCGCGAATCGAGATAGTGCCTAACCAGTATCCGATTGCGGAGACCATAAAGAGTAACAATAGCGGCGATTCTTTAAAGGATTCGATCATGACGTAAAGGTAAGCAAATAAGAATAGGAGGCTCCTTCCGTTTTCCGGTCAACTGTAGATTTCAAATGATCGTCGTCTCCCCTTCTGGCGTCATTTGGAGATCTTTCAGTGATACAACCTATTTAGCCAAAGGAAAAAAATGAATATCCAGCTACAAAGTTCAGCATACGGTGCTTTTAAACACTTAATGAAGTTCGATTTTCGAGTCGTAAATTCCCACCCCTTTTCTGGGTAATTTTGGAAGAGTATCCCGGAAATAAACCGATGAGATAGAGGATAAGCAGCATGTGGCAATTACAGGCACCGGCAGCAGCAAACAACCGGGTGCTATATCGTGACTTTTAGCTTAGAGGAAAACTAGTTTTTTTACGTATTTTTTGGCTTGAACAAAGAGAAGCTGCCGTGGTCTCACGGCAACCCTCATAAAGTGCCATAGTCTGGCATCATCAAATTCACTTATCAATTTTTAACAATTATTGCCAACCAGTCTTCTTCAGCATCCGATGGCGGATCCCCCAGATGGCGAATGCCGCCACCCTCAATGTTGGTTACAGAACCTGCAAGCCCTTTTTCGCCGTTTCTTGGATTAAACCAATTGATACTGAAGTTCCCTTGAACATCTTGCAGATCGATACTTGTCGACCGGGCGTAGGCCAAATAAACCAGGTAGACATTGCCCGTTGCAGCCAAACAAAACTTTTCCTTATCATTGGTAGCATTGCCAATCAGATCATTTCTGTTTTGCATTTCCCAGAAAGGCAATCCACTTTTGTTGAAAAAATCGATGGCTATGCTACAGTAATTCCAAGATTGGTCTCTACTTCGAAAATCTTCACATAACAAGTCATTTTCGGGTAGTTTGTACCCAAAATAGTATTCCACTCCAGCGCCGCCGGCCATTAGGTTGGCCCAAAGCGTTTGTTTTCTTATATCGTGGATATCATAACTAATCGTATTGACGTCGTAACCATCGTATCCCGGATCGGGAGGGACACCCTGTGAGGCTGATCCCTGCTCATCATTGGCCACCACCCAGGGTTTTCCTACCAAATCAGAAGCCTTGATCCATTGCAATGTTTTGCGATGTACTTGATTCCAACTATTTTGTAAGGAAGCCCCGGTAATTTTAGATTGGTCACCCAACAATGAAGGGTACACCTCTCCCTGCTGATTCGGGAAAGTGTGAATGACAATATTCTGCGGATAAGGACACAAGTCACTGATGTATTTGGCCATGGAGCGCCTTTGTCGGATGGATTGGGTGTTCTCTTCGCCTAAATTCCAATTGAGCGCCAGGGCATAGCCATAACGAGCAATCATCTCTCTCAAATACAACCGTCTTTGAGGCCCCAATTGGCCGCCGTCTAAAGACTCGACGACCCGAACCTTTTCACCACTTTTATGGTCGTCATTTTCGGTTTCCTGAAGTTTGAAATGCAAATGCAGGCCACGTTGTTGAGCGTGATCAAAAACCAGCTGCCATTGATCCAGTTTGGAACAATCATATCGATATTTCTCGTCATGCTTTATGAAAGGCCAAACGTTGTAGCCGTCTCCCCCGGAATTGTAGGTCAAAAAAGAAATTGCATTCACGCCCTTTTCCGCCAGGTAATTAAGGGCACCAATTAGCCCCTTCCCTTTCTCTCCCTGCCAGGTAGGATCATTATCCCGCCAATCCCGAGCGTGCTTATTCCAGGTTTTTAATGGGGTTTTCAACGTATAAGTACCATCGAAATCTTCGTAGGCAAGGAGTGTTTCGGGAGCATCGGTTCCGGCTTTAAAGAAGTATTCCCCACTGCCCTTAAATTGCAAATAGTGCTTTCCATTGTACTCTAAGCGGCCTTTAGACCTAAAATCCCTACCTCCCTTATCCGTTTCCGCAATCTCGAAACTGCCCTTGATGCCGTGATAAGGAGCCCGCAGTTCCGACCACGGCACATCGGTCAGAGCTACATATTCACCTTGCAAAAATTCCACCTTATAATGCCAGGTGCCAATCTTATCGGGAGAAAGGTGCGCCCGCCAGATACGGCCTTGATCGGCACTACTCTGGCCAGCGTTCCCATCGGCAGCGAAATAGCCGGGAACGGTATAGCTCGGGGAGCCGGACTCATGAGTAAAAACAACCGTCATTCGGTAGTCGGTAAAAGGGTTTGGGGTCGCATCCAATTCGTGGGCAAATGGCCCTTCCATGTCAAGCGTTACTTTATGCCATCTCTTGAGTTCACCACTGACGGTCACTGTTCCCTGACCATCGGCTTTGCGCTGGTTGGGATCACTGAAGACCAAACCAAAATCACGCTTTTCTACCACTTGGTATGTTTTTCCTATAGCTACCGCCGGTTCAGCGTTCATGGCTTGCCCGACGTTCCTCCTCGTTGAAAAGTCTTTCAAATGAGCAAGCAACTCCTTCCCGCTTCCTACTGGTGTAAATGCGATGCCCCCCCAGCGTGCTCGGCTGAACTCCTCTCCATCTTTACTTCCAACTTCGGAGCGGACCGAGATTTGATCCCCCTTCCCGACCGAAATATTTTCCCAAAGATCAATGTACTTGATCCCCTCTTCAAAACTGTATTCGCTCAGCGGAGCGGTGAATTGCCCGATCGCCTTTCCATTGACTTTGACTTCATAGGAAGACTGTCCGTCATTTTCTCCGACACCGAGGAAGACCAGATCGTAACTGCCCGTAGCGAATGGAAAGGCATTGACAGTAGTCTCCCGTTTAGCCTTTTGAGGATCAATGGCCAGCCACTGTCTATCTTTGTAAAATGAAGTTTGTTGGATGGGAAAATGAATGGCGCGCATTAACTTAATTCCTTGGCCCAGTGCCAATACGGCATTATAGATATCGGGCTGCACCGGCCGATCTTGATCAACGGCTGGAAGCGCCGGAGGCAGGGTTACCGAGTGAAGCGGCTCAGATGGTGTAATATTGGCTTCTTCAGGTTTGAAATCTCGGTCGGTTGTCAATAGAAAACGGTCCAATTCAAAACCGTCTTCCCGCATCGAAAAGGCAATCTCGTGTATTCCCGCTTTTTCGATATCGAGGTATATTTGGTGCGGCACACCGCAGTGGACTTCCGCAGTCCTTTGTTTGCTCCCCCAGGTCCAGGCATTTTTCCCTTCACACCACTGCATTCGTTGCCCACTCTCCGGCCATTCTCCATCCAGCCCGACGTGGACACCATTGTCTTCTGTACCAGTTGAATAGGCCCTAACCCAAACGTAATAGCGACCAGGGTTGTTGATGTAGACTTTGTAGTGCACCACCGCTAGCAATCCCGGGCGATTGCTAAAGTTGAGACCGGCTATCAATTCATCACCGTGGGTGGTTCGAGTATCGGGCAATACCTCCAAATAAGCATTGCCGCTTGCACCTGCCAGGTGGGTCCCATCGGCATCACTCCAGACCTTGGGCTGGTCAACCTTGCTATGCCGGTGCCAAGAGCGGCTACCATTAAGCGTTTGCCGGTAAAAATGTTCGGCTTCGACCACGAGCATTCCGTTCTCTTCTTCGATAACAGTTTCGGAATTTACCAACGGTTGTTCCGTTTGCCCATTCAAGGCATAAGCCATCAATACTAACAGCAATGTCGTTAAAAGTCGATTCTCGTTTCGCATAACCCGTGAGTTTTGATTTTTCTCCGTTAAAACTAGAAAATTGAATTTTGAATTCAAAATTCAATTTGTCTCAACGGCATTCAATTCCCTCGAGAAGCAAGGGACAGGAAGACAAAAAAAGAGGTCACTTGACCAACGTCACAGAGTCCAACACCTGACCACTCAGGAATTCTACGAACTCAGGTCCAACCCGGGTTAACACTCTATTTGGTCTCCGTTAACCGGTCCTGAAAAGCCGCCAGGGATTGTTCGATGTGTCCGCGCATCAACTGTTCGGCAAGGGCTCCATTGCCGGTTTGCAAAGCTTCAACGATGGCAAAATGCTCTGCGAGAGTTTCCTGAGGAGGTCTCAGCAATCCCGCCTGGAAGGCTTTCAATTGGTTGTTACTGAGCACTTCCATCCGAGTGATCACGGCGTTGCCACTCCACTTCATGATATTGGCGTGAAAAAGTCGGTCAGCATTGGCATAGGCCAAAGCATCAATGTTCTCGACATTTTTAAAAACTTCAAAAAGATTCTTTAACTCCCGAACCTGTTCCGGCGTAATTAAAGATGCAGTTAATCTGGCGGATAGCCCCTCAATAACTGCACGACATTGGAAAACGTCGACTATCTCCTTCAGTGTGATCGACTTTACATACATCCCTCGACGTGGTACCTTCTCTACCAATAACTCCCCTTCCAGTTTCTGCAATGCCTTTAAAAGTGGACTGCGGCTGATGCCCAATGAATCAGCTAGTTTCTCCTGGATTAGTTTTTGCCCAGGCTTCAGGTCTTGATTGAAGATCATCTCTTTGATCCTCAAATAGACGCGATCCACCAATTCTATATGCTCCATTAATTCTTTTTCCGCACAATTTAACTATTCGGGCAAGACAATCGTAATTTTTAAGCATACTGGCCATTTAGTTCAGCAAAGCAGCGATATTTGCGGGAAGTTTTTGTAGTTACCTGAGCGCATGAATTTGTTCATCGATCAATGCCTATACGCTATCAATTTAATCTCATCGAATGAAGCGACAAATCGTACTACTAATATTCCTGGGATCCCAATGGTGGGCTTGTCAGAACCCCGGAAGTACATCAGGGTCCACCGATCTGGATGCGACCGAACTCCGGGAAGAACTACTAAAGGTTTTTGAGCAAAACCGGCTCATGGGAATGTCCGTGCTGGTGATCGCAAAGGGTAATATAGCCTGGGAAGGCACCTATGGACTTGCCGATTCAAGTCGACAAATTCCCGTTCGGGACAATACCATCTACCGGATAGCCTCCATTTCCAAATCCTTGACTGCTACTGCCCTGTTGCAATTGTGGGAACAGGGCAAGGTGGATCTAAATGCCGATGTCAGCCAATATTTAGGATGGCCCCTTCGGCACCCTGGTTTTCCCCAGGATACGATCAGTCTGCTCCATTTGCTGAATCACCGCTCCGGGATCAGAGACGGGAACGGATACCGGGAATTTTCCCGGGATATGATCGAGCAGAAGTTGGATATCAGAGAATTATTTCTTCCCGAAGGCGCTTACTTTTCGGAGGATATGTTTTCGGAAGCGGCTCCCGGCAACTTTTTTTCGTATACCAATAGCACGTGGGGAGTCATCGCTTCAATCATTGAAAAGGTAAGTGGTGAGAGATTTGACGTGTATTGCCGGAAGAACATTTTCGCCCCCCTGGGCATAGAGGCCAGCTTTAATGTCCTGGACATTCAGAATTTGGACCGATTGGCGGTCCTATATCGATTTAGGGACGGCAAATGGGTAGCACAAGCGGATGATTACAAAGGAAAGGCTCCTGAATCAAGGGTGGATGATTCCTACCAATTGGGGAGAAACGGCCTCATCTTCGGCCCCCAGGGTAGCTTGCGCAGTTCCGCCAAAGATCTGGCAACCTTTGCTCTCATGCTGATGAATGGAGGAGAATGGCAGGGCAACCGGATTCTCAAAAAAGAAACTATTGATCTAATGACCTCGAATCAATGGAGCTATAACGGAGGAAACGGGGATACCTGGTCCGATTTCTTTCTTTCCTACGGTTTGGGCATCCATCGAACAACCAATCGGGATTCTTCAGACATTATTTTTCCCGATCGAAAAATGTTGGGGCATCCCGGCATTGCCTATGGGCTTTTAAGCGACCTGTATTTTGATCCCGTAAGCCAATCCGGAATCGTATTCATTACGAATGGTAGCAAGGAAGGCTATGGCTACGGGCGAAAAACGACCTTCTATCAAGTAGAAGAAGATGTTTTTGAGACTGTGTTTCCGATTTTGAAGAAAATGGAAAAGTAGGGCCGTGAAAGTTGGCTGTGTTCAAGCCAATATTAGAAGTTGTATCTAAAGTATTCAAGCATCTGAAAAACAAAAAGGAATATACCTGCCACCACCAAATAAGTGTTGACCGCTTTATAAAATGCTTCGTAACTTTTCCGGGTCTGCCAGCGGGTAATGATGAAGACGATCGGTATCAACGCTATGATCTGCCCCAGCTCCACGCCGACATTGAAACTGATGATCTTGGCCAGGAATTGTCCGGTGCCCATGTCGAATGACTGCAGCCGGGTGGACAGTCCGAACCCATGAATCAATCCAAAAATAAAGACCATCAGGAGCAGGTTCGGGGACTTCACTTTAAACCATTTTTCGAAGCCTCCCAGGTTCTCAAAGCCTTTGTATAAGACACTCAGGGCTATGACGGCATCCACCAAATGTTCATCTGCTTTAATGCCCAGGTAGGTGGCGCTGATCAGGGTGATGCTGTGCCCGATGGTAAACACCGTAATGAATCGTACGATGTCCTTAAAGCTGCTCAAATAAAAAATAACGCCCGTCAAAAACAGCAAATGATCGTAGCCGGTGACCATGTGTTTGGCACCGACTAAAATGTAGGCGAATAATCCGCCCTTACTCAGAATTTCCTGATCAGCATCGCTGATCTCATGAGCAACGAGGACCAGCGGAATGCAGAGCAATAGAACGGTGGTAAGAAATTTCAGTAACGGTTTCATTTAATGTTGTCGATTAAAGTAGAAAAACAGTCCCACGATCAGGGCCAGGCTGGCAATCCAGTAGGCATATTCAGGGATATTGCTCCCCAGAGGTTGCTCACCGGCATGATGATCTCCATCGGCGTGACTGGATTCGCGCCCCACTTCAAAGGTCAGAGTGGCCCAGTTGGATTCGTGGGTCAACCCGGCTTCCTCGGATTCGGTCAGATAAATGGTGCGAAGGTACCAAAATCCATCTTCCGTAATGACAACCGACAGGAGTCCGTAGGCATTGGTGCGCACCGAAGTAACGAAGGAGTGCTGATGCGCTTCTTCCGGATGGTCGGGATCGTGACTGTGGGCACGGCCCTGCAATCCTACGTAAACAATTTGATTGGCTAAGGGCTCACCCTGCCAAAGCAGCTCAAAATGTATGGTATCCCCCAGCTCCAGATCGTACGGATTGCTGAACGGGATAAATTCGATCGGGTAGCCAAGTGTGGTCTGCCAATCGCCCGTTTTTCGGTCGCCGACCTGGAAGATGGTTTTGACGTGCTTGGAGTATTTCTCTACGGCATCCTGATCGAGGGTATGGTGCTGTTTGCGCCAATCCAACATGTCTAAGACGCCGTCGTGTTCGAGGTATTCGTTGAAATCTTTGGCGGTCATGGCCAGGTTCCGCGGACGAGTAGAAACCCCGGCCACTCCCGTACCTTCATCACCCGTCTTAAAATCAAGCATTGTGATGCCATCGCTTTCCCGCCACTGCGTGGTATCGACCTGGATGCGGTTTCCATTGACAACCAGGCTGACATCTACCATCCGATTCCGGGCAATGATGTTTTCGCTGCTATCAAAGGTTCCATTGAATAATTGAATCGTGGTCGCACTGTTTGGTTGAAGAAAATAGGTATCCAGCTTAAGAAACATGTCGTGACTACTGAACAGTACAAAGGCGATCAATAGGTAGAGGAGTTTTTTCATGGAGCAAAAATAAGGAGAAGTCTGGTCTTTTCGATAAACTGAATTAGCTTTGTCAACGGCTACCCTTTCCTTTCTGCGGGCAGCGCCCAATCGACCATTTGCCCTGCAACTCCTCCACCAGGTCCTGGAATGCCGGGAGAACGAGCCCTAAGGCCTGACCAGTGGAGACTACATCATGTTTGCAAGCTATCTCCCCGGGCCTCACGGCCACGTGGAAGACGCGCTATTGATCCGGCGGGCCAAACACATCGATTTCGATGCCGGTT
>JANQRV010000307.1 GCA_028284395.1 Saprospiraceae bacterium
TTTTCCAATATCCCAAAAATATCAACAATTTCTAATTGAGTGTACGAACCGGTGGGAAATTATAGTGTCGACAAGCTGGCTACATTTTTTTGCTATTGAAGCCAATAGAATTGGTAGTGCGATCGTTAAGTACTCGATGGAATGGATGTGGATGAAGAAGCAAAAGAAGATGTTGGATTGAAATGCGATTCTGAAGAAAAAAAATCAAAAAAGTCCTGCTTTATATTGTATTCATTTTTAGGTAATTGTGATGGTTGATGAATCAATTCTTTTTTTTTTAAAATATTTTTCTCGATTTTCACAATAAGGAAAAAGAAAGGTTCGTTTTACTATCAAATTTTGGCATTTATCCCTTATCATTCTATAATTGCCAAAACGCGCTTCGAAAATCATCTATGGGAAACCGGCCAATATACATCGTTGTAATGGCTCCCGATCTTCTTACTATGAGAAACTTCTAATTAAAGAAGTGACAATTCAATGAATCCGCTTCAATACAGCGCTGTTAGCTAATGGAACTAACGGTGGCCTGTACACAGATTTCATCTATTACATATTATTAGCCCAAAACCAAAGCAAAGAATTAACTGGGGTTTAGTTTTTTTCAGGAAAAGTGTAGTAGTTTCTACTGCGCTTTTCTTTTTTTTGGCCAATCCACAAATTTACCTAATTTCAAGTTTGAAAGCAGAAGCCATACCAGTATGCATCTTAGACCGATCAAGGCTACTTATCCACGTCTTGCAAAGATTTCGTCAATAGAGACTTTTCTCAAAACGGTTAAGGAGGACTATCATTCCTATCTCGAGAAAGATTGTTTCCTTCAACATGAATCTGCTGCTATTTGTATTTATCAAATCCGAGAAAAGGAGGAAACCTATGTAGGGATCGTTTCAGGTGTAGACATTCGTGATTTTCTGGACGGAAAGATCAAAGCACACGAAAATACCATTGAGGAAAAAGAGAACAAGCAGATACAGTTGATGTTGAATCGGCAAGCATCGGTCAAACCCATTCTACTTTCTTATCCCGCCAATACTCAGATCAACGAATGGATTCAATCGATCACCGAACAGCGACCACCGGACTTCGACTGGAAGATCAATGACGGAAATGCCTCACATCGATTTTGGTATGTCATTGAAAAGGAAAACATTCGTGTCATACAACGGCTTTTTAAAGAGCATGTGGGTAGTACCTACATTGCCGACGGCCATCACCGGACAACCGCTGCCACTAAACTCTTTGAGAAGTGTGCTGATTCACTGGAATCCAATCCGTATCGTGAGATTCTTTGTGCTTTTTTTTCCTCTACCGAGTTACGGGTTTTTGACTTCAAACGCGTCATCGATTTACAAGATGCAGAACAGCATCATCAACTGCTGGACCGCCTATCTTCTATTTGCAGCATTGACCGGCTTGTGGAAGCCTCGCTACCGATAAATCGACACTTTCTGACCATGTATTACAAGCGGGGATGGTACCAATTGCAATGGCGCAAGGAGGTACTAGATCATTCGACTTCACAATTTGATGCAGTTTTATTGAATGATTATATTTTCAAGGATATCTTTGGCATTCTGGATGTAAAAACTGATCATCGGATACAATACCTCGATGGTAAGACTTCTTTAATCGATTTTATGAAAAGGTCGGATGCGTTAAAATTTGGGGTTGCTTTTAATGTCTATCCAATGGAAATCAGAGAAATATTTGAAAACACGGATCGGGGAGTAACGTTGCCGCCTAAATCCACCTGGTTTGAACCCCGATTGAAGAATGGATTGATTGTACTTAAACATTTGAAAGAACTGAATAGCTAGTGAATAATGAAGAAATTTAGTGCTGATTTGTTGTTGCCGGTCACTTCAGATCCAATAAAAGACGGAGTTGTCGTGACAACAGATGAAGGAAAGATCCTGGAAATTGGGCAACGGTCGGATTACGATCGAAGTTCCATCGATATCCACAAGGGAGTGATTGTTCCGGGGTTTGTCAATACACATTGCCACCTAGAGCTGTCGCACATGAAAGGACGGGTTGCTACCGGTACGGGGCTACTGCCCTTTATCGCCAGTGTTGTTAAGTTTCGGGATTTTCCCATGGAGGAAATACAGGATGCCATTACCAACGCGGACCGTGAAATGTACCGGGAAGGTATTGTTGCGGTGGGAGACATCTCCAATAAGTTGGACACCGCGGCTCAGAAAGAGCGCAGCGAGATTAGATACTATTCTTTTGTGGAGATGTTCGATTTTCTGCAAGACGAAAATGCCCGGGATACCTATAATATGTATAAGAAGGTATACGATGGTCAAAGTGCTGAAGGTCATAATCGTAAGAGCTGTGTACCGCATGCACCGTACTCGGTTTCAGAATCTCTTTTTAAGCTGATTAACGGAGTCAACGAAGCCGACAGCACCGTCAGTATCCACAATCAGGAAACCACACACGAAAACAACTTTTTCCTGAGGAAAGAAGGCGGCTTTATCGATTTTTACAATAGCTTTGGCATCGATATCGAACGTTTTTCTGCTACCGGCGAGCCTTCTATTAATTATGCTTTGCAATTCATGAACCCTGACTGTCGTACTTTGTTTGTCCACAATACGATGACAACGAAAGAAGATATCGAAGCCGCCCATCAGTGGAGTGATAAAGTATATTGGGCAACCTGTGCCAATGCCAACCTCTACATTGAAAACCGATTGCCCAACTATGAAAACTTCATTTCAACCGGGGCTAAACTAACGATTGGCACGGACAGCCTAACTTCTAACTGGCAACTTTCGGTGTTAGAAGAGATGAAGACAATCGCTCGTTTCCAATCATCGGTATCGTTTGACCAATTATTGACTTGGGCGACGATCAACGGAGCCCAGGCCCTGGGGTATGAAGAAGACCTGGGCAGTCTTGAAGTGGGTAAAACTCCCGGATTGGTGTTGCTAGATTTGCCGGAGAATCTTCAGCTAAGAAAAAGTACCACAGCCTCACGACTAATTTGACTGCGCGATTACTCCTTTATTACTTTTTCTAAAAATACGGATTGTTCACCAATCATTTTCAAAAGATACATACCGGGAGGTAGACCTTCCATGTTAATCTCAGTCTGATCTACTAAATCGTTCTGACGGAGTATGAACCGTATTCGACCCTCTGAATCAAGGACTTCAATTCTCTTGATCTCGCCCAGATCCTGTAGGTGTAGAATAGTCTTTACCGGATTGGGATACACCTGAGGGCTTGCGGGCCCAGTATCTTCATTCACAACAGGAGTGATTACTTCCACAAAGTCAAAAAACCTGGAAGCGTTGATCAAAGCTGGTTCCAGGCACGCCAAGTGACCGGCATTGCTGTTGACATCCAGTGCCTCTACATTCAGCGCTCCTCTAAGATTCATAACCGAATCTGCGACGACACTATTTTTGTAAGAAAATTGCTCATCGCTTTGGCAATAGAGCATTCTAATTGGAGCTTTAGGAGCCCAATCAAAAGTGTCATTCTCTTTCAAGGCCAGATTGATTGGAGGGTTGAGTTCGAGCCTTAGTTGGTCAATGATGCTGTCCTGAAACATTCCTTTGGGTTGGATGTTGCCATGATTGAGAACCAGGGCCTGAATAAGCATTCCATTGAGTTGGAATAGGTCAATTTCTTCCGCATTGAATTGCCGGATGGGCTCGACATACGGAGGCTTAAACAACTCTTCCAGAGTATAGCCCAGATCGTGAGCCAAATTGTACGACAGCAAAGTCCAACCAACATAATTGGGGAAAAGATAGGTCTGATCTGTCAAGATAATATCGCGCATTTCTCCAGACATGCTGTAGAGGCCCGACATAGGAGCTGCAGCTATCAGATTGAAATTTGAGACATGGTCCTCTTCCAGCGACTTATGAATGGCCATTGTACTATGTGCTCCTTGCGCGTACCCGGAAAGGTACAACCGGTTATCGAGCGGAATTGAATTTTGCCGACTGAATTCTTCGGCGGCAAAGAGCAGGTCAATGGCTGCAGATGATTCGGTCGCAGCGTGAAAGAATGGATGAAAACCACGTGATTCACCCAATCCCAAGTAATCGGCTGCTGCAACAGCATACCCTAAGCCTCCCCAAATCACTGCAATCTCATACCCTCCTTTTAAGTTGGAGGGAACATCGTTTCTGCTCGTTACGATTCCGTGCTGGTAAGAAAGTAATGGAATGCTGTCTCCATCGGTATCCGGGACAATGAACAAACCGGAAGCAGTGTCTAAAGAACCATCAATGCCGGTTGTATTGTAGCGAATCTTGTACAGTGAAACACCGTTTTCGACCAAATCTCCGAACCCCAACTGCAGTGCTGTTAGTGAATAACTCTCCAATAGCTCTGCTGAAATAAGTTCTTGACAATGGGTTTTGATTGAGTAGGAAAGGAGAAGGGTAAGGCAAGTGGGTAAAATTTTTTTCATAGGCATATTATTTAAAGTGACTGCCTATTTTTACGAAATAAACAACTTTAAGTTGGGGGCATTCGATGAAGTTGCTACAAGTGTCTGGGGTTGTGGATGATTCTGGGTTTGCGATTGGTCAATCGAGGCCACTTACCGGGATAATATTGTAGGTCAAGGGAGAAATGACTACCCCGCCAGATGAGACCCACCTGCTCGTCGGGTCGACTTTTATCGGGCAATATGGAAGATTGGAGGATATTGGCCAATCCAGAGTGAAAACTGATTCCAAAATAGCCCATGCCTCCTTTGGCGTTGGTCTTCTCCAGGCCCAATCCACCGACAAATTGCATGCTCAGTGATCTCAGCTGGATCGCACTTTCTGTTCCTTCTGCATTGGTTGCCATCTGAACCAGTCGGCGAGCATGTTTTAGTGCCGGATGATGGTTGAATTGGAGACCTACCTTAGTGTTCCAAAATATTTTGTTCTTCCGCCATTTGCGATAAAAGTATCGTTGCTCCGGTTTGATAATCAATAGAACAGGGACCACAAGGTAGTTATATCCTTTTGGCCAGGACTGGCCTGTAATTTGGTAGCCATAACCTCGGTGCGCATGAATAATGCCCAGATCCAATAGCAGGTTTGGTCTTCCTGAAAAAGAAGCCCACCGGAACTTAAACTGCCCCAGGTTAATTCGAGAGGTGACACCAATTGAGTTGCCAAGAAACCAGTCAGATTGGACCAAGTCATGGTCGGGAAGCGGTATGAAACCGATGGTGTTTCCCGATTGAAAGCCCCATCTTAAACCAGAGTTTTGGGCTTGCAACAAAAAACTCAGCAACGAAAGGCAAATTACAAGAAATGGATTTTTGTTGACCATGATTTGAAGAATTCTCTTTTTTAACTGTTGAACGATCAGCTTATTATGCCATAATCAAAGGAATGGAAAGTTAATAAGTGTTAAATTCTTCAGTTCCAGGCATCCTTCTTCTATTTTCGCTCAGATTTAAATCACAATGAATGAGTACACCCGAGACGTCATCTACTCCCCCCACACCAGAAAGGCCTCCAATATTCAAGAGTTGGCAACAGATGTATACTTTTGTCATCGTGATGCATATACTTCTCATTACGCTATTCTGCCTATTTACAAACGCTTATTCTTAAAGAGAAAGGAAAGAACGTTATCACCTGAAATTCTAGAACAATACCGATGCAATGACTCAAATAGACTGGATTATCATGTTAGGTACCCTTTTGGGTATCGTGGCCTATGGCGTTTGGAAAACCCGCAATGTAAGTAACATTCAAAGTTATTTGTTGGGAGACAGGGATTTACCTTGGTGGACAATTGGGCTTTCCATCATGGCAACTCAAGCCAGTGCTATTACCTTCCTTTCAACACCGGGTCAGGCATATGAAGAAGGGATGGGCTTCGCGCAGTTCTATTTTGGATTGCCTATTGCCATGGTAATTCTGTGCATTTTTTTTCTTCCGATTTACTATCGCCTGAAGGTTTATACGGCTTACGAATACCTGGAAGGTCGGTTCGATCTAAAGACTAGGACGCTTACATCCATTCTCTTTTTGGTTCAAAGGGGGCTGCAGGCAGGGATCACTATTTATGCACCAGCCATTATTTTATCTACTATTCTAGGTTGGTCACTCAACTTTACCATTCTCTTTATTGGAGTGATTGTCATTTTTTATACAGTTATGGGAGGTACTAAGGCAGTAAGTGTCACTCAAAAACAACAGATGATTGTCATTTTGAGCGGGATGTTTATTGCAGCGGTAATTCTCGTTTTTAAACTGCCCGCAGAAGTGAGTTTTGGCGATGCCTTGGGGCTAGCAGGCAAGATGGACAAACTGCAGGTAGTAGATTTTGAATTTGATCTTTCTAACCGTTACAATATTTGGTCGGGGATGCTGGGCGGTGTCTTCCTGTTTCTTTCCTATTTCGGGACCGACCAATCACAAGTTCAACGATATTTATCCGGTAAATCCCTTTCCGAGTCCCGTTTGGGCTTGTTATTTAATGGCATCATCAAGGTGCCAATGCAGTTTTTGATCCTTTTTGTGGGAATTCTGGTTTTTGTTTTCTTTCAATTCAATGATCGTCCGCTCCACTTTAACCGGGCAAATGTCAGCAAATTGTCCGGAACGATCTACGAAACGCAATATCAAGAATTGGAAAAGGAATATGTCTTTCTGCAGGAAGAACAGAAAGAAGCGTCGATGGCATTGATTGAGGCGAACCGGGCAGAAAATGCAGCCGAAATCGATCGCTCTAGAGCAACCTTACTGGATCTTAGTAAAAGAGATAGCACGCTCAAAGCCGCCGCCAAGGCACTCATACTCCAACAGGACCCCAATGCCGAGACCAGAGACACCGATTATGTATTCATAACTTTCGTTACCCAATATTTGCCAGTTGGCCTGGTGGGGTTATTGTTAGCAGTGATTTTTTCAGCCGCCATGTCCTCAACGGCGTCCGAATTAAATGCTTTGGCGACAACGACTGTCATTGACTTGTACCGCCGGTCCTGGGTCAAGAACAAAAGTGATGATCATTATTTGTCGGCCTCCAAGTGGTTTACCATGGTCTGGGGGGCAATTGCCCTATTGTTTGCGACATTTGCCAGCCTGTTCGACAATTTGATAGAAGCTGTAAATATCATAGGCTCCCTCTTCTACGGAGCGATTTTAGGGATCTTCTTGGTAGCCTTTTTCCTGAAAAGAGTCGGTGGAAGAGCTGTATTCATTGGGGCGCTTCTTGGCGAGTTATGCGTATTGGTAATATATGGCCTTAACCATTTCCAGACGCCGATTAGCCTGTTCGGAAAAGTATTTGTAATAAAGATCGCTTACTTGTGGTTGAACTTAATTGGCTGCGTCCTGGTCATGGCGTTTAGTCTCTTGATTCAGTCAATTTCGAAAGATCGGGATAAATAAGGACCCAATTATTGCATTACTGTTGGGCCGATGATCCATCTTGGATTAGTGAGTGAGGTATTTAAAGGCCGTCGAGAAACTTCAAGACTGCCTTTTGCACCTGCTGCTGGTGTGCCTCATTGTCTATATACCTGGAAACCACCTTTTCCAGGGTACTACCGCGAATAATTTTTTGAATAGTCTCACCAAATCCGAAAGGGTGTAGCGGATCGTGATCGTTGGCGATGATTAGGCAGGGTTGTTGGATCTTTACCAAGTCATTTAAATTTGAAAATGGTTGATCTTTTACCATATTCCTTAAGACCAAAGGCAGTTGTTTGTTTTGAGTGGATGCAAAAACACCAAGTACGGATTGTGCAGCTTTGGGAAGGGGGGCTTGTATTTTCTGAAAGGCTTCCAGTTGCTTGAATGCCTCCAGTCCTCCTGGTTTTCCGATTAATTTGGCAGCATCTAACAGGATTCTTAAATTTTCTGGTTCCGGATAGTCTAACCATGCCGGACGGACCAACACCAAAGCTGATACCCGATCAGGGTAGCGAAGTGCTGCATTAAGAGCAATGCCCGATCCCATGGATATTCCTCCCCAGATTGCCATTTCGACGTCAAGTAAATCCAGTAATTCTATAACCAGGTCTGTGTAAAACTCAAAAGAAGGTGGCCGATCGGCCGATAAGGCGGATTGGCCGTGGCCGGGACAGTCCATTGAAATCAGGTGAATGTTTGACAGATCCGTCAAGAGACCTTGAGGTTGGGCTACCTGCGAACCAAGGCCGTGTTGAAAAACAAAGGGAAGGCCGCTCCCAGAACGGGTAAAATGATGTTTGAAATCCATTTGATTGGAAAATTATTTTTCTGATTCAATAAACTTTATAGAGCAGATTATTGGTTTGATTGCAAGTTTATCTTTTTGTTTATTTTGTTGGATAATAGGGTTTTACGTGGAATTTGCTGAGAAAAAATCCAAAATAGGGTGTCCTCAATCTGCGTAAATTGTCCTGTACCGGGCTTGCAATTCTATTTACATTTGTACCAGGTGTTAAGGAAATTATTATTTAAGGTGGCTCTAGGCAAGAGGTTGCTTCGGAAACTTAAAGGGAACGCCTACGTTAGTGGCTATTTTTAGTCTCCCCCCCTAATATGACACCATGTTTCCGATAGTTCTGAAGCAACACTTGCTTCCTTAAATCTAAGGATGGGTTAAATTTAAAGAATTTCCTGATTGAAGTTATAATGCCAAGACATTCTATGAGAAAAATCACACAGTTTTGGCCCTTCAGTACCTTATATATGAGAAAAAATTCGGGCTTTTAAACCCTTGAAAGTTCCGGTGACAATTTTACAAACCCCTTACTACTCTCTCAGACTCTTTTAAGTATATGTACCCTTATGGAAGCGCCGGGTTGCCCTCAAACCTGGCGCTTCCCATTTGTATGAGTGGGTGTAGTTTTTCTCTATTCTAATTTCATTACTTTCTGGCTATGTTGTAATCCACCGGCTTTAATTCGGAGAATATAGGTGCCCGAAGGAACTCCTTCCAGCGTCAATTGTTCATTCTGATTAGCTTGAAGGGACTGTCTCTTAACAATTTGCCCTAAAGAATTGATCCAATCGGCCATAATTGGTTCTTGATCGTTTCCTGTGACAGACACTTGGAGCGTTTCATAAAAGGGGTTTGGATAAATGTTTATTTTATAGGGACCTAGGTTTACCTCCTTGGTTGAGGTAAGAATTCTCTGACCAGCTGCAAACCAGATCCCCCAAAGGGCTTCATCGGGGTCTTGATGAAAAATAGAAGCCGCCGTAGCCGCCGATAATTTGTCTTCGGAAAGACCAAGTGAAGCCAATACCCTTTCAGACCCGGTAGTGATGGCATCAAAAATGATTTGCTGATCATCCGTACTAAAACTTGGGAAGTGGAGGTCAAAATTGCTTTCCCGAAGGACTCCTTGATCACCAGTCTGAATATTTGCTGATCTCAAGGAGTAATTCTCACTAAAATCGCCTTGTTCGACAAAGTCAAATGCGATAATAGCCGGTGAATTTTTGGAAAAGGTCGGATTACCAACGCTGGTGTTTTCCGGTAAGCCAGAGAATAACTTTTGGATAAATCTTCCATCAGCAAAATCATTGATATTGTTGTCCCAAACCCGGATAAAGCCAATATCCCAATAATCTATTTGGCCACCGAGTGTTTCAATTTCATTAAAGGCATCATACATGATGAATTCTCCCGAAAAATCCCACTCGAGAATATCGGCGAATGCGACATCACCAGTGGCCACGCCTTCTGAAAAAGTGGGATTGAAGAGCGTAAAGGATTGGTTTGGAGTTCCTTGGCGTTCAAGGTCAAAAACGAGAATGGTGTTGTCTACTTCATCTGTGAGAGCTGCTAATCTGGCTCCATCCTTAGAAATTGCTGCATTTCTCCATACTGGTTCATCACTTAGAGAACCCTGGCCGAATTCGAGTCGATCCCAATCAAATTGAATGAATCTCAGTGTCTTGTCGGCAGCCACGTAAACCAATAAACTGCCATCATCGGTAATACTGTGCCGACTCTCCAATCCCTCATTTGCCAAGGTGGTCGTTCCAGATATAATTCCCGATGGTGAAAATACTTTTAGTTCTACTTTGTTACCGGTGCTGTATAAAACAAAATCATCACCGGTATTTTCCTCTATATCGATAATTACGTCAGTGGCTTCTCCTTCGAGAATACCGACCTGGTCAAAGGCTTGGGCAGCGGCCTGTGCAACATTGTTGCCATAGCGATTGGTGGCAGCTTCGATGATTGCAATCCTCAAGTCGATAAACTGGGAATTTCTGGTCAATCCGTCAACAAGAGCATCGTAGTACACCTGTTCAGCTCGGTCCAGACCGATATTGCTTGCGAAGAGGAAAAAAGCACGATTGGTAATACCACTGTTAATGTGTACGCCACCAAAGTCTCCATCTTCGGTCTCCGGGAGATTTAGAAATTCATCCATATGGGCAGGCTGCCAGCCCGGGCGCCCCCGGCTGACACCGTTGTTGGGGTTCGACAAGTCTCTAAGTGCGCCGCTGCGGTACACATTAGACCGTACAACGTCTTCGCCGATTCTCCAATCTTCGCGATCCATCATAGTACCAAAAATATCTGCCATAGATTCATTCATGGCTCCGGACTGACTGACGTATTCCAGGTTGGCTTCACTTTGAATGACGCCATGTGTGATTTCGTGCCCAGCAACATCCAGGCTAGCTGCTAGCGAGCCATTAAAGGCCTGATCACCTGTTCCATAGTACATGCCGAAGCCATTCCAAAAAGCATTATCGGGCTCATCGACGTCGACAAATGAAAAGATATTACCCCCTCGCCCATTAATCGAATTTCTTTGAAAGGTATTCCGATAATAATCATACGCAATCTCAGCATTGTTGTGGGCAGATACAGCAGCTGGAAAATCCCATTCGTTATTAGGGGAAGTAATAAAAACCGGTTCAAAATCATCTGATCTCGGGTCTCCATTCTGAGCATCTATCGTGATGATCGTACCTACGGTATTATTGGGAAACACGGAGCGGGCTGCATTGAACATTGGTTTCGAACCATTGATTAGCCAGAACCTATTTTGTTCTTCGTAGGTATCGACGTTGACGGAGTTACCGAAAAGGTCAGTGGCGCGGGCAGTAGCCGGGCCCATGAACTCTTCTGACTCCTTCATGGGAGCATGTTTTTTCTCATGCCGCTTTCCATGGTTGTGTAATTGGCAAATCTGGTTGATTTTATGAATGACTTCGCCGGTGTGGGCATCGATGAAATAACGCCAGCGAGCCGCGACGTTAGGAATGATGTCGAGTTGCCAGGCCAATTTTTCTGATTCCAAATTCAATTGTTTATGATAGATGACCAGTTTTGATTGGTCTGCCATTTCCGGCATCATTTGCCGGAGGTTGATTGCCAGGGGGACGATCTTCTCCGTACGAGCTACATCTTTGTACGCAATGTTGCTGGCATCCTCTGCGGACAGGGTCGGATTCGTGTGCTCTATCTCAGGAGTCGGAAAATGACGACTGGACATCGATGCGATCGATCCACGCTGATAATGCAGGATCATTTCTCCTCCGTAGACCTCAATGCCATTATAATACTGTTGTAAACGGACATGCTGTTCACGACCAGGTCGTTGGTTGACTTTTAAGACCTCAAATTCCTGGTCAGGATTATTGATCTTTAATAAATCACGAATCGGATTTATGTAAGCCATTCCTTGCTGGTGAACCGTCAATGCCTGCCGCAAGGCAATCTTTTGGCTTCGGGCTTGACCTTTTATGAAAATTGGCAACTTGGTATTGTCGCATCGTATCATTTTTAGGTCGCCGTGATCCACTGCTGGCCTTACAATTGGCGAAAGCGGTTGCATTTTGAAATTCGCCGTTTGGGGCAGTCCTCTCCTTTTTACAATGAAGTTGGGAGGTAATTCTATCTTGGGAGCAACCGTAGTCGAACTACTTTGCTGTTGGCGATATTTTTGGATCAAATGCCCCTTTATTTGCCCAAAAGTCGGGATACTTATAAGAAGCGTGAAGGCAGCAATTGCTGCGAAGCATTTTTTCATGTAAATAGCTTTTGGAAAAGTCAAAGAATAGGTTTGAAATTGATCAGTTTGATTGGATCAATTCGATTAATTTTTCGTAGAAAGTTTCAATTTCCGGATGGATTTCATGCTGCAAATCACCCCAGGTGATGCGTGTTTCAGAGTTTTCCCGGCGATGACAAATATAACGATAAGTATTTCCAGGGTGGATAAAATTAACAGTATCTAGTGAGAGAGCCGACATTTCCTGATAAATCTTTCTGGCCTGTCCTCGCTTCAGAGTGGGTAATTCGCTTAGGGTATCAACCAAGCTGTTTTTGAGAAATATTTGCCCATTTTCAAGTAATATATATTCCTTTACCATTCCCGTAATTCCTCCCCCTGAACCGATGGCAATTTGTGATGTTGGAAGTTCTGTTGGGGTATAATCAGGTGCTTTACAACCAACATTGAACGCAAGAAGAGTCCCAACCGAAAACAGGAATAGCCTATGCATGGATAACAAAAATTTGTAACAAGATTCGTGCAAAAAGAAACTTGAAGGTAAGCCCTTTCTGTTTCATAGGCAACTAAAGCGGCCAACCTTCCATATTGGGGCAGTGACTACAGGTCTATCAAAGCAGTCCACACACTTAGTCGTCCTTCCTCAAAACGGGTCCAAATAGGCCGGATGCGGTTGTCGTAAGCGTGAATATTGTTGTAGTCTCCGAAAAAGACGGATGACTGTGGGGTAAAAGGTTGTGTGCTTATTTTCTGATTCTCGAAGCTCAATCCCCCATCCTTTGAAAATGCCAAATAGACATCCGTCTGGAGGTCTTCATAGGCCCGGCGATCATAGAAGACAATATAGATATAGCCAGTAATCGGATCGACGCTGAGCCAAGTCAGGAAATTGTGTTTCCCGGGAGGGTCATCATTGACCCGGATCGGGAGGCTCCAGGTATCGCCGCCGTCCGTGGATTTTGCAATCCAAATATCGGTATCATCAGATCCATTGCGTTGATCGGCCCAGTTGACATAAATGGTACCGCGA